>VGYQ01000053.1 GCA_016872915.1 Planctomycetota bacterium | reverse complement strand
CATCGAGCAACAATCGTGGCGGTGCAACTGTCTTGTGTGCACTGGAAACACCATCCCAAGATGGCATCGATCACACCTTCGAAGTTGATCTGACCGCAGAGAAATTGGCAGCGTTGCTCTCCATGGATCGCACTGGCGTATTGACTCTGGTCGGCATCATGGATCCGAAACTTGCGTTCTCGCCCGAGTATGAACGCGACGACCGCTGGGACCGCAATGGTCATGTCGTCGGGCCTCTCTGCGTTTCAGATTGGCGAGTGCAGGGGTTGCAGTTTCGCTCATCCGCCGAGTGACGGTTGATGCAGCCAGACGATCATGTCTGCCTCTGTTTCCGCGTCAGCTTGCGGAAGATCACCACCTATCTTGAGTGCGAGCGTCCCCGTGTGGCCAGTGAGCTCTCGCTTTGCCAAGGCGCCGGTACAGGATGCCATTGGTGCGTTCCTTTTTTAGAGCGCATGCATGCCCAGTGGAGTCGTGGCGAGCGAGTTGCTGTCGACGTCGAGCCTGCAGAATATGCGGAGCGCCGAGCGGACTACCGGAGCCAGATGAAATAGGCCAACATCGCCGCTGCAAGGATCCAAGCCAGTGCGCTGGTTTCCCGAACGCGACCCGATACAAGTTTCAACACGGGACTCACCAGAAGCGCAGCAGCCATGCTGGCTGCGATGGATGAGGTGAGCGGAATCCCAACAATGACGAGAAGCATCGGTATGGACGCGGCTGGATCCCTCCACTGGAGCCGATGGAGTCGGCTCGCCATCGCTGCGCCGACGAGCACGAGGACTGGCGCACTGGCCGGCGGATAGTTGCCGAGCGCCTCCACAATGGGCGCACACATGAGTGCTGCCAACATCAGCAGCCCGGCCGTCACAGCCGTCACACCGCTGCGACCGCCCGAAGCGATTCCTGCGTTGCTCTCTGCGTAGGCACCGCATGCACTGACACCGAGCAGCGATGACACGACCGTGGCGAGCGAGTCAGCAATCATCGCACGGCGCACGGGCGGATCATTGTTCGTCGAGATGAAGCCGCCATGATGCATCAGGGCCAAGAGTCCTGTTGTGGAATCACTCAGCATGGTGAAGAGCAGAAGCAACGTGGGCATCCACATCGGCGGGGCAAGCGCCCCACCAAGATCCAGCGAGAGGAATCCATCAAAACGGCCGGCAGGGAGCCCGATCGCTTGTGTCGGGACGATGGCAGACTGAATCTGTGAAGCAGTCCATGCGTCGGTTGCTGCCCACTGTGGCAGCACCGTCGGCACATACGAACGCAGGAGCCACGCGCTCAGGAATGCGACGACAGTCGCCATCAGCAGTGCAATTCGCCAGCCACGCGCTTGAAGCAACTGAGCGACCAAGACTCCGATGGCGCACACAATCACATCTGGCGAACGGAGGTCGAGTACCAACCGAAATGCTCCGACGCCGTGGTCAAGAATGCCAGCGGCTCGAAGTCCCATGGCCGTGATCAGAAGTCCGATGCCGCAGACAATGGCGGTCTGCAACTGCGCATCGACTGCTCGGAGCACGAAAGTCCGTAGCCCAAGAAGCGACAGCACGAGCAGCGCAATGCCGGCCAACAGCGTTGCGCCCAGTGCCGTCCTCCAAGGCTCGGGACTGCCAGCCGCGGCCGCCGCCGGAATCAGCGTCAGAACGAGATAGAAGGCCTGTCCATAGGTTGGTCCAACAGCGATAGGTAGCCGACCAATGGTCCCCATAAGAATGCATCCGATTGCCACGGCGATCGCTGTTGGCCACATCAGGGCGTCCGCACGAAAGCCAGTGGTCGTCCCAAGCGCCTGCCCGCACAGCACATTTGGCAAGACAGCCATCACCACCACCATCGCTACAAAGGTGGTGGAGCCGGCGAGTGCCTCGCTTACAAAGCGCCTGGGCATTTCCATCAGTATCGCATTCTTGGGGGTGGAGGCAGAACTGATTGCAGTTGAGACTCAGTCTCAATACCATAGGACGGTGGAACGCCAGACCATCCGCATCCCACTCACTCAGCTGACGAGAGGCCAGCGAGCCACCGTTGAGTGTTCTGCACTCGATGCGCTCCCCGAAACAGAGCGCTGCCTTCTTGCGGCGATGGGGATGGGTGAACGCTGCGAGGTACGAGTGTGCAAATCGGGAACCCCGTGCATCATTCAGGTAGATCAGACACGGCTGGGACTGTCAAACGAGATCGCGGCACGGATCATGGTCACACCCGTTCCACCAGAAACGCCGTGACAAGCCGCATCGCCCTGCTCGGTAATCCGAATACCGGGAAGAGCTCGCTGTTCAACCGCCTTTGCGGGCTGCGCTCCAAGACCGCCAACTTCCCTGGCAGCACAGTTGAGCATCAAGTAGGGAGCTGCGGCGTACCAGATGGTCCGGATCTCACGATCATCGACTTGCCGGGTATCTACAGCCTTCGGCTGGAACTTCCCGAAAGCAAGGTCTGCGCAGACTGCCTCGACGGCAAAATCGGTGATGGGCGACCTGATGCCGCACTGGTGGTAGTCGATGCGAACAACTTGCCGAGGAATTTGCAGTTTGCGGCGAGCGCGCTTCGTCGTGGTCTGCCGACCGTCATCGCGGTCAACATGATTGATCTTGCTCAGCGGCGCGGCTTCCAAATCGATGCAGCACAGGCGAGCCGTGTCCTTGGCGTTCCCGTGGTGCCAGTTTCGGCACGCACAGGCAGTGGTCTGGATGCACTCAAAGCGGCACTCGCTGCAACCGTACAGTCCCAGGCAACACCTACGCCGCAAATCGAACTTCCTGCTGGTGAGCCAGGTTCCGCGCCGAGCGTGCGCTGGGCCGCATCGGTGCTTGATGCCATCGCTGCGGGCAGCACACCTCACAAGGACGACACGCACCTGCACGACAGCCTGGACTGGGCGTTCACGCATCCTCGACTTGGGATCCTGCTCTTTGCCGCCGTGATGACACTGCTCTTTTCGGCGATTTTCTGGTTCGCGCAGTATCCGATGGAGTGGGTCGACATGCTCTTCGCATCGCTCGGAGGATGGACGGAGCGTGTACTGCCAGATGGAATCCTGCAAGACTTGATCGTGTCGGGAGTGATCGGCGGTGTGGCCGCGACAGTGATTTTCCTTCCCCAGATTCTGCTGCTCTTTTTCCTGCTCGCGCTGCTTGAAGATTGCGGCTATCTCGCTCGAGCCGCCTTCGCGATCGACCGTGTGATGCGGCGCTTTGGACTGCCAGGGCAGGCATTCATGCCCCTGCTATCAGCGCATGCTTGTGCACTCCCAGCAGTGATGGCAACGCGACTGATCCCAAGTCGACGAGACAGGATCGCCACGATCATGGCGATTCCATTCATGAGTTGTAGTGCTCGTGTCCCTGTCTACGCGCTTCTGACGACGCTGCTGTTCGTGGGGCGACCGTGGGCTGCGGGCATTGCCTTCATCGGCTGCTATGCACTCGGAGCGATCGCCGGTATCGCCACCGCAGCACTCGTTGGCCGCAGTGTGCTGAGAGGGTCTCCCACGCCGATGCTGCTCGAACTTCCCACCTATCGCCTGCCGAATGTCGTGCAGGCACTGCGCATCTCACTCGACCGAGGCTGGCTTTTCCTCCGAAATGCAGGCAGCGTCATCTTGTCCATTGCAGTGGTGATGTGGTGGCTCAGCGCCTATCCGATCGTGCCTCCGCCGCAAGGGGCGACACTGCTGCGTGAGCAGGCCACACAGATCATGGACCGCGATGCAGCGACTGCCGAGGCACTGAATGCACAGGCCTCTCGCATGGAGCAGCAAGCACAACAAGCAGGTTCCTTCTCGGGGCAGATTGGCAGCGCGCTTGAGCCGATTTTTGCGCCGATCGGACTCGATCGGCAACTCACGGTGGCTGTGATAACCAGTTTTCTCGCCCGCGAGGTCTTCACGACGACTGTCTTCGTGCTCGCAGGCGCCGGCAGCGATGCAGAAGGAGGTGAGTCCACCACGCTCGATGCGGTGCGCACTGCAAAGCGCGATGATGGGACTCCCCTCTTTTCAACTGCGACATCTGCGGCTCTGCTCGTTTTTTTCGTGCTTGCGCTTCAATGCCTTCCGACCGTCGCGGTGGTCGCGCGTGAAACCGGCAGTTGGAAGTGGGCGATCGGTCAGCTCATCTTCATGTCCATGACTGCATACGTCCTGGCACTCGTGACCTATCGTGTGTTGTTATGACCATCCCCTGGAGCGATTGGCAGTTTTGGACCGCGTCATTGATCGCAGTGTTCGCACTGTTGTTCATCGTGCGACCGCTTCTGCCATCCAAGCGCAAGAGTCCCAAGTGCCCCACCTGTACCGCTCCGCAGGCGAAGAGCGGCGCAGTCCGCACGGAACTCACCGTGGATGGAGAGCGGCTCGCGCGGCGCTAAATCAGATGTACGCTCGCGCGCGCCTCTGGCGCACGACGGGACCTGGCATCAGAATCGTTTGTGTGCGGGGCGCTCCTCGGGCGCACGGTGCCCGAGTATGGCCCTGACAAGCGCAAGGTCCGCCTGAGTCGTCACCTTGATGTTCCGCGCTTCACCTGGCACAACGAGGACCGTTTCGCCCAGGCGTTCCACGAGCATGCTGTCGTCGGTCGCTCCGCCGAGATCGTCCTGCCCATAAGCGCGGCGCAGCAAAGATGCCTCGAAGACCTGCGGCGTCTGCACAGCCACCACACGCGTGCGATCGATTGTTTCAGTGACTCGGTGGCCGCGGGTTGCCTCGCGTCCTTCGGTGCCGAGGATTGCATCGGCGACCTCCTCATCAGGCGCGGCGGCAAAGCTCTCCTCACTGATTCGCTTCAGCGTTGCGGAGACAGGATCGCCAGGGATCACTGCATTCGCCACCCGCGCCGCATCGAAGACGCGGGCGAGCAGTCCATCCGACGCAGCGGGACGTGCCGCATCATGCACGGCGATGTGCGTGCATGACTCATCGATGACGGAGAGCGCGTTCCGCACGCTCTCCCAGCGGTCTGCCCTGCCACCCGCGACGATTCGCACACCATGAAAGCCAAGCTGTGCCCCGTACCGCGATCGAAACTCCTCGAGCGCATCGGGTGGCGCAGCGACGACAATGCAGCGAACTTCATCTCGGCGGGTGAACAGCTCGACCGTTCGCAGCAGAAGCGGACGTCCGCCAAGATCTTGGCCCAACTTGTCGCTCCCGAAGCGTGTGCTCTGCCCTGCCGCAGGAATGATGACGCCGACCTGAAATGCATCTGTTCTATCGCTCATGAATCACTCCTTGGCGTGTGACCGCCGCTCTTGGACCGTACCGGCTCGACTGCATGCGGAGCTCGCTGATCAGCGCGCAGGCTTTCGGCGATTGCCGCCTCATGGACAGGCACGCTTACACGATCAAGAAACTCCTTGGCCTGATGGAAGGCATTCGCATCCACGGACTCGGGAGCAGTCTTTACAAGTGAAATGAACCCACGAACACGATGTAACTCCTGATCCACTGCATCGACGACAGCGGGATCGAGCCGTTCGCGAACGCGATCGAGTGCATCTCCAATCCACTTCACATCGAGTGCTGCATTCACAGCCAAATCGACGATGCGGTGTCGGCGCATGTCCTCACGGGCATGCGTGAGTGACTCGCGCTCCATCCGATCAACATCTTCGGTTGTCAGACCGTAGCTCGGCACCACCTGCACCGATGCACGTTGTCCGCTGCGACGCTCACCCGCCCGCACCTGCAGGACCCCGTTGGCATCCACGGTGAACTCCACCTCGACTTGGGGAATCCCCGCGGGCATGGGCGGAAGATTGCGGAGTTCGAAACGCGCCAAGGATCGGCAATCGGCAGCCATTTCCCGCTCACCTTGGACTACATGCAAGCGAACTGCTGTCTGGTTGTCGACGCTTGTCGAGAACATCTCGCGTGCCTGCGCTGGAATCGAACTGTTCCGCATGAGCAGTTTGGCAACGGCACCGCCAACGGTCTCGATCCCCAGCGATAGCGGAATCACATCGAGCAACAGTGCATCCCGCCGGATACCGCCGAGCAGTGCACCTTGGACAGCTGCACCGAGGGCGACGACAAGGTCAGGATCGAGCGCGGTGTAGGGTTCCACTCCAAACATCCGAGCGACCTCACGCCGAACGATCGGCATGCGGGTCGAGCCGCCCACGAGCACAACACGGTCAAGATGCGGGTTGCCGGCGTCTTGCAGCGCGCGCTGGCAGAGTGCAATCGTGCGATCGACGAAGGGGCGAGCCACCTCTTCCAACTCGCTTCGGTCCACCGATCGCGCGATGCGAACACCATTCCCGAGATTCACATCAACTGCCGCACTTTCTTGTACCGAAAGTGCGATCTTGGTGGACTCGGCAAAATCTCGCAGAGCCTGACGTGCTGCGGGCGAAAGTCCGGGACGCGCGGAGCTCGCTGCCCCAAGTCCCGCCTCACGGAGCAGTCGCTCCGACACCATCCGATCGATGTCGTCGCCGCCCAGTTGCGTGTCGCCGCTTGTCGCAAGAACACGGAACATGGCACCCATTCCACTCCCGTCATCAGGAGTCACTTCAAGTACGGACACATCGAAGGTCCCGCCACCAAAGTCGTACACCACGATCGTTTCCGGCTTCACGCTGCGACCAAGGCCATAGGCAAGCGCCGCGGCCGTTGGCTCTGGCACAAGGCGCACGACTTCCATCCCCGCGAGCCGAGCCGCATCGCGTGTGGCCTGCCGCTGACCATCGTCAAAGTAGGCAGGCACAGTGATGACCGCCTGCCGCACAGACTTGCCAAGCGCTCGCTCGGCCCAACCACGCAGTTCGGCGAGTATGACCGCACCAACCTCCTGCGGGAGCACCGTGGCTCCTCCACCGCGAAGAGCCGCAAGACCACGCGGCCCCTCCACAACGCCAAACTCAAAGCCGCTCTCGAGCGCGTGTGCCTCCGCATACGACCGCCCCATGTACCGCTTCGCGCTCAGAATCGTTTCGCTTGGGAACTCTGCCGCTCGGCGCCGAGCTTCTGATCCGACGGCACTGAGACGACCATCCGAGTACCGAACGACCGATGGAAGGAGCCGCTCGCCCAAGGGTCCTTCAATGACGCGCGGGCCTGCTGCGTCACACACCGCAACCAGCGAGTGGGTGGTTCCAAGATCGATACCGATGATCGGCTCGCGAGGCTCGTCAGACTCCATTGCACGATTCTAGGAACCGGCACCACAAAGGAGGTGCTTCGTTGACGACCCCCCATCTCATGCACGCACGCATTCCACATGAAGGGCTCTCCGAAGCGCCACGATGGCACGGTGCTTTTCGACCGCATGCGCACCTGCAGTCACCCCGAGCATCCGCGCCTCATCACGCCCGCAGCCAACCGTCGAGAAAGCCATACGCAGCACATCGCGCTGCCGAGGGGTCAATCCAAACATCGCACGTTCAATGTCCTGCGCCGACAGCGATTCCACATTGTGTGTTTCGGCAGTTCTGTCAGATTCATCAGAGGCCCCAAGGATTGCCCTGCGAAGTGCACCCTCTTCCAATCTCCGTTGACTGCGCATTCTTTGCTGCATCACGCGCCTGGTTCGGCGCATTCCTGCAGCACAGAGGTAAGGGAATGAAAGCGCACCCTCACGCGACCGCTCTGGACACTTGCGCAGGCGAAGGACTGCACAGAAGACGTCGTGCAGTGCATCCTCGACAATCTGTTGTGGCGCCCGCAGGCGTTTCACGAGCACACCTTGCAGGGATGTCATGTGGTGCAGATAGGTTTCACCAACGCGCGCCACCCAGTCATTCTCATCCGCCGAGGCATCGAGTCGATCCATGCGAGACCCCCTTTCAATTCACGCTTCACGCTAGATGGGCAAGCACGAATCGCTGCCAGCGCAGGCATAAATTCGCGCAGATATTGCCTGAATATTGACTTTTGAACCGCTTGTGCACCTCTTGTCCACAGCTCCGTGGACGGCCCAGCTGAATCCGTATTTCAGCGCGACTGTTTGCCCGCTTCGGGCAGTCGATCCAGTTGCCGCTCAAAGCGCACCGCAGCTATCGCAGAAAGCATGGTGATTGCCTCTCGGACATACGGATCGTTTCCACTTGCCGAAAACTGCCGTCGCCCGCCATCCCACATCACCGCAACATCCGCGAGTTGACCGCTACCCGCAGGCGGGGGCACTGGTGTTGGTTGCGCCGTAGAGGTCCAGCCGCCGCGCGAGGCAATGTCACGAAGCTTTGCACATTGATCGGGCGAAAGTGGTGTTTCCCAAGATGGAACCAATGCGAGCCCATCCTTGCCGCCACCGTATCCAAAGGTGCCACCATCCACTTCGAAGTACTCATACTTGGATTCTTTTGGCTCGCGCGACCAAATCATGAGGCTGATCCCGCACGCGCCGGGCGATGCCAGCTTGGTAGGCAGCGCATTGCAACTCGTCGGCACCAAACCACTCAAGAGCGCGGCGAACAAGACGGGCAGCAGTCGACCGTAGTCACGCATTCGATTCACTGTACTTGTCGCGGGATCGGCTGATACGGCGGTGCTTTGTCGAATCCCGCGTAGGGATCCGGACCGAAGTCATAGCGCTGCGGCAGATTCCGATCGGCGCTCCGATCCGTTGCCCACGCCAAAGAGCACAGCGAACGGACGAGAGTCACGGCATTCGCATCGGGCACTTCTGTGGCCTTGAAGCGCCGCACAAACCACCAGTCCGTGCCCTCGGCATGGAAGAACAAGATGTAGACAATCTCGTCCGGCGCCGGCACGACCGAAGACGGCCACTCGTCGACGGTCGACTGAGATGGGGATATCCAACCTGTTTCGCAAGCAAGAGACCAAACGCCATTCACCTGATCTCGGTACAGCCAACGCGTGATCGCAGGCCGAGTCAAGAACGTGAGGCTGTCACCGTAATCGCTGTGGAGGCTGCCATCGCTGAGCATCGTGAACTTGCCCTGTCGCAGATGTGCCTGCGGGAGATCCTTGACTCCTTGCCCAGTGAGGATCGTGACATCAATCGCCGCGTCATCTGGCACATCGACCGTCTTGATCTGCGTCGTGCGAATGTCACTGCACGCCCCAAGGCAGAGCACTGCGGCAATCACCATCCACGGACTCTCACCGAAAGAGCGGCAGCGCATGCGAAGAGGGTAACAGCGGAAAGACTGCTGTAGTCTCTCCACCGATATGCGGTGCAGTATCGAGTGGCTCAACACCTATCTGACACGGCCTGTGGATGCGGCGGCTGCAGCTGAACATCTGACTGCCGCTGGATTCCCCTGCGAATCAGCCGAGCGCCTCGAATCTGGCGATACCGTGCTCGAAGTGGAGACCACGAGCAATCGTGGCGACTGTCTCAGTCATATTGGGCTCGCCAGGGAAGTCGCAGCCGCCACCGGCGCTTCCGTGATGATGCCCCCTTCGGCGTCACATGGCAGCGATGATTCTTGTGCACATGCCATCCATGTCGCCAACAGCGATACGGCCCGCTGCCCGCGTTACACCGCGCGCATCATTCGTGGTGTTCGGGTCCGTGAGAGCCCCGCATGGCTGCAGGAACGCCTGCGTGCCATTGGTCAGATTCCGCGCAACAATGTCGTGGACTGCACCAACTTTCTGCTGTTTGAGTGGGGTCAGCCCACGCATGTCTTCGATCTGGCCAAGCTTCGAGGGAACGCAATCGAAGTCCGATCTGCACGCACTGGTGAGCAGTTTCTACCGCTTGGCGAGGGTGCGCGCCCCATCACGCTGGCAGGTGGCGAACTCGTGATCGCGGATGCCGAGCGTCCCGTGGCGCTCGCTGGCGTGAAGGGTGGCGCAGAAACAGCCGTCACGGATTCGACCGTCGACCTGCTCATCGAATCCGCGGCCTTTGATGCCGTTGCCGTGCGGCGGTCAAGCAGATCAACTCGGCTGTCGAGCGATTCGAGCCATCGCTTCGAGCGGGGTATCCATCCTGCAGATGTCGATGCCGCGGCAGAGCGGCTGATCCACCTCATCCTCTCGACCGCGGGTGGCACAAGGCTTGTCGGATCGGTGGCTGCGGGCTCACCGCTTGCACCACTCCAGCACGTTTCACTTCGCATGGCGGAGCTCTGTGCGGTGACCGGAGTCGACATCACTGCTGCCGATGCTCTGCGCGTGCTCACAGCCCTCGGTCTCCAACCGGAGCTCCGCACGGAGACGATCGACTGCACCATTCCCGCTCAGCGGCTGGACCTGACCCGTGAGATCGACCTCATCGAGGAAGTGATCCGCGTCCTTGGCTTGGATCGCATTCCCGTCGATGATCGCGTGCGCATCCGTCCCACCCGCAGCCAACCGAAGGTCCAAGCCATCCGCGCCGCAAAGGACTGTCTGGCGGGCATCGGATTTCTGGAGACTGTCACTCCCACACTCATCGCCGAGTGCGCGGCGGCTCCATTCTTTGGCGATGGGGAGAGCGCGCTTCGAATCGCGGATGAACGCGCGGTCGCCGAACCGGTCTTGCGTCCATCTCTCTTGCCAAGCCTCCTTCACGTGGCGCGCACGAACCGCGATCGCGGACAGACGTCTGTTCGCCTCTTCGAGATCGCTTGCGCATTTTGGCTGGATGGGGACCGCCATGAGGAGCGGCGGGTTCTCTCGCTGCTCCTGTGCGGGAGTGAAGAGCCGCAGCAACTGCTGCGAGAGCTGCGCGGCGCAGTGGATGCGGTCGTGCGCACAATCACAGGTGTTCAGGAGGCTGATGTCACTCCAGCGGCGGGCGCACTTGCCGAGTGGTCGCTGCCTGCCTTCGCGCCCGCAGGTGCCATCCGTCTTGAAGGAAAGTCCATCGGATGCATCGGCCTCCTGAAGGCATCCGTTGCC
>VGYQ01000052.1 GCA_016872915.1 Planctomycetota bacterium | reverse complement strand
GCGCTCGCCGCAATCGTCGCTTCTGGTGCTTCGATGCAGGACGAGCGGATCGATGCACTTGTCGAACTTGCATCGGATCTTGGCATCGTTGCACTGAGCGTGGACCGCGCGACAAACACCATCACGTTCGAGGCGGAGTTTTCCGAAGCGAATGCCGTGGCCGCCGCGTACCTCCAAGGGGGTGGTGTGCAGGGGGTTCAAGGTGCAAGGCAACGCGTGCGTTATCTCAATCAGCAGATGAGGGGTGCAGACGGTGCAGGAGCTGCACCGAGCGGTACTGCGCAAAGGGCTGGCATCGCTGCGCAATCGTCGAGCAGTATCGGGGGGGCCAAACCGACGCCCAAGGGGCTTATCCGCGCCCGTCGGCGCCGTTGAATCTGCGTTTGCGGTGGTGCAAAGGTGGAAAATGCATCGATTTCTGCCGCTTTCACTCGACAGACCGTCGAAAGGTCATACCTTCAGGAGATGGCTGATGTCTTGAACTGGCCCGGTGCCATTGGTGGCGCTGTGATCGCGATGTTGATCGGTGCGAATGCGGCCCTCGCGCAGCAGTTCGCCGATCAGACATCCACGCGTTTCCCAGTTCAGTCGGAGTACACGAACTACATCGCAGTTGGCGACATTGATGGGGACAGTGATCTGGACATCTGCTTTGCCAATGGGCAGGGGTACAGTTCTCTTGGAACACTCCTGAAGCCGCGTATCTACATCAACAGTGGTGCTGGCGTGTTTACGGATCAGACTGATGCACGCGTTGCAGGCATCACAGGCTGTTTCCGAAGTGCGGAGTTCGGCGATGTCGACCTTGATGGCGATCTGGATTTGCTGCTCGGTCAGGACTACAACCGTCAGATGCTTCTGCTCATCAATAATGGTGCGGGTGTCTTTGCGAATGAGACAGTCGGGCGTATTCCAACCCTCAACACTTCGACTGCGCGCGCCACCTTTGGCGATGTGGATGGTGATGGTGATTTCGACATCGCGATGTGCAACTCCGGCTCGTCGAATCGCTTCGGCACTGGACAGCCACGCCTGTATCTCAATGACGGCACAGGTCGGTTCAACGATGTCACGGCGGCCAATCTGCCGCAGGGCAATGTGTCCCAGCAGATGGATCTCTTGTTTCTTGATGCCGACGGAGATTTCGATCTTGACCTGTTCTTGGTGACGCGCGCATCGACGCCGAACCAGAGTCGGCTTTGGATCAACGGCGGGACTGGAGTGTTCACAAACCTCGGCAACTTCCCAAGTGATGCAACGGCTTATGCATATGACGCTGGCGATATCGACGGAGATGGGGATCTCGACTTGCTTGGAACGAATGCCGGCACCTCCAACCAGGAGTTGCTGGCGCGGAATGCGAATGGTCTCGGCACATCATGGACGAATATTTCAACGAGCATCAGCCCGAATCCAACGAGTGATGACAACGACAGCAAGTTCTTCGACATCGACAATGACGGCGACTTTGATCTGGTCATTGCCACGCTCGGAAGCACGAAGCGCATCTACCGAAATACGAATGGACAGGGTGCATTCACGCAGGTGACGAATGCGATCACGTCATCGACTGACTCGTCGCTCGATGTCAAGGTGGCAGACTTTGATGGCGATGGCGACTACGACATCGTGACTGGGCAGGGCGAGAGTGGTGCGTTCCAGAATCGGATCTATATCAACAGCGGTCCAAGCGACACGATCGCACCGACCATCGTCCGCACAGAGCAGGTGGTGCCCGGCTCTGCTGCGGGCGAGCCGCGGTCAGTGCGTGTGACACTGCGTGATGGTTACACCAGCCATATGGGTTTCCATGCGCGCAGCGTTTTGTTGCGGTATGGGTTGCAGGGGCAGCTGACACAGTCAGTGTCGATGCGTCTCACGGGGAATTGCCTCTGGCGTGGAATCATTCCGCCGCAGGTCGCGGGATCCGTTGTGAGTTACTCGGTGCAGGCGACCGATGCGGTCGGGAATGTGGGCAACGGGCCAGTGCTCACCTTCACGGAACCTGGTACGCCGCCGAACCCAGGCGATCGCAACAACGATGGCGTGGTCGATGGGCAGGACCTGACCATAGTCCTTGCTGCATTCGGCACGAGCGCTCCCGATGGCGATGCGAACGGCAACGGGATTGTCGACGGACAGGATCTTACGATCGTGCTTGCCGCATACGGCACCTGACACTCGTGATGGTTCGGTAGTCTTCGCAGGCGTGTCTCCATTTCGCTGCTCATCCCTTCGGTTGATGTCTGTGCCGCTGCTGGCACTGTGCGTTCTGCTCTTCCACAGCTGCGCTGCGCCGCAACAGCCCGGGCCCAAGCCGCAGTCGAAGCCGCTTTCAACGGTTGGGCGCTGGTCTGGAACTTTCACTGCACAAGATCAGTCGTCGGGCGGTCAAGTTCGCGTGACCATCGCAGCCAATGGAGCCATTGATGGATCATTGGTGGATTCGGTTTGGCAGCGCATTCATGGAACCGCGCGGACGGGTGTGCTGAGTGGCTCGATTGCGGGGGGAAGTGCGCAAGTCGCCATTGCGTGGAGTACGGGGCAAAGCGATCGCTTCGATGGGACGGCGTTTGCACAGTCGATGGGATCGCTTGGCATCAATCTCTCGCGGTACGACTCAAGCGGCAACTTCGCCAAGGATGGTGGCATGGCGTTCGCGCTGCATGAGGCGGGCGTTGCTGCGGAGCCGCCGTTTGGGGAGCCGCCGACCAAGCCGCTTGACTCGATGGCGCGGTGGATCGGCAAGTGGACCGCAAACTTCTATGACCGCAGTGGCAATGCGGGCACAGGCAGCATCACGATCATCGCCGATGGCAGTCTTCGCGGCGTGCTGATCGACGATGCGTGGAGTGATGGTGAATCAACCAAGCCCGTGAGACAGGCCACGCTTGCTGGATCTGTCGATGATGCGGGGTTGCTGGCACTGAGCGTGCAGTGGTCGGATGGCCCACAGATCCTGCTCAGCGGTGTGGGCTATTTTCAGGAGCCCGAGACCGCCGTTTTCCAACTTGGTCCATCGCGTGAAAGCGTGGTGAAGGATGGACCCGCCATGACGCTGACGGTCGGACGGGACTGAGCACGCGGCAGGCAGCCGTTCCTAGCGAAGCGTCGATAAATACTCGGTGAGATCGCGAAGTTCGCGCGGCTTGAGCAGTGGTCCCATGGCGGGCATCGCGGATGGATGGCTGAAGCCAGGTGCGATAAGCGCGTTGGGTTCCAGCATGGCCTGCACGATCGCGCGACGATCGAGTCGCGTTGCCACGCCATCGAGCGCGGGACCCGCATGACCGCCCACCCCGGCAACGGCATGGCAGCGAAGACATGCGGCCGCGGAGTGGTACATCAAAACCTCACGTCCGATCTCCGGATCGCCTCCCTCACCGATCAGTGGAAGCAGTGCATCCGTGACGCCAGGGTCGGTTGATCCGATGGGCCAGCGCTTGCCTTCATGACCCTCCGAGAGCGCAGTCGCCGCTTCCGACAGTTCGAGCCGCAGCGCTGATGGGAGATCAGTTTTAGCCTCGCGCATCAGCAACTGATCAAGTTGAGTTCTCGCAGAGGCCGCGACCGATCCGTTTGCACACGATGCCAACTGCCCGAGTGCAAGAATCGCCGACTGCTGCTCTCCTTCGCTCCCGTTCGTCAGTGCTCGGGCGGACTCATCCAGCGCGCGCTGCGGGTCAGTGCGTGCAAGCCACGCCCGGGCCTCACTTCGTAGCTTGGGCTCATCGGTGGCGAGCGCAGCATCGATTGCCTCGCCGAGTGCAGCATCTTGGACGCGCCCCAGCTGCGCGAGGCATGCGATTCTTTCTCGAACGGACCGCGTCGCATCTTTGACTGCGGCAAGATTTGCCTTTTGATCCAGCGCGACACCTGCGTCACTCGCCACTTGCACTGCTCGCGTTCGTACTACCGAGTGCTGATCGGTCGCAAGCGTTGGAAGCGCGAGCGTGAGCGCGCGCTGCAGCGAATCGGCTGTTCTACTGCCGATCAGCAACATATCGACGCGTCCGTGAACTCGGTCACGACGCTTGGGAGATGTAAAGTCCGAGAGCGCCTCGAGCGCTTCCAGTCGCACCGCGGAGGGCAACTCACGGTTGAGTGCGACTGATGCGATCGCCGGTGCACGGTCACCGCCAAGGATCAGGTTCGCGGCGATTGCACGTCGTGCAAACGCCATGACGTTTGAGTCGACGGGCACCCGTCCGATCGGTCTTTCCATCGTCCCATCGGGAGACTGCCATCCCACCGCGAGATGGCTGGCACCGCCGCCCTGTGCTTGCAAGGCCGTGATGGTCACGGTCTCGCCCACCTTCAACTGGATCGGCGCGGACATCTGTGATGGAGTCCCCTCCCAATCGTCCTCGTTCGCATAGCCATCGAGGCGCGCGATGATCTGCGGTGCCGAGTCTCCTGGCCGCTCGATCGACAGGACAGAGTGATCATCGCTTGTGATGAAGAACCGATATGCACCACTCGTCTGTGCCGTGATCGTGCCCTTGAGGCGCTGGACCGAGTTGGGGGTTCGATCGGAAAAGCCGACCGCTTCGTCCGTGGTGTCTGTCTTGTCGGGCTGGCGCTTCCATGCCGCACACGATTCAAGTTCCGTGGACGAGGCGACTCGAACATCGCGCCACAAGCTGCGCTCGAATGTGACTGCGGTGATCGGCCGTGTGCCCGTCGTCGGACGCCACTCTGCCAGTCGACCTACAGCGGTCGCAAGCGAATCCGTTGCACCGTCGATTGGTAAATCCCAAATTGCACGCGCCGCTTCGGCAGCGATCCGCATATCGGGGTCAAAGAGAAAGTTCGCAATCATCGGATCCGCATTTCGTCGCATCGCAAGAAGTGCGCCGAGCCGCACGCTCTCGAACTGATCGACCGAGAGGGACTGCAGCGCCTTGGAGTCCGCGCACGCCGCAAGCGCTGTCGCGAGTGCATGCCGCAGAAAGGGATCGGCGTTGTCATTCTCGAAGAGTGCTGCTGAGAGAAGCGGGACTGCCTCGGCGAACAGTGCAGGTGCCTTTGGCGCAAGGCGAGCACATGCGAGGGCGCATGCTGCCCGAACGCGAGTGTCCTCGTCGACCAAATGTTCGATCAACTTCTTGGCGGCATCGATGCGTCCACTCTCCCCAAGAGTCCGCGCTGTCTGCGCGCGAATCTCTGGCGTATCACTTTCAAGCAGCGAGATCACGGGCAGCAGCGGATCAGGTTTCTCAACGCGTTCACAGCGAATGCCTTGCGCTTGCATGCCGAGTGCCCAGAGAGCGTGGATTTGCGCCAGTCGGGCGAGGCGTTCATTGGAAACGGCAGGCGGTCCCGCCTGAGCAAGCGCCAAGAGCTGAAGCGTTGTCGACGTTCCGCGCGCGGCAAGTTCGAACTGCGCACGCTGTCGGACTCGCTGATCTCTGTGCTGGAGAAGCGTGATCAAGTCATCCGTCGACACACTCTTGATGTCCTGTGTCATGATCGCTCGCGTCTGCGCAACAACTGGCGTGTTGGATGTCGAAGGATCGAAGATGGACACCACGCGACCTTTGCCTGTTGAAAGCCATCCGCCGCCCCACACGCTTGCATACATGCGACCGTCGAACCCGAATGCAACATCCGTGGCAAGAAGTCCGAGCACAAACTGTTTCGATTCGGTCACTTCATAGCCTGCCCCCTTCATCTGCACCTTTACCGCGTGGATTCCGCTGTGCGACTCGCTTCCGAGGAAGTCGCAGAGGAAGAATCTGTGATCCCACGCTGCAGGAAGTCCCGTGCCGGGCGCGTAGGCAAGTCCGCTCGGACCGTTGCCGACGTACGCGAGCGGAGGCAAGGACCACGCCGGGTACTCGCGGTCAGGCTGATCACGCACATGCCAGATGCGTTCCTGACTCCACGGTCCGCGCTGATTCGCCCCTTCCAGGGTCTGGTAGTTCATGTCCCAGCCCGTCTGTCCATAGGGCATCACAAACACAAAGCGCGCCTTGTCGCCTCCGTCCGAGTTGTTGTCACCAGTGAATAGATCGCCGAATTCGTTGAAGGCCAACTCCTGCGGATTGCGAAGGCCGTACGCATAGACCTCGAGTTCGCTGCCATCAGGCTTGCAACGAAAGACGGCGCCCGTCTTCGGATCTGTGAGCGTTGCACCCTCGCGTGTCGTGACGGAGTAGCCGCGGTCACCAATTGACCAGTAGAGACGCCCATCAGGACCGATCGCCAGTCCATGCATGTCGTGACCGCGCAGCGCAGTTCGGACACCATAGCCCGTGGAGAGTGCATCCGTTGTTTCGGCAACGCCATCATCATCTGTATCGCGGAGTTGCCAAAGATTCGGAATGCAGGTGTAGAAGACGCGATCGCCATCCACGAGAACACCAGCTCCAGTGCCGTCGAGCGGATCGCGGAAGTCGCGTGAGAAGTTGCTGGCTCGATCGGCGCTCCCATCGGCATCGGTGTCTTCAACGCGGCGAATGCGGTCTGCATACTTGCGGTAGTAGTCCATGCCGCCATCACGCTTGTCCTTCCACTTCTCGTAGTACGCGAGGCGATCAGCGACTGTCTTTGCGGTCAGATCGTCCATCAACCACCATGAACTCGTGCGGTTGTCCTCGATACCGCGTTCCTGACGCTCGGACTCCGCCACGTAGAAGCGGCCATTCGCATCGATGTCGAACGCCACAGGATCTGACACGAGCGGCTCGCTCGCGAAAGTCCGCATCTGAAACCCCGTGGGCAGTGTGACATCGACAGCCGGTGCTGGTGCCGCAGGAGCCGGAGGAGATGCTTCGGATGAGGTTGGTGGCGGAGCGTGTGCGCCACAGATCAGCAGAGCGCAACCGCAGGCGGACAGGGAACAAGCAAAGCGCAACAGCATGACACAAGTCTACGCAGCAAAGGCCGCAGAAGCATGGCGAGATGGCTGTAGAACAAGCAGACGGGTAGTAGGCTTTGATGGGTGAATACTGCCGAATTGATGACCATTCGTGAGCATGTTGCAGCGGTAGGTGATGCGATTCAGCCGCTGCTCCTTCCGCACGCGGGACTTGCTCGTCGAAACGCCTATGCACATGTCTGGCTCGGTATCAGCACAGTCTTTGGCGATCAGTGGCGAGCGACTGCAGTGGCACACCAGGTGATCGACTTTGTGCACTGGATCGGAGTCAATCCAAATGAGGACTATGCAGCCTTCTCAGGGCCAGCGATTCGATTGCCAGAGTCTGAACAAACTTCTCTGCCGCGTCCGCCTGAGAAGATGTCGCCGCACCGTTCGTCGGGGCCAAAGGTGGTTCCAGAGCCAAGCCTCTTTGATGCAGTGAATTCGCAACGCCACGGCTCCTCTCCTGTTGGAGAGAACTGACGGCGTGATTTTCAACGTGAAATCATGAACTGGGGCAGATTTCAGCGATGAAATTTTGGATCAGCCGTTGCCAAAAGTCCGCTTGGAGGCATAATGAAGCGATGCCCATCAATCTTGCTCGTTTGGCCGTGTGCAGTGCGCTAACTGTGTCCCTTGCATGGACAACCTCTGGACCAACGCTGCTTGCGGGCGGGGCCAATGATCAAGTGCAGCCGAAGATCGGTCGTACTTCGGACGGCGGGTTTTGTCTTGCGTGGTTCGACAACGCCACGGGCGGCTATGACGTGCGTGCGAATCGGTTCAACGCATCTGGCCAGCCAGCGTGGGGGGCAAATGGTGTGCTCGTCGCGGACCGGAGTTTTTCCTCAACAGTTGATTATGGCGCGGCGGTCATCAGTGGTGATCGCTTTGCGGTGGCATACAACGACGATCGCTCGGGCAGTGATCGCATCAGCATCACGCTGCTCGCATCGGATGGCAGCGCGCTCTGGACGAGCACAATGGTGACTGGGAGCGACTTTGTAGCGAATCCGAAGGTGTGTCAAGATTCCGTCAGTGGCGCGATCTATGCGGCGTGGCTGCAGGGAACCACGACGCGCGTGCAGCGTCTGGACATTGCGACGGGCGCGCCTGTGTGGTCGACGGCGGCGAATCTCACCGATGGAACAGCGCAAACGCAGCCCGCTGATTTGTGGCCAGCGGCAGATTCCAGCGGCGGTGTGATGATGTCGTGCGTTCGGCAGACAGGATTCACCAGTGCAAAGCTGCTACGCGCGTTCCGCATTTCACCGAGTGGCGTGGTGGGGTGGACAACGGGCAGTGCAGTACCAGTCAACGTGATGACGACTGGTTCGCTGCAGTTCGGGAATTATCCGGCGTGCGCAGCCGTACCCGGCATTGGCTATGTGTTTGCGTGGTACACCACTTCGCCGCTGCAGTGCGTTGTGCAGGTGCTCGGACTCGATGGGGCACCGCGGTTCCAGGCTGGTGGCGTGACCGTGACCGCAACAGCGAATCTCGAGCGTGTGAGTCCGGCGTTTGCAGTGAGTGCGCAGGCAGATCGCCTGTATGTGGCCTGGTCCGATCGTGTGCCCAGCAGTTCTGTGTACGGCATGGGGGCGCAGGCGTTCGCACTCAGTGGCAGTGGCGCGCGGCTTTGGGGCGAGAGTGGATTTGCACTCCAGCCGCAGGCGACGCTCTACTCGACGGACTTCGTTGCAGTGGCGGCCGATTCGGGCGGAGCGAACTTCCACTGGCAGTCATCGACGGCCTTCGGCGCGGATGTCATGCGGGCGCGTCGACTTTCGCCCGAGGCGCAGGATCTCTTCAGTGCCGGCACCGTGCAGGTCGCACCCTCGAGCGACAAGGGCCGTATGGCAGCTTTCATGCAGCAAGGCGCAAGTGTCGTCGTGTGGCAGGATGGTGCGACAGGTTCGACGGACATCCGAGGTCAGCGCGTTGCGAACGATGGAACGGTGGGCGGCAATCCTGTTCGACCTGGTGATGCGGATGGCAACGGAACTGTGGACGGCGTTGACCTTGCGGCGGTGCTTGCCGCTTGGGACACCAATGATGCGTCGACCGATTTCAGTGGCGACGGCACGGTCAATGGTGCGGATGTGACGATACTGCTCGCCAATTGGGGCTGAACGCTCTTCTTTGCCGGGGCAGATTGGCGCGTTGGGTCTGTGGCAGGTTCAACTCGTGGCCGAGTGGTTCGCGCGGTACCAGTCGATGGTCTGCCGAAGGCCCTCTTCAAATCCCACCTTCGCGCGCCAACCGATCGTGTTCGCGGTGTGCTCAGTTTCGAGGCAGCGACGCGGCTGACCATTCGGCTTCGTCGCATCCCAGCGGATCTCGCCGTGGAATTCGCAGAGTCGTGCGATGAGTTGCACGAGTTCGCGAATGGTGATCTCGCGCCCCGTGCCGAGGTTCAGCGGATCGGGCGCGTTCATTACTTCGGCGGCGCGAATAATGCCATCGGCAGCGTCGCTCACGTACAGGAACTCGCGGCTCACTTCGCCGGTGCCCCAGCAGTCGATGTGCGATGCGCGTGCGTTCACCGCTTCGATGCATTTGCGGATCAGCGCAGGGATCACGTGCGATGTGCCGAGGTCGAAGTTGTCGTGCGGTCCGTACAGATTGACGGGCAACACATACGCGGACTTCATACCGTACTGCTGTCGATACGCGTCGAGCATCACGAGCGCAGCCTTCTTGGCTACGCCGTAGGGGGCGTTTGTCTCCTCTGGGTAGCCGTTCCAGAGGTCGCTCTCACGGAACGGCACCGGCGCAAACTTCGGATAGGCGCAGATCGTGCCGACCTGCACGAACTTCTCGAGTCCGCGCTGGCGAGCCTGTTCGATCAGGTGAAGCGCCATCGCCATATTGGCGAAGAAAAAGCGCCCCGGGTTCGCCTGGTTGGCTCCGATTCCGCCGACCTCGGCGGCGAGGTGAAAAACGATGTCTGGTCGCATGTCGTTGTACATGCGCTGCACATCCGCCTCGCGCGTCAGATCGAACGATGCGCGACGCGGCACGAGCACATCCGCTGCGCCGATCGCACGCAGGCGTTCAACCACAACTCGCCCCAAGAAGCCAGCGCCCCCGGTGACGACGATGCGGCGGTTGTGCAAGGGTGATGGTGCAGTCATGATCAGTATGCAAAGGTATCCCGTGGCGAGCGTGTCTGCCGACACGAGAGCCCCTCGTCTATCCTGCACGAATGGCGGCAGTCCGAAGGGCACTCATCACCGGTATCACTGGACAGGACGGCAGCTATCTCGCGGAGTTCCTGCTGTCGAAGGGTTACGAGGTGCACGGCATCATTCGTCGCAGCTCGACGTTCAATACGTCTCGCATCGATCACATCTATCAGGATCCCCATGAACGCAGCGCGCGTCTGCGACTGCATTACGGTGATCTGACGGATGGAACAGGGCTGCTCGAGGCGATCCGCAAGGCAGAGCCTGACGAGATATACAATCTTGGCTCTCAAAGCCACGTTCGCGTGTCGTTTGATCAGCCCGTGTATACGGCCGATTCGGTCGCGATGGGCACCGTTCGCCTGCTAGAGGCACAACGGATCCATGAGCAGCAAACTGGGCGGTCCATTCGCTTCTATCAGGCGAGTTCGAGCGAGATGTATGGAAAGGTTGCGGAGGTCCCACAGCGCGAGACGACTCCCTTCCATCCGCGGTCGCCGTATGGCTGCGCCAAAGTGTTCGCACACTCGATCGCCATCAACTACCGCGAGAGTTACGGGATGCATATCAGTTGCGGCATCCTGTTCAATCACGAAAGCCCGAGGCGTGGCGAGACGTTTGTGACCCGCAAGATCACTCGTGCGGTTGGGCGCATCAAGCTTGGATTGCAGAAGAAGCTGTATCTCGGCAATCTTGATGCGCAGCGCGACTGGGGATTTGCAGGGGAGTATGTCGATGCAATGTGGCGTATGTTGCAGCAGCCAAATGGCGACGACTTTGTCGTTGCAACTGGAAAGATGATCGCTGTACGCGAGTTCTGCGATCTGGC
>VGYQ01000051.1 GCA_016872915.1 Planctomycetota bacterium | reverse complement strand
CCACGCTCGCCACTTTCATCAGGTTGGAACAAGCCGACGCGCGGGCGGCGCTAAGGGTTCAGCGGGAACAAGTACGGCAGGATTCGGTCCAAGCGCGCCGACCAACTCGGTTCGTCGTGCTTCGCGCCGCTCACGATCACCCAGGCACATCTAGAGGCGGTCGAAGTTCAGCGTGCACGCACCCCAGCGTTCAATCACTTGACCCTTGTTCCACTAGAGGCTCGGACTCACGGCGGCGATTCGGCCGCGAACACCCGCGACAGACGACGGAACATCCGCGTGTATCCGCAGCTCGCCAGTGATCCCCCGCTTGTGTTCATCCGCTGCAAGCGCGAGCGGCACCAAGAGCGGCGTGAGGAGCAGCGTGGAAAGCAGCGCGGCAACGGCAGCCATCATGGCGCTCGACGGTAGCGGCTGCGCGAGGTTGCCGAAGTCGAGTGCTTGCCAGAGCGCTTCCGGCTTCCGTGCTTCTGATACACCGCTTTCGATTCGATCCGCGCCTGCGGAGTGTTTCGCAGCGCAAAGAGTTGACCTTGCGCGTGGCGGTACGCAGCCCTGTGCTCCACGATGGGCGCGGGATACTCGCAGGTGTCCGCGAACGCACTCTCGCCGCCCACGCGGCAACCAATCATCTGCTGGAGCAGGTCTGGCATCAGCGCTGGTTCGGCCAGGAACTCATCCGGCACGCGCGCCAAGTCGGGCACCCACTTGCGAATGAAGACGCCAGTCGGATCGTGGTCCTCCACCTGCTTGCGCGGCGAGTAGATGCGCAGCGTGTTGATGCCGGTTGTGCCCGACTGCATCTGGATCTGTGAGTAGTGGATGCCGGGCTCGTAGTCGAGGAACTGCCGTGCGAGCCACGGGGCGAAGCTGCGCCAATCAAGCCACAGGTGATGGCTCGCAAAACTCACCAGCATCGCCCGCATGCGAAAGTTGACCCACCCCGTCGCTGTCAGCGCACGCATGCAGGCATCGACCATGGGGTAGCCCGTGCGGCCCTGCTGCCACGCGGCAAGTCGTTCCGCCGCTAGCGAAGGGTCGAGTCCGCTGCGAAGGCCCTCCGCGCAGCGCAGCATGCAGCGCGACTCGATCTCGGGCTCGTCCTCCAGTTTCTGCATGAAGTGACAGTGCCAGGAGAGGCGCGAGGCGAAACTTCGCACCGAGCCCCTCCACGCGCGCAAATCCTCGCCCGTCATGTCCACGATATTGGCGGCGGCCAGTTGCCCCAGCCGCCGCTGCGCACCCTGCCACGCGCGCCGCACGCCGATCGTTCCCCACGCAAGATGTGGCGAGAGACGAGAGCATGTCTCCCAAGCTTCAACCGGCGAACCCATGGTGCGCTGGTAATCACGACCACGCTGACGAAGGAAACTGTCGAGGCACGCGGCCGCCTGCACGCTGCCTCCCCGCTGCCGCAGCGCTGCGCGGGTGTCAGGGCCAAGCCCGAGCGACTGCGACATGCCAGGCTCGGCGTCGGGCACCGCGCTTCGCGGCGGCGAGCGCAGCATGGCGGGCATGGGGTGCCGCTCGCTCCGCATGAAGGCCTCCCACCGAGTCGCCCATCCATCACGACCAGGGTTCGGTCGCATCACGCCGTTCTGCGCCCACTCGCGAAAGGCCACGCCGTGTGCGCTGCACCAATGCGCCACCGCGCGGTCGCGAGCGTAGGTGATCGCGTTGCCGGTCTCCGCGTGCGCTAGCAGCGACTCGATCGGCTGCGTGGCGTGAAGAGTCGCGAGGACCTCCGTCATCTCGCCGACGCGCCGTACAAGCCGACCGCCGATCACTTCGAGTGCGGTCTGCAGTTCATCAAGCGATTCATCCACGAACGCGAGATGCGATGCATCGGCGTCAGGGGCGTTCCACACGCTTGGCTCGTACACGAAGATCGCAAGAACGAACTTGCCCTGCGCCGAGAGTCGCGCGGCCTCGGCAAAGGGTCCGTGGTCGTCCAGTCGAAGATCGCGCTTGAGCCAGATCAGGTGCATGGGTCAGCGGCGACGCGCGCCCCTGCCATGCCCGCGGGCGAGGGCTGGCTCCGACTTCAAGGCGCACAGCTCCCGAGGCCCGCATCGGCGGCACGCATCCGAGCAGTACAGCACCTGATCCCAGTCGCGCTCCCACTTCTTGCGCCACGTGAACGGCCGATGGCACGCCACACAAATCTTCGGCGGCGGAACGGGGCGTCGTTGGATAGGAGGCATGGTCGGTGACTCTGAAAGGAAGTGGCTGGGCTGCCACCCTCCGATTGAACTTTAGGCCTGCGCCCCCTCTCCACGCCGAAAGGTTCTGCACGATGCAGCGAGACAGGGCCCGGCGATTCTGGATCGACCAAAGCCATCGAGCACGAGCGGCGCAAAGGCGAAGAGTCACGACAGCTTGCGCCCCTCACGGGAATCCACAGCATGGGGTAGTCTCTGCGGCCCGCGTACCCCCCCAAGTGCTGTTACCGTTCACGCCGGCGTTCGGCTCGCCGATCGGTACTCGCTGGCGGAAACGACGTGAACTCCTATGAGCAATATCACCAAACAAGTTGAAGAGCAGTTGGATCGTTGGTTCGCAGCCCTCAAGAGTTGCAACCCCACCCGAGTGACAAACCTGTACGCAGAGGATGCAATCCTGCTGTCGACCCTCAAAGGTGATGTCAAGAAGGGGCATCGCAAGATTCACGCGTACTTCAAGAGCGCGTTTCTTCCCAAGCATCCCATCGGCAAAGTGGTGGAGGGTCATACGCGGGTCATTGGCGGCACCGCGGTGAACTCGGGTCTCTACAGCTTCAAGCTCAAGGGCAAGGACGGAAAGCACGCCACGGTGCAGGCTCGCTACACCTTTGTCTATCAATGGCTCGGACAAGACTGGAAGATCGTGGAGCACCACTCCTCGTTGAATCCAGAGGGCTGAGACGAGGGCGCTCCTCTCCGCTCGGCAGGTGCGTTCACGACTGGCTGCACGCTGCTGGCTTGCGCGAAGCGGTGCCTACACCCGTTCGAAGCTTTCCACCTCGGCCTCAAAGGACTCGTGAATGGAGGGCGTGATCGACGCCTTCGTGCGCTGCAGCGCGGACGCGAGATCTTCGCGCGTGACGACGGCAGCTTGATCGCTTCCGCCACCTGCACCCATGCGTGCGCGTGCAAACGCATCCGCAGCCGCCCGCTGGGCGGCGAGATCGATGTCTCCAGGCGTGAATCCGCGGCACTGATCGGCGAGTGCTGAGGCCGATACTCCGGGCCCGAGTTGCAGCGATGCGATCGCCCGCTCCCAAAGCGCAGTTCGTGCAGCAGTATCAGGCGGGCCAATACCGATCAACAAATCGAAGCGACCTGGTCGCATGACCGCCGGATCAATCGCACGAATAAAATTCGTGGCGCAGATCAGCAACTTGCCCGGGCGCTGTCGGAGGTCGGGAATGGACTTGAGCAGTTGGTTCACGACACCCACAGATGCCGGGCGACTTTCTCGTGCCGGCGCAATCTCATCGAACTCATCAATAAAGATGACGACATGATCCAACTGACCGAGTTCGGCAAGCGCCTCGCGCAGCTCATTCGCAAGCGTGCCATCCGTCGAGGACATCTTGGATGGCAACAACTCCACGAATGGCCAGCCGAGCCGTCCAGCCACGGCCCGCGCAAAGGTGGTCTTGCCCGTACCCGGCGGCCCGAACATCATGACCGTGGCCGGCGGTCGCAGGCCAATGCGCTCCGCGAGGACAGGATCCGACAGTGGCGCGACAATGCGCCCGTCGATCAAAGCTTTCTCACGCTCCATGCCGGCCGCCTTGTTCCAGAGATCCCCCTCAAGAATCTGTCCGCCCCATTTGTCGATGATGCGGATGTCACTTGGTTCGAGCGAGAGCGACTTCTCGTAAAGCAACATGCCCGGGTTGGGGACGAAGCCACGATTCAGGAGCGCTTGTTGACCAACTTGGCCAGGACCAAACAGCGCACAGATCTTTCGCACTCCTTGGTGCATCAAACGCTCCTCGAGGCGTCGAGTGAGCGCGGAGCCGATACCGCGGTTCCGCCACTGTTGCGCAATGGCAAACACCTGCGTCCATGCGCGGTCGCCGGAAACACGGGCACTCGCAACGCCGACCACGCTGCCACCCGCGAGCGCGACAACAGCAGTCGCACCCTCCTGAGCGTTTGCGATGAAGTCCGCGATGTCGACTGGCGCGCTATCAGACTGCGAACGAACAGTCTGCAGCAACTGAACAATCGCACCGAGATCGGTGGGCGTAAAGTCGCAGATCTTGTAGTCCATGCCAAATTTTAGCCCAACGAGCGGTTCAAAGGTTGAAGAAGGGGCAAAGACCTCGGGGGATCACATGGCAGGCGGTGCATCTTGGGCATCGCGTGCATAATGTCTTTCATGATTCACAACCAACTCACCGCAACGATTCTTGCGCTTGCACTGCTCTCGTTGGGAGCGGCGTCGATTGCGCTCTTTCGAAAGCCACATGAGTCCCACCGCGGTTTCTGGCTGATGGTCGCCCTGTGGGGACTCCTCGACGGTGCGATTGTGTGGCCATCGCTCCTGCAAGATCCAATGGCTCCGGAGGATCTCCGAACGATTCTGGGGATCAATCTCGCCCTACAGGCGATCTACCTCCCCACCGGTGTGATTCTGGCGACTCGCACCAAGGCGCTGGTGAAGGGCTTCGGCTGGGGCATCATCGCATCCGCCGTGCCGCTCGCCATCATCGATGGGATCTTCTACCTCCGCATCGCCGGGTGATCTTCGCGTAGCCCGGTGATCTCTGCGTGGGCTCACGCTCTCGATGCGCACTGCACCATCGGACAGACTTCAAAATCAGGGAGGGGAAATCGACTGCGGGATTGCCCGGCTGCTCACGGCCTGCAGGGTCCCCACGCACTGAGGAGCGCTGTGAGATCCTGACCGTCGGTCACGCCGTCGCCATTCACATCTGCTGCGGCTGTGCCCCACCCACCAAGCATGGCCGTGAGATCCTGACCACCGACCACGCCGTCGTTGTTGAAATCGGGTGCACACGGGCCGCATCCTCGCGCAACGCAGCAGTCGGGGATGCCGTCGCCGTTCGCGTCGGGCAGCGTGCCGTCGGCGATGTCGCAGTCATCTGGAATGCCGTTGGAGTTGCAGTCGAAGGGCAGTTCCCCGTCGAAACCATCGGCGCGCACAAGCGCATTGTCGTTCACGAGGTAGCCGTACAGCGTCGCGGTACTCAGGTTGTTGGGATCGACCGGATCGCCGATGGCGACCCAACTCTTCTGGGCCGGCACCGAGTTGTTGTCGATCGCGAGCGGAAACTGATTGCCGAACGAGTCTCGGTAAATCACGCCTGCAAAGAACGAAGTGCCCACTGGTCCAATGAAGGTCGGAGGGATTTCGATCTCATTGAAGACATTCGTATTCCCATTCGCGGCGGACGTACCGACCGAGACGATCACGTGTGAATCGTCCGGCTGGCCGTTGCCATCGGGATCGTCCCAGAGCGCCACCTGATACGGCGTGCCGGCGAATGCATTGCCAAGGATGACCCGAATCCGCCCGATCCACTCGCCCCCTTCTTCCACGGTGAAACGGTTCAGCCATACGAAGTCGACCGCACCACCGGCACCGTAGTTTCCTTCGCGGGTGCCGTCATCGACCTTGTACTCCACGTCCGCCGGCGGATCCCCGAACTGGCACTCGTCGGGAATCCCGTCTGCGTTGCAGTCGGGGCTCGTCCCAAACAGAATGTCGACATCGTCGAAGATCTCATTGCGGTTGCAGTCCTCACACTCGTCGGGGACGCCACTGGAGTTTTCATCAAGGCTGGTCCCTGAGTCAATATCGCAGGAGTCGGGCGTTCCATTGCCGTTGCAGTCCTGATCATCGAGTTGGCACTCGTCCGGGATTCCATCTGCATTGCAGTCGGTACCACTGGTCTGGCACTCGTCGGGGATGCCGTCCTTCTGACAATCGATGCTGGTTCCCGCCGCGATGTCTGTTGAATCGAGTACACCGTTGGTGTTGCAATCCTCGCACTCGTCGGGCACGCCTGATGCGTCGGTGTCGGCACTGGTGCCATTCTCGATGTCGCAGCTGTCGAGGACAGAGTTCCCGTTGCAGTCCAAGAGAGTGGCATCCGCGATGGCACGGACCAACCACTTGCCTGGGAAGAGTGCCACCTCGATCAGATCGAACTCCACTGCATTTGCCGCGAGATCATTGGGGTTGACGGGCTCCGAGTAGCCAAGCACCCAGCAGCGGCCGAGGAGTGGATTCCCACTTGTATCCAGAGGCGCCGGGAAGTCGCTCGATGCGACGGGCGTGTAGGCGCCCACAAAGAAGGATGTGCCGTTCGGGCCAACATCGACATCAGGAATGTTGACACGGCGAAAAACGCCGAGCGGCGCGGTCGGTGTCACGACCGAGCTGAGCAACTGCGCATCGGTCGGATCTCCATCTCCATTCGGATCACTCCAAACGCCGACCGTCACCGTGGCGCCCGTCGGCATGAACACGAAGTTCATCTCAAGTTCCTCGATCAGACGCGCACCCTGCTCAACGCGGAAATTGGTGAGCCATGCCATGTGCGAACCAAACGCGCGGACACCGAACTCACCGCCGCCGTCATCGATTCGGTAGGTCAACGGTTGGCCAAACTCACAGGTATCGATCGTGCCGTTCTCATCGCAGTCGGGAGCGGTGCCGGCAGCGAT
The DNA here is from genome assembly GCA_016872915.1 of Planctomycetota bacterium. Lineage (GTDB taxonomy): Bacteria > Planctomycetota > Phycisphaerae > Phycisphaerales > SM1A02 > F1-60-MAGs104. Next base: position 4,301 of record VGYQ01000051.1, on the reverse strand, counting down.
CTCGCAGCGGTCGAGGAACTCGTTCGCATTGCAATCGTCCGTCGACAACTGACAGTCATCGGGAGTGCCATCGCCATCGCAGTCATTGTCGACGAGCTGGCATTCATCGGGAATTCCATCGCTGTTGCAGTCGGAGGAGAGCCCCCCTGCCACATCGCAGCCATCCGGCACGCCATTTCCATTGCAGTCAGGCTCGCACTCGTTAGGGATCCCATCGGAGTCGCAGTCGCCGGAGATGCCCGTGGCAATGTCACAGGAATCGGGCTGTCCATTTCCGTTGCAGTCGGAGCCTCCCGCACGCGAGAGCAGGAGACCGGCATCGAGGAATCCCGAGGAGATGCGCAGTTCGTCGATCTTGCCGACGAGCGGCTGGTTGTATGCCCCACTCGCGTTGGTGTGGGAGCCGATGAGCAGCGGACCAGAGACCGAAACATGGCCGAGGTCAACGACGGTAAAGGACTCGGCCGTTGCGTCACGAGTGAAGCGGACGGTCTGCGTGGCGGCATCGAAGGCAACGGAGACGTGGTGCCAGTCGTTGTCCTCGATACGGAAGTTGGATGTGACAGTCCAGAAACTTGCGCTTGCCGCGCCGCCGTTTCCGATGAGGAGCACGAGTTCGCGCCCATCGAAGCCGCCAAGACGCCCGTAGTTCGCGAGACCGACGGTCGAGATATCGCCGCCCTGCGCAAAGAAGATGTAGTCGGCAAACTTGTCGCCGCTCGCAAGTGCCTTTCGCTGCACAAGCACATGGCGGTCGGTCGCCGTCGCGCCCGCCGCGAGTTGATCGATGCGCACCCACGCCTCAATCGTGAAGCTCTCCCCACCAAACGCGAGCCGATTGCCGGGGTCGGAGACGGTCACGCGGCCCGCGCTACCAAAATCAGCGGCTCGCGCATTGTCCTCCGAGGTTGCCGGGATCACGGTGGTCGGGACCGACTGGGTATACGAGATCTGCGTGGGCGTTCCCACGAGATTGTTCGGACCACTGTCGAGCACGGTGGGACCGGGGGTCTCAAAACGCCAGTAACCGACCGTCGCCGCCTGCGTGATTTCGCACGCATCCGGGATGCAGTTGCCGTTGCAGTCGCTCGCAGTGCCATTGGCAAACATCTCGCCGTCCGTGATGCCGTCACCATCACAGTCCGCACAAGTGTCTGGCCAACCGTCCCCGCTCAGATCGGAGATCGGGCTGAACGCGCTCGTCGGCACAACCTCCCGCGCGATGTTCGGCGCCTGCCACTCCAGCTTCGCGACGGCATCGCCACCGCCTTCGTAGTAATCCATGCGCACCAACACCCGCTGCCCAGCGACGAGAGAGATGTTCGCGCTCCACACCGCTGACGACTGCGGCTGCCACTTGTTGATGAGCAATTGACCGTTCACCCAAAGGCGCACCCCATCATCGGTCGTCGTGTAGAAGGTGTAGGTCCCGGTCACAGGTGGCGTCAAGACGCCGGTCCAGCGAACGGCAAAGTCATTGGACGGCACGACCGAGTCGGGCGACCCGGTTCCCCAGTTGAAGTCCACATTCGAATCGATGCGTGCGAGAAGCCTCTCGGTGAAGTTCCCAGAGCCCTGACTCCGCCAGTACTGCGCGACCAGACCGTTCGGCGATGCCTGCTCGACCGCCTCAGGTACGCCGTTGTCATCGCAATCACCACAGTCCTGTGCGAAGGCGGTGCCGGTTGCAAGGAAAGGAAGCAACGCGGAAAGAACAACGGAAGTTCGGAGTTTGTGACGAATCATCTTTGGAGGGCATTCGCTGGGTTGACGACAGAGACTCCATATGCGACATCACCAAGAAGTCGGAGGCGTTGCTACCGCCACCGCTCGGTTCACACGCGACGCGAGTCCTCGTGATCCCCAGCCGCCCACCAGAATACGGCAGGCGTGAACTCTCACCAATTCCCGCAGGGCACGTGCGAGCAGACCATGGACAGTCAGCCCACGAGGGAGAGGGCGCGGCCTTTCGCTCTGGAATCCGTTTTTGAAGCGAGAGACAAGCTCTCGGTCATCCCACACGCACTTCCGCTGCCATCGCAGCGCAAAGCGCGCCAAGTTCCTCGGTACTGAAGCGACCACCACGGCGACACGACGAGTGCAAATGCGGCGACAGCGAAAGCCACCGCTGCGCATTCACCGAGCGAACGCCGCCACCCGGAATCACTTCGATGGGCTCACGCCCGACACGCGCCGACTCGCTCCGTGCGCACGCGACGTCCCGCGCGACTACCGCGATGCGCTCATCCAGCGTCGACACCGACGCATCCCAGCCGAGTACCCCAGCGGTAATGAAGCGCGTGAACCCAAGCGTGGTCAGATCGCGCATGCCGCGTTCACGGTCGACCAGCAGGTCGAAGGTGCGCAAGAATGCAGCAACCAGGCCGAGCGAACGCGCGTGATCGATCAGCCGTGCGTTCGCTTCGATGTCGACAAACCCATCAGCCGTCAACAGCGACACGCCCACGGAGTGCGCACCTGCGGCGGCAGCAGCATCGATTTCACGCAGGCAAAGGTCCATCAATTTTCGCGTCGTCGTAAATGCCGCCACATCGAGTGATCGGCGGCAGCCGGCATACTCGGGGCGAATCATCGCCACGATGGTGCATGGTGTTCCATTGACCAGATCACGGCATGCGCGCACGAGATCCATTTTCGGTGTCCAACCCTCGGTCGCGAGATCATGGCAGACTTCAAGCCGCGTGGCCATCGGTGCGGCCAGACGCGCGGCTTCAATCGAGTCGATGGGGACTTCAAGCGTCTGTTTCGTGTGCATGCGTTACTCTTTGGGCTTCGATGTGCTGCGGATGGGACACGAGTGCGGCAGCTCACGCCTTATACCTGAGGGAGAAGTGGACCGGCAAAGCGATTTCGTGCGCACTTGACTGGATGCACATCTCAAAGATCTGGTGCACCGTCGTCCGTCTGTTTCTGGCCATCGGCATCGGCTGCGTGTGCACACTTGGTTGCGCGCCTGGCTTGGCGATCGCGCGGTCCGCACAACGACCACCGCCTCCACCCGCGTTGCATCCTTCCGTCCCGCTCGCGGAACTTCGGTGCGGGCAGTACAACGTCGGTGTCGATGTCGTCGAGGCAACCATAGAACAACCACTCCGTGATGCATGGAATGGCGCCGGCGGCGGAGAGGCGGGGCGCAACGCCGTGGATGCACTGCTCAGACGAAAGCCAGTACCGGTGGTCATCGGCCCGAATGGGCAACTGCACCTTGTCGACGGTCATCATCATGCCACAGCGATTCACAGAGTTGCCACAGATCCTGCGTACGGGCCCCGGTTCCCCGACTATGTCTATGTCTACGTGATTGACGATCTCAGCGCGTACTCCGGTCAAGAGTTCTGGAAAAAGATGCTCGAGGGTGGCCCCGTACGCAACGAGGACTGCGAGAAGATCGGCACGCTGCACCACCAATACCTGTGGCCGTATGACCGCGGCGTGCTTCAGGACCCGAGTGTCAATCCACCCCCAACGGTCCCACACTTGACCGATGACATTCTGAGATCGATTTCGGAATGGGCCCGAATCGCGAAGGGATACAGAGATGTTGAGGACTGGGAAAAGCACCACCGTAGATATCTCTTTTTCCTGGAGTTCTTTTTTGCGAACTACCTCCGCGACCTCGTGTACTTGCAGGGCGGGGACTGGGAGCACCGCGGCGGCAACGCCAAAGCGAAGCACATCTTCAAGATCGAGAGTGGCGAGACCGCGCAAGATGCAACGGAGCGCCTCGTGGCCACCGCCGCACTGAGTTGCCGTGACCCCGGGGCGCTCAAACTTCCTGGCTGGACTTGGGCCGCAGACGTCAATGCCGACGGCAGAGTCGACGGCGATGACTTTGCGCTGTTGCTGTCAGCATGGGACACAGGGGTATCGAGTCGGTATCGCATGCCCACGAGCGACATCAATCAGAACGGCCACATCGGTGTCAACGACATCGCGCAGGTCATCGAGAAGTGGGGACTCGGTACCGACAAGTAAATCGGCTTGGGCGCGATCCGTGCACCCTGCTGGACCTGTCGGGCCTATCGGGGAGAGGGGAACCCATGGAGCAGTACCCCCAAAGCTGTGAGAAACAAGCACAAGACTCAGAAACATCAAAAAAAATGCTCCGCCAGTGGCGCCCACTTGCAGGACGGGGGCTCACACCGAAACCCCGAAAGTGAACAAGTGCGTTTGAGTTCGTGCATTTGGGTTGTAGAGTCCTCTCGACACTTGATGACAATTTCCAAGATCCCATTCGCGTTCGCCATGGCAGGCATCGCCTGCGCGCTGTCGTTCGAGCG
>VGYQ01000050.1 GCA_016872915.1 Planctomycetota bacterium | reverse complement strand
GCGCTGTAACGCACCGCGACCAAGTCGAGCCACCCCGTGCGCCGCGGTCGTCCCGTGGTCGTGCCAAACTCGCGCCCGCGCTGGCGGATACGTTCACCTGTGCCGTCGAGCAGCTCCGTCGGGAATGGGCCTGCACCGACGCGGCTCGTGTACGCCTTCATGATCCCGAGGACGCGGTGGATGCGGTTGCCTGTCACGCCGGTACCAGAGGGGATGCCAAGCGTGGAGCAGTTGCTGCTTGTCACGTACGGATAGGTGCCATGGTCGATGTCCAAGAGGCATGCGTTCGCGCCCTCGAAGAGGAGTGAGCGACCCTGCGCCATCGCATCGTGAAGCGCGTAGACCGTATCGGTCACATGCGGGCGGAGGGTGTTGCCAAGCGCGGCGAAACGCTCCGCGAGTGCCTCCGAGTCGAGCGCGGGGGCGTTCACCCCAAGTGCCTTGAGTTCCGCGGTACGGAGGCGGCATACGACTCGCAGGCGATCGCGCAAGTGCGCAGCATCGAGAAGGTCACCCACGCGAATCGCCGTCGAGCGGCTGATCTTGTCGGCGTAGGCGGGACCGATGCCGCGGCGTGTGGTGCCGATGGCAAGCGAACCACGCTCGCCACTGGCGATGTGCGCGAGGAACTCCTCGAGCGCCGCGTCTTGCTCCTTGTGATAGGGCATGACAACATGGGCACGGTCGGACACCTTGAGGTTGGCACTCACGTCGACACCGCGTGAGCGAAGGCGCTCGATCTCCTCGATGAGCTTTTCCGGATCCACCACAACGCCGTTGCCGATCACATTCAACTTGCCCGGATTGAGGATGCCCGATGGAATCAGATGGAGCGCATAACGCTCGCCGCCCACTTCCACCGTGTGTCCTGCGTTCGCGCCCCCGTTGTAGCGCACGATGACATCGTGCTCGGCGGTCAGGAGATCAACGATCTTGCCCTTGCCCTCGTCGCCCCACTGCAGGCCGACGACAGCAGTGTTCCGAAGCGGGTTGCGTTCCGTGCTGCTCACGGGGCGAGTCTAGCGGACGGTGCCGCAGTGGCGGCGTGTCGGGGGGGTGCGGACTACCCTTTGCTTTGTGCAGCCGATGACGGATATCTCTGTTGCGGGAGTCCGCGTGAACAGCAGCGATGGTGGGTCTGCCACGGGAATCAGATCTGCCGAAGATGTGGCAGAAATGGCCGAGACTCGTGGCCCTGCCAGCTACGAAGGGCTCTATGTCCATGTGCCGTTCTGTCGCCACAAGTGCCATTACTGCGATTTCTATTCTTTCGTGGACTCAGAGAATCGCAGCGGGGTCTTTGTGCAACGATTGCTCGCAGAGGCGGCTGCCGCTGCGCGCTTCATTCGAAGACCATTGACAAGTGTCTTCGTTGGTGGTGGAACCCCGACCATGCTGCCGCCCAAGCTGCTTCGCGAGATGGTGGAGGGGCTTCGTATACGGCTCCCGATGGCAGCAAATGTCGAGTGGACCATTGAGGCGAACCCAGAGACCATCGATGCTGCGATGGCGCAGGAACTCGGCGCGCTTTGTGTGCGGCGCGTCAGCCTGGGTGCGCAGTCATTTGACCGATCGCTGTTGAAGGCACTGGAGCGACATCACGATCCTGCATCTGTTGCACGCGCTGTCTCGCTGCTTCGCGCCGCAGGTGTCCCGCAGATCAATCTCGATCTCATCTTTGCGGCGCCGGGCAGCACCGTGGAACAGTGCGCAGCGGATCTCCACGAGGCGATTGCGCTGCAGCCGGATCATTTAAGCGCCTATGGGCTTGTGTACGAACCCAACACGCCGCTGACAGTCAAACTAAAGCAGGGAGTTGTGCAGCGCGTTTCGGACGACAACGAAGCGGCGCAGTACGAGCATGTGGTCGAAGCACTCGCGGCCGAGGGATTCCAACGGTATGAGGTGAGCAACTGGTCGCGAAGTGGTGCACAGTGTCAGCACAACTTGTTGTATTGGCGCAATGGCGACTGGTTTGGGCTTGGGCCGAGCGCGGCAAGCCATTCGAGGGGGGTTCGCTGGCGAAATGTGCCGCGTCTGGGCGACTGGCTCGCACAGGGCCCAAGCTCACCGGTGCAGGATGTGGAACTCCTCAGTGAAGATGCCCAAGTTGGGGAGGCATTTATGCTTGGGTTGCGGGTGGTCGGTGGGATTGAACGGACGCGGGTGGAGCAGTTGCTGCAGCGTGGATGCGGCGGACCAAGGCGCCGCGCAGCCATTGCCCGGCATGTCGCTGCGGGCCTGCTTGTGCAGGCTGGAACGCATCTGCACCTGACAGACCCCGGCTTCCAAATGGCCGATTCTGTGCTGGTGGACCTTCTTTGATGCGCAGGACGGCTGAGTTGAGCGGAATTCCTCGCCCGCCATGGGCGGCAGGGTCGATACAACCATGATGCATCCTTGGATACGTCTGCTCCGCCCATCGGACTGGGTGAAAAACGTGTTTGTTCTCGTGCCGATTGTCTTCTGGCTGCCCGGTGCGGGACGGGGGAGCGAGGCGAGTGTCGTGCAGGCGAAGGGGGTTTCGGAACTGCTCGCGTTCGCCGCATTCTGTCTTGCAGCGAGCGGTTGGTACTGCATCAACGATGCACTCGATGCGGCGGAGGATCGCCTGCATCCCATCAAACGGCGGAGACCTGTCGCGTCTGGTCAGGTGGCAACGGCAACCGCGCTGATGCTCGGTGTCGTCATCGCCGCGGCGGCAATGGGCGTGGCGGCTGCAGTGAACGCGGCCGTTGTTTGGGCGGTCGTCACCTATCTCGTGCTGCAGGCGTTCTACAACATCGGTCTGAAGCGACTGATTTTTGTTGATGCAGCCACGATTGCCACAGGTTTCTGCGTACGGGCAGTTGCGGGGGCCCTTGCGATCGATGTGCCCGTCTCAATCTGGCTCGTGCTCTGCGTTTTCTTTCTCACCCTGTATCTGGCGTTCATCAAGCGAATGTGCGATCTCTCGGCATCGCGCCGCGCCGGACCAGGAAACTGGAAGCCTCGCGCGGGGTACGGCGATGCGGGCGAACTCAACTGGCTGCTCAGCATTAGTGGAGGCCTCACGGTGCTCATGTTTCTCATGTACACCCTCAGCAGCCATGCGCAGGGACTTTTCGGCGTCCGCGCATTCGGTCTCGCGATGCTGACGCCCCTCGTGCTCATCGTTGTCCATCGCTTCTATCACCGTGCCATGCAGGGGCTCAGTGACTCGCCGCTCGAAGCGCTGCGCACCGATCGCGTCGTTCTCATGAGTGTTGCGCTCTTTAGCTTTGGAGTGTGGCTTGCGCTGTATGCGAGCGGGATTGAGGACGCGCTTCGTCGAGCGCTTCTGATCTAACCCGGCCATGTCTGCGCCAACTGCTGTCCTGATCCGTCGTGACGCCACCCGAGGAGGAGGATGGCTCGCACTGCTCCTTGCTGCATTTGTACTGCTGACATGGCCCGTGATTCTCTTTGGTGGCGGAGGAACAAGCGAGGCGTGGGATCAGGATGAGCATCATGTTCATGTGATTGAACGATTTGCGGCATCTTTGCGCGGTGTGGAAGGAGCACCATCACTGCGCCGAGCTCTCGAAGACTATCCATCAGCCACAAGCCCGGGGTTTCACCTTGCGATCGCATCGCTTGAAGCAGTTGGGGTACGGTCTCGGATGGTTCAGCGTTTGGCGGCGAGTGTGGCGGGGGCGGGCGTCCTTGCCGTCCTCTGGCTGGCGCTGCGGCGGATCGTTGATCCGATCACTGCCGCGGTGATGTGTCTACCAATGCTTTGTAGTCCATACCTGCTGTCAGGCAGCATCTGGATGACCACAGATGTATCCGCCCTCTTGTGGACCGCCATAGCGGTCGCAAGCCTGCTCATGCGTCCGCTGATGCCACGCTGGATTCTCGCCGCTGGATTCGCTGCAGCGGTTGCCGTCTTCATTCGGCAACCAACCGTGTGGGTCGTTGCACCCCTCGCTGTCGCCGCATGGATCGCCACCCGAGCGCCAATGAGTTCGTCTGGGACTTCAGTGCTCCAGACCTCTCGCGCTTCCATCGCGTGGTCGGCAGTGATTGCAATTGCGATGCCCTGCATCGTGCTCGCGGCGCTTGTATCCATGTGGGGCGGACTTGTGCCACCCTCGTACCGCGCGCAGCATGCATCAGGATTCAACCCTGCACTGCCAGCGCTCGCCCTGTCACTGCTGGGGGTCTGGGGCGTGCCGTGGCTGATTGGTGCTCGTGCATGGCCCGCGCTGCCCGTGCTCGCAGTTGCGGTCGTCATTGGTCTGCTTGCATCAGTGATTCCTGCAACAGACTTTGACAAGGATGTGGGGCGTTGGGGGGGACCCATCTGGCGAGTGGTTGAACGCACCCCGGAGTTCCTCGACCGCAGTGTCCTTCTGGTGATCCTCGCTTGTGTGGGCGCATTGGTGTTTTCTGCTCTCACGACTCGATCATCCGCGCCCGGCGCGGATGGGTGGAAAGCAACACTTGGATGTGCAGCGCTCGCGGTGACTGCAGCACTCAGTGCGAATAGTCAGGCATGGGAGCGTTATGTTGACTTGCCACTGCTGCTTTTGCTGCCCCTCGCGGTCGCTGCGGTGCGGGGGACTCGCGCAGACTGGACTCCGAGCGAACTGCGCCTGCCTTTCATGGTCATGGCGCTCGTGCAACTCGCGATGAGCACTGTGATGGTGTATGTGCCCGCGCTTGGTTGACGTAGTTTCGATGGCGCGGCGTCGCGATATCGCATCCACCGAATGCCGCGGCAAGATCGGTCAACTTGGAAAGATGATCTTGCTCTTGGGCGGCGCGGCCGCAGCACCCGCTGGCTGGCTCGCCGCGGAACCGATCGAGGGCTGAGTGCTGCCGCCCTTTGCCGCCTGCGCAGCCACCATTTGAGCAAACTGGACAAATCGGGCGCGTAGTTCCGCGAGAATGCCGGTCAGTTCTTTGGACTCCTCAGCCGTGAGATTGCCTCGGGTCTTGGCATCGAGTACGCCAAGCAGATCGATGGCGAATTGGGCGGCCGGAAGATCGACGACGACGCGCCGAGTCTGCGGATCGCCGTATGCGCCGAGCCCACCGAGCGCTTGGGTTGCCAGCATGCCGACAATTGTCCGAAAATCGGCAGGCGGCAATTCTTGCGAGTCACTGCCCGCCTTCTCACTCCGCTCACTGTCAATCTTCTTCAGCTTTTCCCGTTCGGCTTCCGCCTGTGCTTTCCAGTCGCTATCGACATGCAGTTTCGGCTCGGGGGCTGGATTGCTCATGCCGAAAGTATAGGTCGTCTCGCGCTTTGCCCCCGCGGTACTCTCCTGTGGTGGCACGGACCTCTCGCCCTTCAGCTGTCTATTCACCGAGTTTGCGCGCGTTCTTCGTCCTTCTCGCCGTTGCCGTGATCGCTGCAGGGGGATGCAGAAAACTGGTCGATCGGCCGGAGACGGCGATACAGGTCGGAGCGAGTGACTTCAACACAAAGGCTAGCGCAGTGACCCCGAGCGATGTGGTTCAGGTGCCACCGAGTGTCTTTGCGTCGCCCTCGGTGCGCTCATCGAGCGAAGTGAAGCAGGAGAGTGGTGGCGAAGAGGTCGTCACGCAAAGGTCGGTGGTGGAAACGGAGGCGGACGGGACAGAGAAGGTTGTGGCAACGCTTGCGCCGACGGAGGACATTCGCGTGAAGCCGGGCGGTCGGTGGACGGTCGACAGCCTCGTTGGTCAGATCAATGGACGTCCCGTGTACGCAAGCAAATTCATGCAGTCGATCGAGGATCGCATTCTGCGCATCGTGGCGGAAAATCCTCGCGCTGCGGCACAGCGGATGATTGCGCAACTCGTGGCTGAGCGCTTCGAGCAGTACATCAACAACGAACTCATCATCGCCGAAGCGGAGGGCATGCTGACTCCGGAGATGCGTGAAGGGATCTTCGCATGGCTGCAGAGCGTTCAAGAGCAGACGGTGTCTGGCTATGGTGGAAATCGCACCGAGGCAACGCAGTCGTTGCAAGACCAGTTTGGCATGACGATGGATCAGTACCTTCAGGAGCGTCGCGATGAAGCACTCGCACAGAACCTGCTGAGCCGACGAGTGAAACCGCGCACGATCGTGAGTTGGCGAGATGTGGAGCGTCAGTACAGCATTTTGGAAAAGGAGTTCGACCCGTCTCCCATTGTGACCATCGGTCGCATTCGTGTGACAGAGTCGGAGACGGCGATGCTCGAGGATGTCCGTGCTCGGCTGGCGCGTGGTGAAGCGTTTGTCGATGTTGCAAAGGTCGCTGGCATGGAGCGTGATGGAGTGTGGCGTCAGGACAAGTTGCCGCCGTCGGGAATCGCAGGGCTGGATTTGGCGGAGGACATCCGAAAGGCACTTGCGGCGGCTGAGCAGGGCAAGCCGACCACGGAGGTCAAGCGTGGCACAAGCGTGTACTGGTTCTGTCTTCTCTCGGAGGAGATCATCGAGGCACGCCCGATCTTCGATCCCATCCTGCAGCGGCGGATACGGGGCGGATTGCAGGAGCAGCGGGCGAGGTACGAGCAGTTTCGCTATCTCGCGTCCCTCCGTGACCGGTGGGTCACGAATGACATTGATCAGATGACTCGGCGTCTCACCGATATCGCTCTTGCGCGCTATCTCCCGCGCGAGTGAAACCAGGCGAGTGGAACGGGGACAGCATCCTTGAACCAATGAAAGGCTGGATCGCCCCGCTGCGGGAGATTGACGGTGAGGACATCGATTCGGACGCCGCTGCACTGGGGAGTCTCGATCAGGACAGCGTGGGCGAGCCGAAGCAGTGCCGCAGACTTCGCCCTATCAACACGGGCCTCGGGCCATGCCCGCGAATGCGTTCGCGTCTTCACCTCCACGATGATCAGCATGTTCGATGGAGGGTCCTTGAATACAAGGTCTGCTTCATCACGCCCCCGACGGATATTGGTTGCAAGGAGCACGAGCCCCCGTGCGATCAACCAGTGCGCAGCAGCGACTTCGCCGCACGCACCAAGCATCTGGTTTCTTCCCGGAGCCATGGGCCCCACAGTACGACCATCAAAGGGCGAGACGGGGCAAAATGCCAGAAATTCCCGGCAACCCGCGCCCTTCCCGCGTGTTCCATCAAGAGGGGTGTACGGCTGTCTTGGCGGATGGCGAGCGTTCGACGGGTGCGGTCGCAACCAAGCGGAGCGTGCGCGCGATCGTGGCTGGATCAATGCCCGCCTCAATCAACTGCTCTTTGCGTTCGCCTTGGTAGATCCAGTCATCCGGCAGGGCAAGCCGCGTGACAAGTCGAGTGTCCAATCCAAGTCGGTGACACGCATCAAGGACATTGCTCCCGAATCCGCCCCGAATGGAGTGGTCTTCGACGGTCACGATCGGAATGCGTGCTTCGAGCAGCCTTCGCAGCAACTGCTCGTCAACGGGCTTTGCAAAACGAGCGTCGTACAGCGCAACGGAAATTTCATCACCAAGTGAGTCAAGAGCAGTCGCTGCGTCGATGACGGAGGTACCAAAGGCAAGCACTGCGACATCTGGATGGTCCGGTGTGATCAGAGGGCGCGCGCGCCCGAGTTCAAAAGGTGGGCACGGGACGTTGGCAAAGCGGGCGCTCACACTGTCGCGTGGGTAGCGCACGGACGAGATGCCCTCGGCATACTCCGCCATAAACGCAAGTGAAGCCTTCAGGCTCGGTTCATCCATCGCAGCCATGACGCATGCCTTGGGCAGCACCGAGAGCAGTGCAACATCACAGAATCCATGGTGCACCGCTCCATCACCGCCGACAAGCCCCGCACGGTCGAGGCAGAGACGGACAGGTAGCCCCTGTAGTGCCGCCTCTTGGAAGGCCTGGTCGAACGCTCGCTGCAGGAAGGTGGAATAGACGGCAAAGAACGGCTTCCAACCGGTTTTGGCCAGTCCAGCCATCATGTCGAGAGCGTGGCTCTCGCAGATACCACTATCCCAGACGCGCGTTGGAAAGCGTTCGATCACCTTGCTGATGCCGGTGCCATCCGGCATCGCGGCGGTGCAAGCAACAACGCGGGGATCGGAAGCCATGAGATCGCCGAGCGCATCGCCGAAGGCTGCCGTAAATGAGCGTCCGCCCTTTTTGAGTTCGACTCGGCAGCCCTCATTTTCCAGCGTCTCCAGTGTGAATGGACTTGGCGAGTGGAAAGTGCATGAATCCTGCTCCGCAAACTCGAACCCCTTGCCCTTGACCGTCTTCACATGCAAGACCATCGGGTGGTCAAAGTGTTTCGCCTCGTTCAGGAACTCGATGAGCGTGGGCAGGTCGTGTCCGTCGATTGGGCCAACGGTCACGATGCCAAAGTGCTCGAACCAGTGGTTCTCTGCGATGAAAGCCTTGGAAGACTCACCCATTCGGTGATAGAGATCCTTCAGCCGATCACCGCCTGGCATACGAGTTGCCATTTCTTTGGCACGGCGCTTGAACTCGCCGTATGTCTGAGACAGTCGCAGCCGCGCGAAGTACGACGCGACAGCGCCCTGAGGCTTCGCAATACTCATGCCGTTGTCGTTCAGCACAATGAGGAACTGCCGACCGAGCGTGCCGGCATTGTTGAGTCCCTCCATGGCGACACCATTCACGATCGAGGCATCGCCGATGACCGCCACCGTTCTTCGTCCATTGGCGTTGTCCGGCGACCAGCCCTCCTGGTTCAGCGCATCGCCACGCGCCATGCCCACTGCCGTCGAGATTGCAGTTCCCGCGTGACCGACCGAGAAGAGATCGAAGGGTGATTCGCGGGGCTCCGGGAATCCCGCCATGCCGCCGCGCTGGCGAAGTTTCGGCAACAGGTGCTGGCGGCCCGTCAAAAGTTTGTGTGAGTAGCACTGATGACCAACATCGAAGAGCAGCCGGTCGTGGGCGAAGTCGAACACATAGTGCATGGCGACGGTCAGTTCAACGACTCCAAGATTGGGCGCCAGATGTCCGCCACTCCGAGCCACCTGATCGCAGATGGCGTGGCGGATCTCCTGACAGAGCTGTGGAAGCTGCGCAGGGGACAGTGCCTTGAGATCGGCTGGACTTTTGATCGTTTTCAGAATGCTCATGAAACCTTTCCGTGGTCGCGGGACTCGCCGATCGCAGTCCGGGAGAGTATAGGGGTAGAGGGGCAAAAGCGCTCAAAAAATCGCCATCCGTCTGAAGCGGAACAAGGCGGCGAGGGGGGGTTGGCGTGTACGTCGCCGACGGTGCAGTCCTGCGTCCGTCAGCGAGTGCGCCCTGCGAGATACTCCGTCAAGAGCCGGAGTGAATCGGCGGGTGTGCCAAAGGCAGCGAGCGCGTCGATGGCCGCGCGGCGCAGTCGCTCGATCTCTGCGCGCGTGGCGTCCACACCAAGCACCGCGGGATACGTCATTTTCCCAGCGTCTTGGTCTTTGCCAACCGCCTTTCCGACATGCTCGGCCGACTGCGTGACATCGAGCAGATCATCGACTGCTTGGAACATGAGTCCGATCGTCTCCCCCCAAGAAGTGATCGAATGGAGTTGCGCTTTGTTCGCACCGCCGGCTATCGCGCCGACGGTACAAGCGCAGCGAATCAAAGCGCCTGTCTTCTGCGTATGAATCGAATGAAGTTGCTGCAGGGGGGATAGCTCCGCAGCGTGCCCTCCCAGCGTGTCGAGCACCTGTCCATTGATCATCTGCGCCGTGGCAGATGCGACAGACCGAAGAACGGCATCGGCACACTGCCGTGTCGACGAGGCGGATTGGAACGCCAGGGCAAGCAGCGCATCGCCCGCCAGAATCGCCATCGCTTCACCGAAAGCAACATGCACCGTCGGGCGCCCGCGCCGCACCAGATCATTGTCGAGTGCCGGCAGATCGTCATGGACCAAACTGAATGCGTGCACCATTTCAACGGCGGCTCCGGCTGCCAAAGCATCGCTGCCTGTACCGCCCACGGCCTCAGCGCAGCGAACAGCAAGGACGGGACGAAGCCGCTTCCCGCCCCCCAAGAGGGCGTGCCGCACGGCACTTTGCAGATTGGGCGCATATTGAGCCGCATCGACATGTCGCTCGAGCTCGCGCTCAATAGAGCCGAGCAGTTCGGGGGTGAACACATCCTGCTCGCACACGGTCGCACTCGCCATCCGCGAAAGTGTACAGCCCGGCCGAGCCTCGTCCTCCGATATGCTTCGACCATGGAGTTTCTTTGGAGCAATTTCCATCTCCTGATGGAACGCGGCGGACCTGTGATGTGGCCACTGCTCGTCCTGAGCGTGGTGTCTGTGACGCTCACGGTTGAACGCATCTGGTTCTGGCGTCGCATGGCGTCGCGCGGCTCACGTGTGCGACTTCGTGCCATGGTGAACGCACTTCGAATGAACGATGCGGACACCGTTCTGGTTTTGGCCGAAGAGGACAAAGGACCCTTCGCAGCAGTGGCTGCAGACCTTGCAAGCGATGGGCCATCCGATGCGATCGCCATCGCGGCGGTCGAACGTCAACGCCCACGGCTCGAAAGATTCCTCAACATCCTCTCGACAATCGTGACCGCTGCTCCGATGCTCGGGATTCTTGGAACTGTGTCGGGCATCATCCGCAGTTTCGAGTTGCTCGGAGGCAAAGACACGCTCAGTGACCCGCGTCTGGTCTCGGCGGGCATCGCGGAAGCGCTGGTGGCGACCGCGAGTGGTCTGGTGGTCGCGCTGATCTCGCTCTTCCCCTACATGTATTTCCGTTCGCACTCGGACAAAGCCATTGGCGTCATGGAAGGTCTGGTGGCAAGCGCGAAGCTCGGGGTGGAGCGCCATGGTGGCGATCCGGACTCTTCGCTTCGCAAGGCCGAAGCTCTGTCGGGGACAGCGACCACGGAGGCGGTGCTGTCGTGACAGTGGTGGCAGGATTGAGTGTGGCTTGATGAGCGAACTGCCGTGCACCATCGTCCCACTCGGGGGATGTCCCGCCGCACCCCTGGTGCTGCAGCCGGGAAACAAGTCCTATGTGGCTGGGCGGTCGACGGGCGCGAACTTGCGCATCGATCATCCCTCCATTTCGCGGCAGCACTTTGCGATTGCCCTGATCAATGGCAAGTGGACTTTGAGTGATCTTGGGAGCCGTCACGGCACCATGATCAACGGCACGAAGCTCGAGCCGCGTCAACCGGTGTCACTTCGCAACGGCGATCGCATCGGAGTGATTCACTGGTCTCTGCGTGTGGACTTGGGTGATCAAATGCCCGAGCCGACCACGATCGTGCACGATGTGGGCGTGGAACCATCGGCGGTACAGGTCATGAAGAGTGCGCCTGTCCGCAGCGACTCACAGCGGATGCTTGAATTGCTCATATCCGCATCCGTGTCGATCTACTCTGGAGACGCAGAATCCACCTGTGCCGAGCAGGTCGTACGCTCGTGTGTGGATGGAACGCAGTGTGAGCGCGCGCTCGTGGTTCGGTGCGATCCACAGGTGCAGCATGTCACGGTTGTTTCCGAATGGCCGGAGGGATCCTCAAAGATCCGCCCGCTGAGCAGGACGCTCATCCGCTCGGCGATGGAAGGCAGACCTGTCTGTCTCCGTGATGACTT
>VGYQ01000049.1 GCA_016872915.1 Planctomycetota bacterium | reverse complement strand
ACGACCTCATCAATCTCCGCCTTGATCGTTTGGTACTGAGGTTTGAGATCGAGCAGTGGAACGGGAACCGCGCTGGACATGGGTGAATCCTCTCTGCAGGCGAGGATAGCAGCGCAACCCGTAGACTCTGCACCCCGTCATGGCTGCCGTGTGCTTCTACTTTCAGGTGCATCAACCGTTTCGGCTACGGAAGTACTCGGTGTTTGATGCGGATCCGTTCTATTTCGATAACGATGCGAATGCTGCGATCATGCGCAAAGTGGCGGACAAGTGCTACCGCCCGGCCACTGCGAAGATTCTTGATCTGGTTCGCCGCCACCAAGGGCGTTTCCGCGTGTCCTATTCGTTTTCAGGAACTGCACTCGAGCAGTTCGAGCTGTGGGCTCCTGATGTGCTGGACATGGTGCGTGAACTGCACGCCACGGGCGCCTGCGAACTGATCGGCGAGACGAGCCATCACTCGCTCTCGTTCCTCTTTTCCAAGGAGGAGTTCAACGAACAGGTCGCAGCGCAGGAAGCGACACTGCAGCGGCTGTTCGGCGTGAAGCCGGTCACGTTCCGCAATACCGAGTTGATCTACACGAACGAACTTGCCGGGCATATCTCGTGGCTCGGTCGGCACAAGGCGATCCTGTGCGAGGGCGTCGATCGACTGCTTGGCTCGCGTTCGCCAAACTTTGTCTACGCACCGCCCGCGCGTTCCGTGCCAAAGGGCTCCACGCCCGCGAAGGTGCTCCTGAAGAACTACCGACTCTCCGATGACATTGCGTTCCGCTTCTCGGATCGCAACTGGGCAGATTGGCCCCTGTCTGCGGAGAAGTTTGCGCGCTGGGTCAACCAAATCAACGGCAATGGCTTCCTCTGCAATCTGTTCATGGATTACGAAACGCTTGGCGAGCATCAGTGGGCGGAGACGGGCATCTTCCAGTTCCTCGACGCGATGCCCGAGAAGATCTTCGACGTGAACCCTGGCCACAATTCATTCCTCACTCCTTCGCAGGTTGCCGAACTTCATCAGCCCGTGGGCGAGTATGACGCCGAGCGACCCATTTCCTGGGCTGATACAGAACGCGATCTGAGTGCGTGGCTGGGCAATCCGCTGCAAGACAACGCCGTGGCAGAGCTCTATCGACTTGAAGAGGCGGTCAAGCGTCGACACGCCTCAGGTGATCCGTTCATCCTTGAAGATTGGCGCAAGCTGACCACGAGCGATCATCTGTACTACATGTGCACGAAATACTGGGCAGACGGCGATGTCCACAAGTACTTCAGCCCCTACGAAAGTCCCTACGACGCGTACATCAACTTCATGAATGTGCTCGACAGTGTGCGCACGCGGGTCTGCAACTGAGTATTCGCTGTGCGGTACCTGTGCGTACCGCTCATCCCGGAGCGTCAGTCCTGTGATCGTGATCGTCGCTGATGGTCGAGCGCAGCCATGTGATTGCAGTAGGCGCCCACAATGAACAGACCGATGGCGATGATGCCGCGTCGCCCATCAAGGACGCCGCCGCGCACGATCCCCTGCTTGAATGCAATCGCGAGCGCACTGCCAAGAAACGACAGGAGCGGAAACGCACGGGCAGGGCGCAATGGTGCAGCGAGCCGCGCATAGCGCAGGCCACGTTCGATCGCATCGGCAGCGTCCGCCCAAGACTCGTGGCGGCAAATGCCCTCGGCGCGGATCACGGGACCATCCGCCTCGACGGATTCATGAACAGGGCGATCGACCAAGCGCAGTGATCCGGAACGACCGCAGCGGACGACCCAGTCTGGAAAGGCGACGCGCCGCAGCCATCCACCTTGAAACCAGAGTCGCCGATTGATCGCGATCGCGCGGGTGTCGGCGCGCGCTGTGCGGATCGCGTTCATCAGTCCGGTCTGCAAGTTCGGTTCGAGGCTTTCGTCACTGTCGAGAAGAAGCACCCACTGGTGCTTTGCCGCGAGCGAAAGTGCGAAGGTCTTCTGCCGTGCGAATCCCTCCCACGCATGACGCACAACCTGAGCCCCAAGTCGCTGACATGCTTCGATCGTGCCATCGGTGCTGCCGCTGTCGACCACGATCACAGCAGCGGCGATCGGTGCCACACTCGTGATGCATCGCTCGATCGTGCGAATGCTGTTGCACGCGGTCACGACCACCGCCAGATCGATTCCCTCACTTCCTGAGCGCGCGCCTGCCACTGCGCAAATGTAGTCCATCAACCGGTGACGGGCCCGTTGCGCCCCGCCATCGCCTTCCGCAGACGACGCGCGATCGGCACCGCACAGATGAGTCCTATGGGTACTGCAACTGCTATGTCTGTTGCTCGATTCAGCAGTTCTGCGGCGAGCCCCAGATCCGTACTCCAGAGCGCCATACGTTCGCCTGCGAGTCCAAGAGCCCACTCTCGAATGCCCAAACCATTGCCGATGAACGGCACCAGATTCGCCGCCCCCCCGATGCACACGGCGCGTGCACAATCCAGCGGCGATAGCGACACGCCAAGCAGGCCGAACACTGCCCAGTACCGCAGGGCCCACGCGAGCAGATCAACTTGTCGCCAAGCCAGCGAGTTGAGGAGGCGCTGCGCGGTCGTCGGATCAGCCGACCGCCTTGCACACCACCCAAGCGAGGGCATCGCGGCCATGATCCAACCGAGCAAGTGCATCCCACTCCACTGCGCTATTGCGATCGCGCTTGCGAGCCAAAGGATCGAAAATGCGCACACCACGCCCGCCTCCACGACAGAAACAGCTGATCGCCGAAGGGAGATCCCGTTCACCACATCCTGATGCGCGATACGCCCGACAAGACCGGGGCGCAGCGGCAGATAGTTCATCACACTTGATGTGGCAATGAGCTGAACCATCTCGAACCGTCCAATTCGCCCGAAAGGCGAGAGCAGTGCATGAAAGATGCCGCCGCAGGCAACAAGATTGACAAGCAGCGCTGCAACGCACAGCAGCACCTTGGTTGGATCGGGGTGAACCACAGCTGCGCGCACTTGCTCAATCGTGGGCGCGCTGCGGAGGATCGCAACAACAGCGGCTATGAGCAGCGCAAGTGCAACAATGAACACGGCAATCCGCGCGATGCGGCGCCGCTGCGGCGTCATGGCGTAGGTGCCTGTCCACCGCCAGATGATGGCTGTGCTTTGTCCATCTGCTCTCCAGCGCTCGCGTCATCAATGTCTTCAATGCGCAACTTCTTCATGTTCTTCAAGCGATCCGCTGCGCCTGTGCGTGCGTTCGCTGACTGACCACGCATCCGTTCATCCGCACGCACCAACTCCCGCTCGAATCGTGCGCGCATGACCTGTGCAATCAACGGTCCACTCTCGACTCCTGAACGCTCCGCCGCTGCGATCTGGGGATCTTCCTTGGAAACGCAGTGACCAAGCAGATAGCCAAGCCGCACATCTGAATCCGTCGTGGCTCGCGCCAACTCGAGTACAGGAGCAAACGATGGCGAAACTCGCGGCCCCACCAACAGCAGCCACGCCTGCGCTATCGGTGGCATCTTGGCGAACGCTGCCTTGACGGCATCGGTCGCGGCAACTTTGCGATCGGCAGTGACTGACTTGCTGTCCGCCGCAAAGGCCAACAGCGCCACCTGCACGAGATCACTGTCACTTTTCAGTTCTCCTGCGGCGCGCAGAGCCGACTCCCACCAAGCATCGTTCATACGAATGCCTTGGACGAGAATCGATTGCATCGTCGGCATCACACCGAAAGGCCCCGCGGTGTAGGCGCCTGCGATGATGTTGAAATTACTGGCAATACGTGCATCGATGAGACCACCTTCGAGCGGCTGTTGACTCACACGCAGTCCGCACTCCGACCAGGCAAAGTCCCATGTCATCGACATCGATCCGCCCGGTGCAAGCTGGATCGCACGGTCGAATGGGATGATCTGTGGCTGCAGTCGTGCCACACCCTCCTGAGTGGTCGAGGAGAGCCGCGGCTGGACGAGCACGAGATTCTCGACGGGCCCGGTGGGCGTCACCGCGAGCGTGAGCGCGGTCTGATTGGTCATCACCAGTTCGACACGAATCGGATCAAATGGCTCGACAGCGGACGCGAGCGGTTTCACTTCAAAGCGAATGGGGACGTCGAGACCGTTGAGATAGCGCTCCATCGTGGATGGAATCGATGCGACAATTCCATCGAGTTGCTTCACTTCGGGCTTTTCCGGAAGCGGTGAACCGAGGACTGCTTTCAAACGACTCGCCGCGAGGATGCCGATCATCGTGCCGCGCATGTCTTGCGCGATATCCAGGAACGCTCGCGCTGCTGCCTTTCGGTCGCCTGTCGCCTCAAGGCAAGCCGCGCGAAGGAAGTGCATCGACGGCTGATCACGCGTCGCATCTCCAAGCGAGGCGAGTGCCCCCGCCGCATCGCCCGTCTGCAGACGCTTCCAGGCATCAAAGCGTTGGCGAACAACATCCGAGATCGGAACGCGCTTCCCCGATGCACTGAGCAGGTCCTCGACCACTGCGATCTCAGCACCGAGGAGCGCTGCTGAAACGGCAGCATCAAGAAGTTGTGCGGCAGCCTCGCGGGATGCCATTTCGCGTTGAGCGGCATCTTCTGGAGTCTTTGGCGGCTCCGTTGGATTGGGTGGAGCATCGCGGTCTGCGGAGTCTTTCGCAACCTTTGCGAGCCGTGCGAGTGCTTCTCCCGCCTTCGGCGATTTTGAATCCACTTCGATCGCAGCAGCTATGGTGGCGATCAACTGCGAAGATGGGAACGGAACCGCTTCGCATTCGGCGCGCGTCAGTTGCGGGTTATAGGCTTGAATGAGCGTGACCTGGCGCTGTGCCGAATCGCTCTCATGCTGGCGCAGCGACTGCAGCGCGTCCGCAGCACGATTGGCTCCCCACAGTGCGAGCGCGAGATCAGCCGCTGCGATATTCCGTCCACCCTCCTGATCCTCTCGGTTTGGAAAGCACGGAATGGCGAAGCGAATGACTCGTGCTGCTGACCCGTAGGCGCCCTCTTGCATGAGCAGTGCTGCAAGCCGTGTCCAATTGCGAAGCTCGATCGGGTTCGCCATCGCCGCATTCACGAGCAGCTCGCACTCGTCGATCGGATCCTCAACCCGCTCACTGATAAAGCCAGCCGCCGTATCCGCAGCTGCCGGGAACGATGGACTCAGGCTCAGTGCCAGATTGATCGATTTGGCGAATCCCTCGACATCGTCGGTACGCGACTGGAGCAGCGCAAGGTCGTATGCCAAACGCGATGCGATCGCCGGCCCGATCACCTTCACCGATTCGGGACTGAGCAGTTTGCCGAGTGCTGCAACGCGCGCCTCCGCCGTCTCGCGTCGATCCACCTCAAGAAGCAGTCGCCGCAACCGAATCTGCTCATCCCCCGGGCGCAACTTCGAAAGACGCGTCAGAGCTTCTGTCGTGGCGGCAGTTGACGCGGGCAGCACATCGCCCGCATAACCCGCCAATGCCAAAAGGAGGTACCAGCGCTCCGCATTTTCAGGCTCCAGAATCGCAGATTTCTGGGCCAGAAGGATCGCGCCTTCCAGTTCGCTCACCGAGATATCGGCAGGATTCAGCAGGAGGTACGCCTCACGGAGCAGCGCCTCGCCATATCTCGACTTCATCCCCTCATCGAGCGTCCGTGTCGCCTGTGTAGGGTCGGCGCCATGCCACGACATACACACTGCGAGCAGGGAGGCCAGCATGCGTGGAGTCTAACTTGTCTGGTTACACTCTCCCGCTTCATGATCGTTTCGCGCGTTCTGTTTTCACCGGTCCTTGCGACGGTCATTGCCGCTCTCAGTTGTGTGGGTGCAGCAGCCCAGCAGCCTTTGGCAAAGCTCCCGGAGAAGATCACGCAAGCACCCACGATCGATGCTGCTGCAAAGCCTGAAGTGGACAAGTTCGTCGATGCGGTCAATCAATCGCTCTTGAGCAAGGACCCTCAGGTCGTCAAGACTGGACGGGAAATGGCTGTCGCCATGCTGACTCGCCAAAAGGTCAGCAACTCCTTCCGAACCTCCTTCGCCGCGCTCATACTGCCGCAAATGATGAAGCTGGTCGAAGCTCAACAGGGATTTACATCGACCAACGCCATCGAGGTGATCGAAGCACTGCAATGCCCAGACTCGATTGCGGCGCTCGCTGAACTCTCCTCGCCAGAGTCGCACGAACATCTGTCCACCAGAATGGTGGCCGCGTCGGCGCTTGCGTCCTTGCGAACACCAATCGAACTGCAGCAGAGTCAGGCGGATTCGATCATCAAGGACATCGGTGCAAATCTCTCGAAGGAGACGGACTGGATGGTGACTGCTTATGACCTGCAGGCACTTCAGACTTTTTCTGTGCTCCCTCAGATCCCCAAGCAAAGCCAATCCACGGCGCGAAACCTGCTCATCGGCTCGCTCGGATCGATCGTGTCCCGCGTACGAAAGGGTGAAGCGGACGCCAGTCTGATGCGTGCCGTGCACCGAAGTCTTGCGATCTATCTGCGGGATCAGGTTCCACAGGCAGCGCCCGCTGATGTCGCGGCCTACGTGAAGGGACTTGAACCGACGCTGAAGGAAATCAAACTCCTTGCCGAAAAGCCGCCGGCAGGCACCACCGACCCGGCGGCCTTCACACAGGCTGCGAAAACTGCAGACCTCATGCTGCGCAGTTTCGCGGGCACCAAGCCCTCGGGTAAGCCTCAGCCGAAGCCGCCGGCGAAGTAATGGCCGCGTGTGATCGCATCGCCTCGGGCGCGTAGCCTGATTGGCGATGCGATGGACCGCATGGATCGCTGGCGTTCTTGTTCTCCTCGTGCTGTGGGTGTGGCAATGGAACGGCGGCACGCACCGTGCGGATGTACGTGTCGCGAGTGCGGACGTGTTCACACTCGATCCACAGCGGATGACATACATGCAGGATCTGCGCGTGGCGCGCGCACTGTTTGAGGGTCTTTGCTGGAGCGATCCCCAAACTGGCAAGGTGGTCGAGGGCGTTGCACAGTCTTGGACCGTCTCACCCAATGGTCGCTCTTACACATTTCATTTGCGGCCCGATGCACAGTGGAGCAATGGCGATCCGCTCACCGCGGAAGATTTCAAGGAAGCATGGCGCCGTTTGCTACTGCCGGACCTCGCGGCGGACTATTCGGAACTGCTGTTCCCTGTCGAGGGCGCGCGTGCTTTCTTTGCTTGGCGCACTGAGCAATTGGAGGCGTATGCGAAGAGTGAACGGCACTCTGCAGAGACTGCGAAGGACCTGTGGAACAAGACGGTCGCGCACTTTGACTCAACGGTCGGTATCGAAGCGACGGACGCACACACACTGGTCGTCCGTTTGGAGCAACCCGTTCCATACTGGTTGGAGGTCTGCGGCTTCCAAACTCTCTCACCTGTGCATCGGCCGACACTGGAGCGCTTCAGCCGCCTCGACCCGCAAACTGCGATGCTGCGTACCGAACCAGGGTGGACAAAGCCCGGAGTTCTTGTTTGCAACGGGGCCATGCGTCTCGCGGACTGGAAGTACAAGCGTTCCATGCTGCTTGAGCCGAACCCGATGTATCGCGGAGCCCATCCCGCGCAAGCACGCTCGGTGGAGATCGTGCCGATCGAGGATGCAGCGACTGCCGTACTTGCCTACGAGTCAGGCAGCATCGACTGGGTGAGCGATCTGACCGCCGAGTTCCGCGCCGAGCTGGTCAACGCGGGACGCCGCGATGTCCATGTGCTTCCTGCGTTCGGGACGGACTTCTGGAGTTTCAACTGCCGCCCGACGCTGCCCGACGGGCGTTTCAATCCTTTTGCCGACGCTCGCGTACGACGCGCGTTCGCACGTGCAGTGGATAAGCGCGCGCTCGTGCAATCCGTCACGCGACTGCATGAGCCGATTGCCACCACGCTTGTACCGCCGGGATCCATCCCGGGCTACGAGTCTCCAACAGGGCTTCCATTCGATCTCACGGCAGCGCGCGCGGAGCTGGCGGCCGCAGGCTGGAAGGACCGCGACGGTGATGGACTCATCGAGAACGCCGAAGGCCAGATGTTTCCACCCGTCGAAATGCTCTTCATGACTGGGAACCCGCGCGTGCGCAGCATCGCATCCGCGCTCGCTGCGATGTGGCGCGATGGGCTCGGCGTGCAGTGTGAGGTGCGGAGCAAGGACGGGAAGTTCGCGAAGGAAGATCTGCGATCGGGCAACTTCATGATCGCGCGCGGCGGTTGGTACGGGGACTATCTCGATCCGACCACATTCCTCGATCTCTCGCGAACGGGCAACGGCAACAATGACCGCGGATTCTCTGATCCGCGCTTTGATGCGCTTCTTGCGGATGCCGAGCGCGCACCCGACTCTGCGCAGCGAATGCGTCTGCTGAGCGACGCAGAGCGACTGATCATGGAAGAGCAGATGCCGATTCTGCCGCTGTGCCGCTACGTGACGCTTTACATGTATGACCCCGATCGGTTGCGCGGCATCGTGCGAACGCCGCGTCTCGACCAACGCCTGCAACGGCTCCATACAAATGGCGATGCCGCAGAGGACGCTCTGCCATGAGCGGCATGAGCGCACTCATTGCGCGCCGCCTGCTGCAGTTGCCGATCGTTCTCCTGCTGATTCTCACTATCACCTTCGCACTGCTGTGGGTGATCCCTGGAAATCCGATGGAGAATGAGGGGCGGCGCCCCTCAGCGGAAGTCGCGGAGGCGATGCGGCGCCAATACCAACTCGATCAGCCCGGGGCCTTCCTGAGCCAGTACACGCTGCGTGCTTCGGGCATCGCATGGATCGCAGGCGCGCATCCCGTTCCGTTTGACCTCGGCCCGAGCATGCGGCATCCTGACTGGAGCGTGAACGAGATCATTGCGGCGGGATTTCCTGTTTCTGCAACGATCGGTCTGGGTGCCATTGCAATCGCGTTGATCATTGGATCCATCGCGGGCGTGATCGGCGGACTTCGACCGGGCAGTTGGAGCGATGGTGCGACGCAGGTACTCGCACTCGTGGGCATCAGCGTTCCATCGTTTGTCACAGGTTCGCTGCTGTTGGTGTTGCTTGCCGCAAAACTCCGCCTTGTTCCCGTCGGAGGCTGGGGAACACCCGGGCATGCGCTGCTGCCGATGCTGACGCTTTCGCTTCCATTCGCCGCCTACATCGCACGCCTGCTGCGGTTCGGACTCGCAGATCAGATGCAGACACAGCATGTACGCACGGCGATGGCGAAGGGTCTGTCACGCCGCGAAGCCGCGGTTCGGCACGCACTGAAGAATGCGTTCCTTCCCGTGCTGTCGTACCTCGGACCCGCAACCGCCATCGCGATGACAGGGTCCTTCGTCGTGGAAAAGGTGTTCGCCGTCCCCGGACTTGGCAGGCACTTTGTGGATGGCGTACTCGGCAAGGACATCACGCTCGTCATGGGTGTGGTGCTGGTGTACGCAGCGCTGCTCGTTCTGCTGAATCTGCTCGTCGACATCCTCTATGCCTGGATCGATCCGCGAATCGAGATCGCGGCGCGTCCGCAGTGATCCGAGCGAAGTACGATCCGAGCGTGCGCCGCCTGCCGATCATCCTGCTGCCGACCGTGCTGCTCAGTGGCTGCATGGGCGCGCTCAGCAGCAAAGGTCCTGAAAAACTGACGGTAGCGCCCACGCAGTACCAGCAAGCTTTCGATGCCGCGACGAGCGCGATCCGATCCATGGGATTCAGTATCGCTTTGGTCGACAGGTCGAATGGGATCATCGAGAGTGAGCCACGCCATGCAGGCGGCGCGCTCGAACCATGGCGGATCGACAACAGTGGCCCCGTCGATGCAGCTGGAAACACGCTGATGAGCCGGCGCAGGCGCGTTCGAGTGGAGTTCACCCCCGAGAGCACGCCGATGGAATCGGTTCGCGCGGATGCAACCCTGACCGGACCCGCGATCCCGGGCAGCACACGTTCAGATGATCGTTTCGATGTCCAGACTGCAACAGGCCCCATCGATATGGTTGTGTGGGTTTACATCGATCGATCCTTCATTGAGGGCGCCAAGCCAGACCCCTACACGGGTGGATTCGCCTCGACCTGGACGAACCGCTTGAACCAGAAGCCCGCCGATGCGCAAGATGATTCGATCCGTGAGAATCCGCGGTGGACCCCGATGGGACGCGATGATGCATTCGAGCGAACGCTGACCGCGAAGGTGGCTGACCGAATGAAGGTGGCCATTTCAGCAAACGAATCTGGCGCAGCCGGAGCCAGTGCGCAAAGGGCCGAATCACCGCCTGAGGCAACAGGAAAGCAGCCAAAGGGACGCCCGAGCCCAATCGGCACCGATTTGGCGCCAAGTGACCAATAATCAATGCACAAATATCGAAAATGTTGTGATGGAATTGACATTTTTTCACTGGAGCGCACCTTTAATTCACCCGTAGAGGTGTGCACTGGAGCAGCGCCTGCATGAAGACACGCAGTCTGAAGATCGCCCTTTCCGTCACCGCAGCGACCACCGCGGCCATGGTGCTTTCGGCGAAGCTCACCGCCAGTGTCGGCGACCAAGTTCAGATACCGACAAGCAGTGCTGATTTCTTTCAGCGGGGTACGCAACCGACCCTTGATGGTTCGGGATTCGAACTCATTCAATCGTCGAATGGCTGCTCCTACTGCCATGGCGGATACAGCGACAGGCACGCCCCCTACGACGCGTGGGTAGCGAGCTTAATGGGGCAGTCAGCGCGCGACCCGGTGTGGAAGGCAGCCCTTGCAATCTCCAATCAGGATGCACATCTGTCCGGTGAGTTCTGCATCCGCTGTCATGCGCCAGGGGCATGGCTCAACGGTCGAAGCTCCACGGGCGATTTATCGCTCTTTGAGCCCGACGACTTTGATGGCATCAACTGCCACTTCTGTCACCGGACCGTCGACCCGAATCCATCGCTGCAAGGCGACGCACAGGGCTACCCAAAGAATGTCGATCTCACGCCTGATCCAGAAGTGCTCGCGCCGCTGATCGCCGCGAACCTTTTGCCGAGCGTCGACCATGGCAACGGCACCTTCGTCGTCGATCCCGCGGATGTTCGGCGCGGACCGTTCCACGATGTCCCGCAAAATTTCCATGGCGGGAATGAGCTGATCTTTTCCCCATACCACAGCAATAGCTCCCAGTGCGGCACATGCCATGATGTGAGTAATCCTGTCTATAGCCCAGGCCCCAACGGTGAATTGGTGCTGAACTCGCTCGGGCAACCGCACCCGACGATGAACAAGCATGAGATGTTCGCCGAACAGCGAACCTACTCGGAGTGGCTGAACAGCACTTTTGCCACGGAGGGTGTGTTCTATGCGGATCGCCGTTTCGGCGGCAATCACCCGACAGGCGTCATGAAGTCCTGCCAAGATTGCCATATGCCCGACCAAGCGGGTGGTGGCTGCGTGTTCTACGACGATTCGGACAACACAGTGCTCGGAGAGTTCGAACGCCCCAATGTTCCGCAACATTCGTTCGCTGGCGCGAACACGTGGGTCATCCGCGCGGTTGCCACACAACTCGGTGATGATGCGGAGTTCTACGGTTTGACTCCCGAACGTGTCGATGCCTCGGTGGCGCGCAATGTGCAAATGTTGCGCGACGCTTCAGACATGGCGCTGACGCAGCAAGGTTCATTGCTGAAGGTTCGGATCACCAACGAGAGCGGTCACAAGTTGCCGACTGGGTTCCCAGAAGGCCGGCGCGCTTGGCTGAATGTGAAGTTCTTCAATGCGCAGGACGGATTGTTGCAAGAGTTTGGTCACTACGACCCACAGACGGCAACACTCCAGACCAGCAATACAAAGGTTTACGAAGCAAAGCACGGGATCAGTGAGGCAGTCGCCAAGGCAACGCATCTGCCCCCCGGCACACAGGACCATCTGACGCTGAACAATGTGAAGTTGTTTGACAACCGCATTCCGCCGCGTGGCTTCACAAATGCGGCCTTCGTCGCAGCGGGCGCCGCGCCAGTGGGCTATTCGTACTCGGATGGCCAGTACTGGGACGACTCCCTCTTCCCCGTGCCCACGGGTGCGACCAGTGCTGCGGTCACCTTCTACTTCCAAACGTCAACGAGGCAGTACATGGAGTTCCTGCGCGACACTGCCGGCGACGGCAGCGGAGTGACGGCCTACAACCTATGGGTGCAGCATGGCAAGAGCGCGCCCGTCGTGATGGACTCCGCCACGATCCAGCTGACGCAGTCAAACCCGGCGGATGTCAATGGCGACGGCCAGGTCAATGGTGCTGACCTGACGATGCTTCTGGGCAACTGGGGCGGGTCTGGCGTTGGCGACGTGGATGGCAGCGGCACTGTGAACGGTGCCGATCTGTCCGCAGTGCTCAGCAACTGGGGGATTTGATTCGGGCGGCT
>VGYQ01000048.1 GCA_016872915.1 Planctomycetota bacterium | reverse complement strand
TCCTCGGCTGGTTTGGCAGCAAGTAACCGCACCTAGTCGCGCCGCTCAAAGGTGATCGGGCGCAGCTCGATCCGCTGCGGCTCGATGTCCACGACAGCGCGAGCGGGCGCGCCATCGAGCCTGTCCATCACCTCGCTGATGGCACGAAGGTCGCTGCCTTCGGCGAGTTCGAGCAGGCGTCGCGCGATGCGAGCGTGCAGCGCCTGCCGTCGCCGTCGACGTGCTCGAGTTGCCGACGCAGCTCTACAGTGATCGACCCGACGACGACGGGGCTGCCCGAGGGATTGCCCGAGTGTCCTGCCAGCCATCGCCCGCCCGCATCGCGTGAAGTATCAGGTTCATGCCCGTCACAATCGTGGCTCATGTGAGCAGGGGAGTCGAGCGCGGCGAGTCCATCGCGCAGCGCACCGGCGGTCGAGTGCCGTCAGATACCAATTGGGTGCCAGACCGTCTTCACTTCGGTCACGCCCGTGAACGCCCGTGGATCGTTCCATGCGCTTTCGTCCGTGAACGCTGCCTGTGGGTCGATCAACCGAACTCGCTTCATGTTTTCGGCGACGCCAACCTGCAGGGTCTTGGCGAGTTCCGCAGGCACCGCGGCGACTACGGCATCGATATCGCGGTGCGCAGCCGCAACTGGCACGAGCTCCTCGTGTGATCCCGTCAACACGTTGAGCACACCAGCGGGAATATCCGAACTGGGCGCCGCCTCGGACACGATCAACGCGGGGACTGGTTCGCTTGCGCTTGGAATCGCAACCACAGAGCACCCGCATGCAAGCGGGGGCAGTATGAGTGAAAGAAACCCGAGCAGTGGATGCTCATCGGGCGCAAAGACAGCAACGACACCGACCGGCTCGATCTGAGAGAAGCAATGGAACGGTCCGGCAACAGGATTGCGACCACCCATCACGCTCTCCAGCTTGTCGCACCACCCGGCGAACGACACGATGCGATCAAGACTCAGTTCCACTTCAAGCCGGGCCTTGCCGCGACCAAGCCGACCACCCATCCGTACGGCCTCAACCAACTCGGCGCGACGGCCATCCAACATCTCGGCCAATCGATAGAGAATCTGACCGCGAAGCAGCCCGCTCGATGCGGCCCAGCGCTCTTGCGACGCGCGGGCAACTTCAACCGCATCACGCAAGTCCTTGCGGGAGGCGTGCGCCGCATACGCGATGGCACGACCGCCCGCGTGACCGTTCACATCATGCACAGGCAGAACGCGCCCCGACTCGCTGCGTGGGTACGCGCCACCGATAAAGAGCTTCCAGGTCTTCGTGATTTCCGCGCGGTCTGTCATGGAATGCTCCTTGGGGTGATCATGCGAGATACGCGGCGAGTCCTGCACGCCCGCCTTCGCGGCCGAAGCCTGATTCGCGGTAGCCACCGAATGGCGCCGCAGCATCGAACTGGTTGAAGGTGTTGCACCACACGACGCCTGCCTTGATCTGCCTTGCAATCTCGTATGCCTTCGATCCGCGGCTTGTCCAAATGCCCGCGCTCAATCCGTACATCGTGTTGTTGGCGCGTGCGACCGCTTCGTCTGGAGTGCGGAATGTCATCACTGCGAGCACGGGACCAAAGATTTCCTCCCGCGCAATCGTGTGTGCGGGCTGAACGCCAGTGAAGAAACATGGTCGACACCAGAAGCCACGCGATGGAAGCGCTGCATCGGATACGGAGTTGTGTGTGGCACCCTCCGATGTCGCCGTGCGGATGTACCCCTCGATTCGCTCAAGCTGCGCGCGACTGTTGATTGCCCCGACATCCGTGTTCTTATCAAGCGGATTGCCAACTCGCAGACTGCGCATGCGATATTGCAGCTTTTCGATCACTTCATCGACGATGCTTTCCTCGACGAGCAGCCGACTGCCCGCGCAACAGACTTGCCCCTGATTGACCCAAATCGCCGACACGATGCCCTCCACCGCCTGATCGATCGGCGCATCGGCAAAAATGATGTTGGGGCTCTTTCCACCGAGCTCCAGCGTCAATCGCTTCGATGTGCCCGCGACCGCCGTGGCAATGGCACGCCCAACATCCGTCGATCCCGTGAACGCCACCTTGTCCACATCGGCGTGGTGCACAAGTTCTCGCCCCGTTGCTCCGGCGCCCGTGACGATGTTGACGACACCGCGCGGCAAATCCACTTCCTGCAAAATCTCGGCGAGGCGAAGCGCAGTCAGTGGTGTCGTCTCGGCTGGCTTGAGCACGACCGTATTGCCACACGCAAGCGCAGGCGCGATCTTCCATGCCGCCATCAGCAGTGGAAAGTTCCAAGGGATCACCTGACCGCATACACCAATGGGCTGCGGATCCGCGCCCGTGGCGGTCGGCAGCGCGTAGCGAAGCTTGTCGCACCAGCCGGCGTGATGGAAGAAGTGCGCGGCCGCAAGCGGCACATCCTCATCTCGCGTCTCGCGAATGGGCTTGCCGTTGTCCATCGTCTCGAGCACCGCGAGTTCCCGCGCGCGCTCCTGAATACGCCGCGCAATTCGATACAGGTACTTCGCACGCTCCAGCGCGGGCAACTTCCGCCAACCCTTGAGTGCCCTTCGCGCAGCGACCACCGCATCGTTCACATCTGCTGCATCTGCCTCGGCGATCTGCGCAAGCGGTTCTTCTGTCGCAGGATTGATGGTTGCAAACATTCGCCCCGACCGCGGTACACGGAAGGCACCATCGATGAAAAGTCCATACTCGGGTGCAATATCGACCTTCAGTGTCTCGGGCGCGGGCGCATACTCCCACGATGGTTTCGAGAGGGTCATGTCTCTAGTATCGCATGAGTCAGGCTTCAGCGAGAAGTGTTCCCCAAACCGTGATTGGGGAACCGCACTCGAATCAAAAGGAACCCAAGATGATCTGCCCAATCGCCTCTGCCTCCGTTCTGCTTCTGGTGCTGCAAAGCGCGCCCATCGATCGATCGCCAGTGCTGCCGAAGGCTGGCTGTGTGATCCGCGTGGGTACCTACGGCAGCGGACCCTCCGCTGAACCGCAACTGGAGGGGGAGTTCTGGCAGTGCGGTCGCTGCCAGATTGAGGCGCCGCTGCCCGTGGGCTATCCCGCACCAACGCCGCCCGGGGCCATTGAGATCAAGGCGTATCCCTCTGTGCGCCGCGCCGAGTTTTCATCCACGGGAAACTCTGGCGTCGGTTCGTTTGGTGCATTTTGGCCACTCTTCAATCACATCAAGGAACGTGAGATCGCGATGACGAGTCCGGTCGAGATGGACTACCGCGAGATGACTCGTGAGACCGATGGCCTGCTCGATGATCGAAAGGGAAACTGGACGATGTCCTTTTTGTACCGAGAGGCTGAACTCGGACCAGTTGGCAAGGACGGTCAGATTGCAATAGTCGATACGAAGCCCGTGACAGTCCTCAGTATCGGACTGAAGGGTGCCTATGGCATGAAGCGGACGAATGAGGGACTGCGCCTCCTGCGCGAGTGGCTCGACGCACATCCAGGCTGGACGGTCGTCGGCGAGCCGCGACAGTTTTCGTACAACGGACCGGGTATTCGCAATGCTGACAAGTGGAGCGAGGTGCATTTACCAGTTGCGCTTGTCGCGGTGAAATGACTTTGCCGGCACGCCGTTTCCTTGCATGCCGTGCTGTCTGCGAAACAAAATCCAGCTTTTTCACGGTACACTCTCAGTATGGCAACGAAGGTGTTAGCAATCGATATTGGTGGAACGAATGTAAAGATTCGAATCGCCTCCGATCCACAGAAGCGCGCGTTCGCCTCCGGACCAACGCTCACGCCTCAGCAGATGCTCGACGGCGTCAAGGATCTATCGAAGGACTGGGATTACGACACCGTCTCAATTGGGTTGCCAGCGCCCATCGTGAAGAATCAGCCCGCGCATGATCCCATCAATCTTGGCAAAGGATGGACGGAGTTTGACTACGACAATGGTTTTTCAAAACCAGTCAAGGTGATCAATGATGCTGCCATGCAGGCGGTCGGCTCCTATGACGGGGGACGCATGCTTTTTCTCGGCCTTGGAACTGGGCTCGGGTCGTGCCTCATCTGTCAGCATGTGATTGTTCCGACGGAACTCGCGCATATGCCATTCAAAAAGGGTGGCACATTTGAGGACTACGTTGGGAAGGGGGCGCTCAAGAAGAATGGACGAAAGCGCTGGGAAAAGAATGTCCATAAGACCGTTGAGATTCTCTCTGCGGCACTCTTGCCCGACTACGTTGTCATTGGCGGGGGCAACGCGGCAAATCTCAAGGAGATGCCGGCCAACTGCAGGCTGGGCGACAATGCGAATGCTTTCGTCGGTGGCTTCAGGCTTTGGGAGCCGGAGTGGGCGAATTCAGTGACTGTGTACGACCGCTAAGGGGAAAGAGTCCACCAATGCGGGGGGCATTCGAGCGACTGATGCTCCAGAGCACGGCTGTACCAAGCAGCATCATGCCGATGGACAACAGCATCGGCAGCGTGAGAACACCAATCATGAAGACGTTGTCGTCGGCCTGACGCAACTGCTCACTCAAAAGCCGTGCAGCACCATATGTGACCAGGAATGCACCTGCGATGATGCCGGGGCGGCGCGGTCGCAACCACACGAGGAGGAGGACTCCAAACAACAGAGGGCCATCCGTTGCTGCCTGAAGAAAGTTGTTGGGCCAGTAGGCGGTCAGCAACGGCTCAAGCTTCACGATGACATCTTCGCGGTGGTTGTATGCGGCCTCCACAATGGCGCTCGGTAGTGGCACTGCTGGATCAACGAGTGGTGCGAGCGGTTGGAGAGATTCCACTGGGAAGTTGGGATCAAAAATTTCCTGCGGATACTTCACAGACCACCAAGGCGGATTTGCCTGCATCGATGCAGGCAGCGCCTTTCCCCAGAGTTCGCCATTGACCCAATTGGCAAGTCGCCCGAAGCAAAGGCCGGGTGGAGCGGCGAATGCCATGCAATCAATCACGTGTGCAATCGAGATTCCATACCGTCGCGCGAACACGACGCCGGCAACCACCGTGCCGATGATGCCCCCGTGACTGGCCATGCCTCCCTTGTGAATGTCGAGCAGACCCCACCAAGGCAATCCCTCATGAAACGTGATGAGAAGGCGCGGTTCATAGAACACCACATGACCGAGGCGCCCGCCTGCAACGACACCGATGATGATGTAGGTCAAAAGATCCGCAACTTGCGAGGTCGAAAGCAGGATTCGTCCGCTCTTCGCGAGTGTTCGAAGCAGCAGCCAGCAACACAGAAAGCCCAGCATGTAGGAAAGTCCATACCAACGCACACCGACACCCGGCGAAATCTCGACCGCCATGGGACTCATTTGGTGAACGATGGATGCGATCACCCCCGTAGCATCTCCACTTCTGCATGGGAACGCCAGTCACACCACTGCAGCCGAGTGAGTTTCCACGGCAAGAAAGGCCGGGCGATCTCACGCCCTTCCTGCGACTGTTGATCTCTGGACAAACGCTGACGATCGACCAAGCGCAGGCAGCCTTTGGCGAGATGATGGGGGGGCAGTCCCATCCCGCCGAGGTTGGCGCGCTGCTGGCACTGCTCGCACGCCGGCTACCCACCGTAGAAGAGTTGACGGGTGCAGTTTTGGTCATGCGTTCCCATGTCACGGCACTCAAGACTTCCATCGATCCTTCGCGCATCCTTGATACAGCCGGAACGGGGGGAGCGCCGAAGGCGTTCAACGCCAGCACACTCGCGGCGATCATCGCGGCTTCACAAGGCGTTCATGTTGCAAAGCACGGGAATCGATCGCGGACGGGGCGTGGTTCTGCGGAGGTCCTTGAAGTGCTCGGTTTGCCACTTGAACTGGGACTCGAAGGTCAGCGCAGGTGCCTCGAGCAAGCGCACTTCGCGTTTTGTTTCGCCCCAAACCACCATCCAGCAGCTCGACATGCCATGCCCATTCGCAAGGCACTCGGGTTTCCAACGATTTTTAATCTCGTTGGACCTCTGACCAATCCGGCGTATGCGCGTCGGCAGGTCGTGGGCGTGTATGACCGAGCATTCGTTCCACTGATCGCTTCCGTTCTTCGTGAACTCGGCACCGAACATGCGCTCGTCTACCACGGTCTCGATGGACTCGATGAAATGACGACAGGTGCATCGACACTGCTGGCAGAGGTAAAACGGACTGCACAAGGCGGCTCCGTCCATATGCGTGAGATCACGCCTGAGTCGGTTGGCGTTCGGCACGGCAATCCACTTTCGGTTTCACCTACGAGCCTTCCCGAGGCTGCCCAACTGTTTCGCGATGTTCTTTCCGGACGCGCAGCGTCGATTGCCATGGAAATGAGCGTGATCAATGCCGCCGCCGCTTTGGTAGCTGGTGGTTGTGCTGAGAACCTGACGGAGGGGACAGCATTCGCTCGAAAGTCCATCGCATCAGGTGCTGCGGGAGCCGCACTTGAACGCCTTATCACTGTTGCGCGCAGCGCATGAATATCACTGCCTCTTATCCTCTTCCCAACCATGACCGACGCTTCTCCCGCACCTCCGACTGCCGACTCCGCCGCCACCCGCGAAGCGCTCGTGCTCATCCAGCAGTACGCAACACCCCTGATCACTTCTTGCATCATCCTGATCATTGCGTACTTCCTCTCGACATGGAGCCGACGCATCGTGCTGCGTGCATGCGAACGCTCGGAGATCGATACGACACTCGCACGCTTCTTTGCCAAGCTGACGCGCTGGCTCATTCTGATTATTGCAGTCACTTTTGTACTCAACCGATTTGGGTTCGAGACCGCCAGTTTCTCCGTGCTGCTTGGTGCCGTTGGCCTTGCCGTCAGCCTTGCGTTCCAAGGAACACTGTCGAACTTTGCTGCGGGGGTGATGCTGATGGTCTTTCGACCCTACAAGATCGGCGACACCATTCAAGCCGCTGGCCAGTTTGGCACAGTGGATGAAATCGACCTTTTCTCGACGACAATTGACACAACCGACAATCGGAGAATCTTCGTTCCAAACAGCATGATCTTCGGTGCGGTGATCACCAACAACAGTTCCCATCCATTGCGGCGAGTCGAAGTACAGGTGGTACTCGAGCATGGGGTTGATTCTGATACGGCGCAGAAGGTGCTCGTGCGTGCAGCGCAGCAGGTGCAGGGCCGATCCACCGAATCGCCTGACGCTTTTATTCATGACATCACTGCACTTGGTGTTGTCTGGTTGGTCTATGTGTGGGGACCTTCTTCAGACGTGGTGAGATTGCGCCGCGACCTGCTCCAAGAAGTGCATCAAGGGGTGCGATCGGCAAACTTGCCGTTCGCTGTTTCCAACAACTTGCCAGGGAACTGAAGTTTGGGATGACCAAGAAGGCGCGCTTGGCCGCGCCCTAGCTTGCGGACATGTTGCGCCAGTCGGGGGGTGGGCATGTTCAGCACGTGCCGCTGTTTCCAATTGCAGCGGTCGCACTCTTCTGCGGCTGCTGGATTGGCACCCTCCACCCACTGAGTGGGCATCACATCGCACTCCTTGCGCTGATGGCAGCAATCGGTGTGATCATTCTTTGGATTGTCGCACGGCAATGGATTGGTCTTTGGATGTTGATCGCACTGTGTGCCCTTGGCGGATGGCTCTCTGTTGCTCGTGATGCGGTGGAGTGGGATTCCGTATTGGCCAGGTGCGGCACAGTGGACTTCACGCGGCGGCGATTGGTTCATCTCCAAGGGATTGTCGTCTCCACTCCGCGTACGGATGAGCGTGCTTTCCGCCGCGAGCTGATTGCCTGTGGAGCACTGGATGAAGATGTACTCGCTCGTTTTGTTCCAGACGAGCCGTCCACACGGTTCCTGCTTCACGCCAGCTGTTCTGTCGATGGGGGAGATACATCGCCCGTGAATGCAACCGTGCAGGTTGTTGTTTCTGCCAGCGCAGTTCCATGCAGTCCGGGCGAAAGGATCAGTATTCGCGGCTGGCTGAGTGGGTTCGGACCGCCGAGGAATCCTGGCGGATTCGATATGGCGTGTTGGGCTCGTGACCGCCGCATCGCTGGCTCGCTGCACGTGGAAACCGCTGCCCTCATCCATTCGTGTGGGCAAGCGGATACCCCCGCGGCTTGGGTCGCGCGTTGGCGTGGGACAGTTGATGAAACGCTTCGGCGCATCATTGCCAGCGACCAACTGGATGCATCGGCTCTCGTCGCTGCATCCACAACGGGTGCTTCTCTACCGGGACTTCGTGGTGTGAGTCGACTGTTTGCCGCGTGCGGCATCCAGCACCTTGTGGCAATTTCTGGTTTCAACTTTGCAGTGCTTTCGGGCACCGTGATGTGCTGTCTTGGCTTCTTTCGCACTCCGCAACAACTTGTGAGTGTTGTGCTCCTCGGACTGGCTGCCCTGTTCGCGCTCTCCATTGAGCCTGAGATCTCTTCGCTCCGCGCCGCGTGGATGGGTGGATGCGTGGCGCTGACCGGTATCTGGGGGCGGCGGATGCCATTTTGGGTTGTTCTGGCAATCAGCCTCGGACTGCTGCTGATCGCAGATCCACTCTCGGCACATGATCCGGGATTGCAACTGAGTTTCGCGGCAATCCTTGGCCTTCGCATCGGTAGCCATGTTGTGCAAAGGTGGGTGAACAGTGTTCTTGCTGGTCCACACCTCATGATGGTGTTGTTTCGACGCGCACTCCAGCCTCTCTGCGCGGCGGTTGGTGCGTGGACCGCGACACTGCCGGTGATCTGGATGCACTTTGGATCGGTTCCACTTCTCTGTATTCCATGCACACTGCTCTTGTCCCCCATCTTTGCGTCGATGGTTGTCCTCGCGAACGTCGCGGTCGCCACAGATCCAGTTTGGTCGTGGGGGGGTCGTGCAATCGGACGCGTGGCCGTGTTGCATGCTCGGGCAGTGCTGCATATTGCGCGCGAGACTGCGCAGTGGCCAGGGGCGCTTCCAACGCCGGCACGTGGTTGGACCGTCGACGATGAAATCCCGTGGCGCAGCCGAATCGACATGTTGGATGTCGGGAATGGCTCCTGCTATCTGATTCGCTGTGGGGAGCACTGTGTTCTCTATGACTGCGGCAGTCTTGGAGCAACGGCCATCGGTTCACGGACGATCCTGCCTGCGCTCTTTGCGCTGGGTGTGAAGCGCATAGATTGTCTATTCATCTCCCATCCGAATCTGGATCACTTCGGTGCACTTCCCGAGATCGTGCGTGGTATCGATGTGGGAGAAGTCGTTGTCACCGATGCGTTTCTTCGTTGGGCGGAACAGAGTGGCGGACCAGTCGCTGCAGCTCTTCAGGCGGTGGCAGACGCGCGCGTACCCCTGCACTGCATGCGGCTGGGTGATATTGCATCCTGGGGTGTTGTGAAGGTCACTGTGCTTCATCCCTCTTCCGATGATCCTGCGCTGGATGCGAATGATGGAAGTCTGGTGGTACGCATCGATGCTGACGATCTGTCCATCTTGTTGACTGGGGATCTTGCGCGAAAGGGTTGCCCACACGTTCTTGCATCTGGCGGCGAATCACTTCAAAACATCCACGTCCTTGAACTGCCTCACCACGGCAGCTTTCAGCCAGCCGCAGCAGCACTTGTTGAGCACATTCGTGCGCCCATCGTTCTCCAATCCACGGGACTACAGCGCTGGCGGAGCGATCGCTGGAGGGAGTTGATGGATGACTCGCTGCGACTTGTGACGGCGCGA
This sequence comes from Planctomycetota bacterium, assembly GCA_016872915.1. Classification (GTDB taxonomy): domain Bacteria; phylum Planctomycetota; class Phycisphaerae; order Phycisphaerales; family SM1A02; genus F1-60-MAGs104. Next base: position 2,738 of record VGYQ01000048.1, on the reverse strand, counting down.
GACCATGCGTGTGCAGTGCTGGTGGATGACGCTGGTCGACTCCACGTAGGGCGATGGGGGGGTGATCGCTATATCTGGAATGCGACGGATACTCGGCTGACTTTGAAGCCGAAATCAGTTGGTATTGAGGAGCAGGGGCCGAGTGAGAATGACAGTGTCGCCGACTGGCCCATGACGAGCCTCCTCAACCTCGATTTCGAGCTCACCCGCGACAATTGGCAGCGCGATCGAGTGACGGGAATTGCTGCCCGACATCGGCTGACGAAGCAGTTCCTTTCCGCCCTGCCGAATAACCAACACCACATCTCCCCACCGACGAAATGCGAGCGGGATCTCGGCAATGGCCGACAGGGTGGTGAAGCCCTCGGGGATTTCATAGATGAGCCGTATCGGCCCCCGAAGGGTGATGGTCGCCGCGGAGAGGGGGGCACTCCGCCCATCTGTGACTCGCGGCGGTTCCTGATGTGAGCGTGGAAGTGCGGGAGCATTTGCATCTTCGATGCGAGGTGCTTGGTCAGCCAATGATTGAAGCCGTGCCGGTTGCAATGCGACACCGTCAATATCCTCGACTGTCAGCGGCAAATTCGATCTTCCTGCCACGAGCGCCAGCCCTCGCAAGGCAAAGCCGCCGGCGAATCCGCCATCGATCTGCGCCGCATCGAACACCGATCCATCGTTGAGCCACACCCGGAGCGGTCCACCCTTCTGCTCGGCGTGTACGAGAGCCATGCCAGCAATACGTTCGACTGGTACTGGCTGCACGCTGCCCTGAACTTCCATCTCGACCTCGGTTCCAACTGACTTCACGAATCCACTGACTCGATCGCCATTTCGAAGCAGAATCACGTCCGAGTCCGAAGCCACCAGAGTGGTCAGGAGTGGCTCGAACTGAATCAGAGCCGTTTGGTCAAGTGGAATCGACACATTTCCAAGTCCACTGTGCTTCCAGCGAGAGACGCTGCCGCTCTCCACTGCGGCAAATCCTCCGAATGATCCAACCAACACTTGTCCATCGGCAAGTTGAATGACCCCGAGTGGACGACGCTGCTTGACCGCAGTCTCGCGCCTTGGAACCCAACCGATCGCGCCCTTCAACAAGTCCGATCCATCTGGTCCTCGGATGGCCCCGGCCGGGTCCAGAACTCCAGTTTGCCATGACCCGTTTGCCACAAGCACATCAATCTCAGTTGGTGCCTGCACTGTCTGCGACTGAGTGACCGCGAGAAGAGATGCAAGAAGAACGGCAAACATGATTCAGCGCTGAAAGATCGGAAGGTATCGACCTGGCATCTGGAGCACGATAAGTGCCATCGATGTCGCATAGGACTCGCCCGCTTGATGATCCACCCACGACCCATCCGCACTCTGCTCTTCAACGAGCTCGGCTCGTGCTCGGCGCCACCAGCTTTGCCATCGTTCGCCACCTGCGAGATACATCGCTTGCGTGGTGTAGTACTGCCCGTAGTAGTAGTGAGCCTGAGACTGCGGTCCACCCATCGCACCAACGCCTGCGTTGTTATCGAGGTAGTCCAAACCGCGTTCAATGGAGTCATCCTCATAGATGCCGGCATAAAACAGACTCGCGACACCCGCTGCTGTACGTGGCCATGCGCTCGTTCCTGGTTGCCGCATGTAACGGAACCCACCATCGGGGTTCTGGCAATCACGCACATAGCGAACCGCGCGATCGATCGATTCACGCGGCACTTTGATGCCGGCATTCCGCGCACTTCGAAGTGCCATCACCTCACAAATCGTCACCGAAACGTCCGCATCAAAAGGAACGGGGTTGTAGCGCCAACCACCTTCATCGTTCTGACTGTTGATGATCAAATCGATGGCACGAACAAGAGCATCGCGTACCCGAGCATCACTTGGATTCATTCCATAGATCTCGCCCAGGAATAGGGTGGCAAACCCATGGCCATACATCGGACCAGTTGTTCCGTCGGTTGCGAGCAGACCGCTCTCTGCTGTGTTTCGTAGCACAAACTCCAGAGCCTTCGCCACTTGTTCGCCATAGCGTCCACGCCCTGGCACATTGCCATCGGCCATAAAGGCAAGACCACCAAGAGCTGCAACGGCAATATGACGCCCATAGCGACCTCGCCCAAATGATCCATCGTCATTCTGAACTTCTGCAAGGTATGCAAGCCCGCGCTCGATCGCCTTCTGCTGCGCGGGGTTGATCTCATCTTCCGCAGGTTTGTTCTCCGCACCTGCGGCCACCACTCTTTGCTCCTTCGGATCTGAAGCACCTTGCACACTCTGCTTCGCATCTTGCGATGCCATTGCCAACACTCCAACCATGCTGCCCAGCAGCAATGCTGCCGGCCAATGCGGCCATGACACGGCACAAACGGAGGTGTTCTCCCTCATTTTCGTGCCTCCTCTGCGATGCGGCGGTAGTAGGCCTCCGTCCATCGTCGATAGACAGCAGACATCTTCTCCCGAATGCCTTGCTGCACCAGATCGCGTGTACGCGGTGGCAAGTTGCCCCACTCTGAGTCTGTCTCTGAAAGAGCGCCACCCTCAATTGGATCCACTTGCTCAGGCATCTCGCCTGGGTTGTTCCCATCACCGCCCTGTTGGCGCTGTTCCTTTCCTTGTTCTCCCTCTCGACCCTGACGAGCTGCACGGCGCTGCGCTTCCTCGCGGCGACGGCGTTCGGCGGCCTGTTCAGCCGTCTCGCCCTTCTTCTGATCTTTGCCACCCTGTTGCCCCTGCTGTTGTTGCTG
>VGYQ01000047.1 GCA_016872915.1 Planctomycetota bacterium | reverse complement strand
GATGGCAAGGATCTTGACCGTCTCGACCTCGTCTCGGTTCGTCGACAGATCGGTGCTGTGGTGCAAAACACGCGCATCGTTCCAGGTGCGATTTTGGAGAACATCGTGGGAAGCACGCTCTACACCATCAACGATGCGCAGCGTGCGCTCGAGGCTGCTGGATTTGCGGAGGAAGTCGATCGGATGCCGATGGGTCTTCACACCTACGTGACCGACCAGACGCTTTCGGGCGGCCAACTGCAGAAGCTTCTCATCGCGCGTGCATTGGTGGCGCGGCCCAAGATCTTGGTCTTTGACGAGGCGACGAGTGCGCTCGATGAGATCTCGCAGGCACAGGTGGTATCAAGCCTCGCCGGGCTTCGTGCGACTCGCATCATCGTCGCGCATCGTCTCAGCACAGTGCGGTCATGCGATCGCATCTTTGTGATGGAGTCGGGGCGTGTCGTACAGGAGGGGACATTCGACGATCTTGTCCGCGTCGAGGGACGCTTTCGCGAGATGGCGCGGCGGCAGATGCTCGAGGTGCCCTCGATCGACACGCCCGTAGATCCACGCGGAGGACCCTCAAGCGTCAAATGAAAAGCGATCGGCGGCCGTTCAGGAGCAGAGAACGGTCACCGACCGCGTGGTCATTCACCGAAACCGACAGACCGTCGGTCGGAGACTGGCGCAGATCAGCGCTTCGGAGTCCGCGCTTGGCGGGCTGCGGTCGAGTTACGAGAGACGCGGCTGGCGCCGCCTCCACTCGCCTTCTCGAGGTCCGCGTCCGAAAGCTTGGTGGACTTGGTCGTTGTCTTCGTCGAGTTCGCTGGCTTCGATGACATGATGATTGCCTTTCAAAATCTTCAAACGGACTTGGCTTACGCTTCCAAGCCGCTGAATGGATGAACCGTACGATATAGACGGAAGATGGCAAGCCGATTTGAGGATTTCTTTTGAACCCCCACACAATGCCCGCTTCAGGTCCGTTTGCCGTAGTGGGGGCTACAGGCGCCGTTGGGAGCGAGTTTTTGCAAATTTTGCAGGAGTCGCGGGTTCCCCTCGATGGATTGCGACTCTTTGCCAGCCCTCGCTCTGCGGGCAAGGCGGTCAACATTGGGGGGCGGGATGTCGTGGTCGAGCCGCTGCATGAAGGCTGTTTCCGAGGAACGCAGGTGGTGTTCTTTTCGGCAGGGAAGGGGATCTCACGCGAGTGGGCGCCGCGGGCCGTCCGGGATGGGGCGTGGGCGATCGACAACTCGAGTGCGTTCCGCATGGACGCCGCCGTACCGCTTGTGATCCCTGAGGTCAATGGTGCCGTGCTCGACGCATGTCGGGCGCCATGCATCGTTGCCGTACCAAACTGCTCGACGATTGTGGCGCTCGTCGCAGTCACACCCTTGCATCGCGCGGCACGCGTTCGGCGCATGGTGGTATCGACGTACCAAGCGGTCAGCGGTGCAGGCGCCGCGGCGATGCGCGAGTTGGAACAGCAGGCGCACGCGTATGCCGCTGGGCAGCCACTCGACACGAGTGTGTTCGGACGGCAGTGCCTCTTCAATTGCTTTTCGCACAACAGTGCCGTGGGAGCTGATGGTTACAACGAGGAAGAGGCGAAGCTGCTGCATGAGTCGCGTCGCATCTGGAACGATCCACAACTCCGCGTGACCGCAACGTGTGTTCGCGTGCCTGTGCTCCGCGCACACTGCGAGTCGATCGCGCTCGAGTTCGAACAACCCCTCTCGGAGTCGTACGCGCGCACGCTTCTCGCAGATGCCCCAGGAGTCGAGATCGTCGACGACCGCAGCGGCAACCGCTTCCCCGAACCACTCGCAGCCGCGGGGCGCGACCCCGTTCTCGTCGGCAGGATTCGTGCAGATTGGAGCCTTGACGCGGGGTATGGACTGCAGCTGTTTGTGGCAGGCGATCAGATCCGCATCGGTGCCGCTCTCACAGGGTGGCGGATCGCCGAGCGCCTTGCGCCAGTCATCTGTGGTTGAACGCACACGTGCATGTCGGGCAAACTGCGTGGTCGCACGCGGCAGTCATGCGGTCATCTCGCGCAGCGCCGTCCCCGGATCCGGCTGCCGCAGCAGATGTTCGCCCACGAGGACGATGTGGATCCCATGTTCGCGCAGTCGACGCAGGTCGTCGCCCGAAGTGATGCCGGACTCGCTGACGAGCACGCGCGTGTCCTCGACCAGCTCAGCCAGCCGGAAGGAGTGGTGAATATCCGTCTGCATGGTGCGCAAATTTCGGTTGTTGATGCCCAGCAGTGAGTAGCCCGCGTGCGGGAATCCAACATGCTGCATCGCGCGGCAGAGGTTGTCGGCATCGTGGACTTCGAGCAGAGTCGTCATGCCGAGTTCAACGCTCAGGATCTGGAAGTCGATGATCTCACTCTCCCGCAGCGCTTCAGCAATCAGCAGGATCGCATCGGCTCCCGCAGCGCGTGACTCCCAGACCTGATAGGGGTCGACGATGAAATCCTTGCGAAGCACAGGCAGCGGGATCGCATCGCGAATGGCATGGATGAATTCGAGGCGTCCGCCAAAGTCCGCCTCGTCGGTGAGGCACGAGATCGCCGCAGCACCTGCGGCGTGATACTTTCGTGCGATGGCGACGGGATCGAAGTCCTCGCGGATCAGTCCGGCGCTCGGGCTCTTGCGCTTGATTTCGGCGATCACCCGCGTTCGTGATGCCTTGCCGCGATCGACGACTGCCTGGAAGAAGTTCCGAGGGCGTCCAAGTTCCGAGATCTGTTCGCGTAACTGCTCGATGGGAACGGCTGACTGCGCCGCCTTCACTTCAGTTCGCTTTCGTCGCAGGATGCTCTTGAGCCTGTCGTTCATCGGTACGGTGGCCTGCGTGTGCGCAGAGGGTAGGTCGGAAACGTCTCAGCCGCTTCCGAATGCGCCGTCCGCTGCCTGGATGTGGGGGACGCTCATCATCGGTGTATGTGCCGTTGCGGCGATCGCCATCTCGGGTGTGTGGCGATCCTCGCGATTCGTGGCGATGCGATGGAAACTCAGCGCGGGTCAATCGTTGCTGATGTTCTTGGTCCTCCAAGTCGTCGGTGCGGTCGGTGCCGAGGTTGGAACGCGCTTTGCGCCTCCGCAGTCCCAAGATGCCCCAGTATCGATCGATGGCACGCTGTGGATGATCGGCACAGCGTCGATGTTTCAGATCATCGCGGTTCTCATGTTTCTGATGCGCCCCGACAGCGCGGCACATTCGTGGAGTCGTCCAAAGTCGGCGCTGATTGGTGCCGTCGCACTCGCTGCGGCGTGGTTTCCACTGCAGGCTCTCGGCATCGCTGTTGGGAGCCTTCAGATGGCGCTCGGAGGCCCTGCGGTTCCGCTTGAAGGTCACAGCACGCTCCAAATGCTCGCCGAAACTCCACTCCACCTGCGTGAGTGGCTTTTGATCGGTGGCGTGGTGATCGTCGCGCCCGCACTCGAGGAGATCATGTTTCGTGGTGCGCTGCTTGGCGCACTTCGGCGCGGGGGATTCGATCCATGGTCTGGCATTCTGCTTTGCGCCCTGATCTTTGCGCTGCTGCACATTCCTGCCCTCGTCGGGGGCGCTGTCGCGCCCGGACTCGCAATACTTTTCGCCCTTGGTGTCGTCCTCGGTTGGTGCGTCGCACGGACTGGATCACTTGCCGCTTCGATCACGGCGCACATGCTGTTCAATGCGTTGAATATCTTGCAGTCGATGGACTGAGCGCAGCATGCGCCTGTGATCCGTAGCATCCTTCGCCATGAATGGAGCAACTGCGAAGCCACGCATCCTGACCGGCGACACGCCCACGGGAATGCTTCACCTCGGCCACTGGGTGGGCAGCGTGCGCCGCCGAGTCGAACTGCAGTCAACACATGAGTGTTATTTCCTGCTCGCGAACATGCATGCGTTCACCACGCGTGCCGAGCGTTCCGATGAGATCCGCCGGGACACCATCGAGATTGTGCGGGACTATCTGGCGATGGGTATCGACCCGCGGCAGTCTGCAATCTTCCTGCAGAGCGAGGTGCCAGCCATCGCTGAGCTCACATTCCTGTTCGCCATGTTGATTCCCTTCAACCGTGTCATGCGCAATCCCACGCTGAAGGATGAGATCAAGATCAAGAACCTCGGCGACACCTATTCCTTCGGCTTTCCGCTGTATGCAGTGGGACAGACTGCGGACATTCTCGCATTTCGGCCCGTTGGCGTGCCCGTCGGCGAGGATCAGGTGCCGCATTTGGAGATGACGCGCGAAGTTGCACGGCGTTTCAATCAGGTGTTTTGCGGCGTTTCTGAGCATGCTGAGGATGGTGAGCATGAAGCGCTCGGCGGCACCTTCCCTATTCCGAGCGCAGATGTCGGGCCGGTGGGGAGATTGATGGGCATCGACGGCGTTCAGAAGATGAGCAAGAGTCTGGGCAATGCGATCTTCATCTCCGACTCTGCCAAGGAGGTGCAGAAAAAGGTGGGCAAGATCTTCACAGGTCGTCAAAGTCCCAACGACCCCGGTGATGTCACCAATGCGCTGTTCCAGTATGTCGAGGCGTTCATTCCCGACCAGGCACGTGTCGCAGAGTTGAAAGACCGATACGCGCGTGGCGACAACATCGGGGATGGACATATCAAGCAGGAAGTCGCGGAGGCCCTGAACACGCTGCTCGACCCGATGCGTGAGCGTCGCAAGCAGTTTGAGGGGAATGACGATCTCATCATCGACATCCTGCGCGATGGATGCCGACGCGCAAACCGTGTCACCGAGGAGACGCTCGACCGCGTGAAGCGGGCCGCGCACTTGCACTTTTTCGCGCGGCGACTTGAGGTCGGTTGACACGCGCCTCGCGGGGGTGGCAGTTCAGGAGCGTCTCGCGCAGATGGTCGCGCGTGACATGCGTATAGACCTGCGTGGTCGTGACATTGGCGTGACCAAGCATCTCCTGCACTGAGCGAAGATCGGCGCCGCCAGCCACGAGGTGTGTGGCAAAGGAGTGACGCAGCGTGTGCGGATGAACATCCTTCAACCCGGCGAGTGCCGCGTGCTTCTTCACAAGTTGCCAGATTGCCACCCGCTCAAGCGGGCGCCCCGAAAACGAGAGGAGCAGGCGAAAGTCATCCTTGCCGGCTCCCGCGCCCGCCAGCTTTGGTCGACATTCCTTCAGATATCGCTCCGTCCATTCGATGGCAGGTACGCCGATCGGCACGACGCGCTGCTTGCGGCCCTTGCCTGTCACGGCGAGTGAGCCAATGGTGGGATGGAAGTCGTTGACCTTGACAGTGCAAATCTCGCTCGCGCGCAGCCCACCGCCGTAGAGGAGTTCCAGGATCACTTTGTCACGCAGCCACAGCGTGCCCTGCTCGGGATTCGGCGACTCCATCAGGCTCTTCATCTGCTTTGGCGTCAGCGTCCCAGGGAGTCGCTTCCACGCGGTCGGGCGCTCCAGCAGGCGCGCCGGATCGCGTGGGATCGCACCAGTCGCATGCAGCCATCGGAAGAAAACGCGCAGTGTTGCGAGGTGTCGCGTCACGGTCGTGGGTTCATAGGACTTTTCACGCGACATCCAACGGATGTGATCTGCGAGATCCGACATGCTTGCAAGTGCCGGATCACTTGTTCCGCGTGCATCGAGCCAGGTGGCGAGCAGCGTGAGATCGCGCCCGTACGCCTCGAGTGTGAGTGGAGCGAGACCACACTCCACTCGGCAGAACGCGAGGAAGTCGCGTCGTCGACGATCAGCGGCGGAGAGGCTTGCCATGAAGGGTGGCTTGCATCGCGGCAGGTGTGCGGTGGTTCTGCAAGATCGTGGCCTGCCCAGGTTTCGTTGCCGTCGCGAAACGCTTCTCAAGATTCAGCCTGTGGAACATGGCGCAACCATGGAATCCGCCGCAACAGAAGGCAAACATCTGCTCGACTTCGCCGAGCGCGAATCGCGATGTGCATCGCGGATCGTTGCGGTCGATGTGTGGGCAGTGTCTTGGATCGGCGGTGAAGTCTTGCATGCGTCACGGCTTGCGTTGTCGGCACCGCACTGTACCGCTGCTCATCGTCATTCTGCCGATCAATTCAACGGTTTTGCCGCATAAGATCCCGCCATATGAACTCCAAGCGTCCCACCATCGCGGTTTCGCTCGGCGACCCTTCGGGCATCGGAGCGGAAGTCACGGTCAAGGCGCTCCAGGACCCGGAGATTCGCGCGCTCGCACGGTGGTTCATTCATGGATCGAACCATGCCATGCATGTCGCGGCAGAAACGAGCGGCATCCCCATCGACTGGGTTCGCGTTGCCGCCGGGGGCGACCGTGCGCAGTACGAGATCGATTCGGATTATGTCGTGCTCGACCATGGCCAAGTGCTCGGACTCTTCCATGGACGAGAACCGTCGAAGCCGGGGGGTATCGCGAGCAAGGCGTATGTGGAGGCGGCGATCACTGATGCGATGCGGTCGATTGGCGATCCGCGACGCGCAGATGCTGTCGTCACCGCTCCCATCAGCAAGGAGTCGTGGTCGCTCGCCGGCTATCGATGGCCTGGTCATACGGAGCTCTTCGCATTTCGTGCGCGCGCCCGTCGTCACTGCATGGCGTTCGCATCGCCGCGACTCCGCGTCGCGCTCGCGACCACGCACGTGCCGCTCATGAATCTTCGTGACTTGCTCACGATCGGTCGTGTGTTCGATCCGATCGACCTCGGCAATCGGCTCTGCAAGGATCTCGGTATCGCTTCACCGCGGGTTGCTGTGTGTGGGCTGAATCCGCACGCAGGTGAGCACGGTCTCTTCGGTGATGAGGAGGAGCGCATCATTCAGCCTGCCATCGATATGGCGCTCAATGCCGGCATTCATGTCACAGGACCATGGTCACCGGATGCGGTGTTTCGTGATGCACTCCTTGGTCGCCATGATCTCGTTGTCGCGCTTTATCACGATCAAGGGCTCATTCCGCTGAAACTGGTCGCATTCGATACGGCGGTGAATGTGACACTCGGAATCCCGATCATTCGCACGAGCCCTGATCACGGGACCGCATTCGAGATCGCCGGCGAGGGCAAGGCCAATCCGAGCGCCATGAAAGAGGCGCTGCGGCTCGCTGCTCGGCTCGCCGTCAGTGGACGAATGTCCGTTGGCACGGCGTTTGGCAGCACCGCAGAGGGCCCTGCACGAGGCGAGTGGAATCAGACGGGTCCGTGGACCCCCTGACGCTCCATGTGATCGGTCGATACTTCGCTTGACCGCTCAGGGAGCGATCAAGATGGTGCTGTTCGGTTCGGTGAGCAGTTCGTAGATCATTTCAACGTCTCGGTCGCCCATGCGCACGCACCCCATCGACGCCTGCTTTCCGATCGATTCAGGCTCGACCGTTCCGTGGATGCCGATGCCTTTGAAGCCTTGATTGTGCGCCTCCACACCGAGAAGTCCGATCCAGCGCTCGCCGATGGGATTCTTCGGATCATCCGCCGCAAAGTGCTCGCCTGTGCGCGGATTCTTCCACTCTGGATTGATCAACTTGCTCTTCGGACGAACCATGAAGACTCCCGTTGGGGTGGAATCGAACTCGCCGAGCCCGACCGGGAATGCGGCGATCATGACGCGTGTCGGCCCCTCGCCTGCGTAGACGCGCATCACGTAGGCAGACTTGGACACCTCCGCATGGAACGCCGTCATGGGGATCTTGAGGGTCTGGCCAACGCGAAGAGACTTCTCGCTCTTGAGGTTGTTCATTCGTTGGATGACGCGCCAGTCCGCCTGCACGCCACTTCGGCGTGCGATTTTGGCGAGTGTGTCCCCTGATTGGACGGTGTAGCTCTTTGTCACGATATCGCCCGGCGCAACCGTCGGCGAGAAGAAGAGTTTGGCGTTCACTTCGCGGATTGCCTGCAGAGCAACCTGCTCGTCCGCTGCATTCAGTTGACGGCTGTCAATGAGCTGGGTGAGCGCAAGGCGTGCGCCCACAGGATCAGATGCCAGCAGGGTGCGCGCCGTCGCAAGGTTGGCTGCACCTGCGACAGGTGTCGGCATGGTCGCTGGAGGTTGCACAGCATGTGCAGTCGATGGCATCGGGGCAGGCGCCGGAACAACTGCTGTTGCGGTCGCTGCAGGGAGCGCAGGCTTCGCAGTGGCCGTCGGCTGGGCAGCCTGTGTGAGCGCCACTTGCTGCTGCGGTTGCTGCTGCTTGACTTCCGGCATCGTCTCCGGGTTCACGGGCGCGACAAGTGCTGCGGGAGGGACGGGATTCGCCGCGACCTTGTCCGCCGATGGCGTTCCATCGGACTTGGTGAAGTAATAGGTGCCGCCAACGACGGCGAGTGAGCCAATGAGCCCGAGCGTGATCGGGATCAGTTTGCTGCGGGCGGCGGCGAAGGGCTGCACGTGTGGAGTTCGGGGGACTTGGCTTTCGAGTGTCATGGGCTGGCTTCCTTCCGTGGAGTAATGAACAATGTCAGTATCGGCATCATGCGCCGTTTGACTGCTGAGGTTTGGATTGCTGCGGTGGGGTCAGAATGGAGCATGACGCACTTCGTTCGATGGCGCGGCGATCCGTGACGACCGCATGAACGGGCACATCGTCCGCTGAGGTCGGGATTTCATCGATGAGTTGAAAGTCGAAGCAGATGCCGACCGCCCTCGTCTGCCGATGCGACTTGGCGAGGAATCTGTCGTAGAAGCCGCCTCCGCGACCCAGCCGTTCACATCGCAGGTCAAATGCCACCCCCGGAGTGATCACCAGGTCAATCGAGTCTTGGGGTATCTCTCGCCCGCTCCGAGGCGCGGGAACGCCCAGTGCATCCGATGCCATGGACTCATCATCCATGGACTTGATTTCGACCGCATGCATGGACTTGCATCCATCGGTCACGCAGGGAACGCACACGGTCTTGCCAAGGCGGAAGGCCTCAAGCACCACAGCCATCACATCGACTTCACTGCGCAGGGGCATGTACAGCATCACACAGACCGCGGACTGGAACGCGGGCGACTTCAGAATGCGCGCACATGCCGAGGCGGAGCGGGATGCCCGCTCCACATCCGTCAGCGCATGCAACTGTGCGCGCATACGCGTGCGTACAGCGTTCTTTCGATCTGTATTGGGGTCTTGTTTGTCCGGCGCATCCATGCGTCGGGGCCTCCAAGCAATCGCGCGATCGGTCCTTCGCACCATGCGTTGGACTCGTGCGTACGGTACCCTCTTTGGTCCGTGGTTGCACTGCCTACCACGGACATTGTGCGGTCGGACGCCGTCCTCTGGGCAATCTCGAGCGGCGTAGCTTGATGAGAGGAACTGAGCATGTGTGGAATCGTCGCCTACATCGGACGCAAGCAAGCTCTGCCCATTCTCTTTGAGGGGCTCAAGCGGCTTGAGTATCGCGGTTACGACTCAGCTGGCATCGGCGTGCTCCATGGCGAGGTGCAGGTCTGCCGTTCGGTGGGGCGTGTTCGCGTTCTTGAGGAGAAGGTGGAGGCCTCGGGCGGACTGCAAGGCACCATCGGTATCGCGCACACCCGCTGGGCAACCCACGGTGGCGTCACGGAAGCAAATGCCCACCCGCACCGCGACGATCAGGCCGCGGGTCATCGCATTGCGATCATCCACAACGGAATCATCGAAAACTATTCGTCGCTGAAGAAGTATCTCGAAGAGAAAGGGCACTCGTTCACCAGCGAGACCGACACCGAAGTGCTCGCGCATCTCATCGGTGAGCTGTATCACGGTGATCTTGAGAGGGCTGTTCAGGCAGCGCTGCGCGAGGTCACCGGCGCTTACGCCATCGCGGTCATTTGTGCCGAGGAGCCAGACACACTGGTCGTGGCACGCAAGGGATCGCCGCTCCTCGTGGGTGTCGGTAATGGCGAGTTCATCGTGGCAAGCGACTCGAGCGCGATCGTCGCGCATACCACGCAGGCGTTCACGCTGCCGGACTTCACTGTTGCCAAGCTGACTCGCGACAACTTCCGAACCGCCACCATCGACGACGTCCCGATCACTGCAGAGGTGCGTGAACTCGAGTTTGAACTGGCTGAGATTGAACTCGGCCCCTACGAGCATTACATGCTCAAGGAGATCTTCGAGCAGCCGAGGTCGCTCCGCATGACGATGCAGGGACGCGCGGACAGTCGTACAGGTTCGATCGTCCTCGGTGGGATCGGAGAGCATGCGCGCACACTTGCCAATGCGAAGCGCATCGTGATGGTCGGACAGGGCACCGCGCTCCACGCGAGCATGGTCGGCAAGTATTTGATGGAGGATCTGGCGAAGATCGCCGCGGAACATGATTTCGCCAGTGAGTTCCGCTATCGGAACCCGATCGTTGACTTTGGCACGGCGGTGATCGCGGTCAGCCAGTCGGGTGAGACCGCGGACACGCTCGCCGCACTTCAGGAAGCGAAACAGCGCGGAGCACTCGCACTTGGCGTGGTGAATGTGGTGGGATCATCGATCGCGCGCGAGACGGATGCGGGTGTGTATCTGCGTGTGGGTCCGGAAATCGGCGTGGCAAGCACCAAAGCGTTCACGGGGCAGATCATGGCGCTGGCGATGCTGGCACTCTTCATCGGTCGGCGCCGCTACCTCAGTCAGGAGTTCGTCAGCAGTTTCATCTCCGAAATGAATGCCATCCCCGATCGCATCACGCGTGTTTTGGAGCGCAGCGACAGCATCCGAGCTGCGACGGCGAAGTATGTCGATCGAGAGAACTGGCTCTTCCTCGGGCGCGGCGCGAACTATCCGGTCGCGCTGGAAGGTGCACTGAAGCTGAAGGAGATTTCCTATATCCATGCGGAGGGAATGCCCGCAGCCGAAATGAAGCATGGTCCCATCGCGCTCATCGACAGAGGTATGCCAGTCGTCTTCATTGCAACTCGGAACTCACAGTATGAGAAGGTCCTCGCAAACATTTCCGAAGTGCGCAGTCGCGGTGGGCATGTCATCGCTGTGGCCACCGAGGGCGATGAAGACATCCGCAGCATGGCAGAAGAAGTGTTTTATGTGCCGCAGACCATCGAGGCGCTGCAGCCAGTCGTCAATGTGATTCCGCTGCAACTGCTTGCCTACCATGCGGCGGTCTTGCGCGGCAAGGATGTGGATAAGCCTCGCAACCTGGCCAAGAGCGTCACTGTGGAGTGACACTGGAGGCGAGCCGATTTGCAGGGCTTGACTCCAGGGCCATTTGATCTTTCACCGCGCAACAAGGAACACATCATGCTTCAGAACATTCGTCACGCTATCGTTGGTGCCGTGCTGCTCGCGACAGGTGCAGCATGCGCGCAGCAGGCTCCGCAGACCCCCGAACTCACCGAAAAGTGGAAGGACAAAAGCATGTACTCCATTCAGACAAAGGCCCTCGATGGCACAGCCATGGATCTCTCGCAGTTCAAGGGGAAGGTGGTGGTCGTCGTGAACGTGGCCAGCCGCTGCGGCTACACACCGCAGTATGCGGGTCTCCAGAAGCTGTACGACGAGATGAAGGGGAAGGATGTGGTTGTGCTCGGTGTGCCGAGCAACGACTTTGGTGGCCAGGAGCCGGGGACTGCGCAGGAGATTGCGACGTTCTGCAGCAAGAACTATGGCGTCACATTTCCGATCACCGAAAAGAGCCAGACGACCGCAGGCAAGGGTCAGTCCGCGCTGTACGAGTTCCTTGGCACGCGCACAGGCAAGTTGCCGGGATGGAACTTCTGTAAGTATGTGGTCGGACGTGATGGTCAGCCGGTGCAGTTCTTTGGCAGTTCCACAAAGCCCGACAGTGCAGAGCTTCGCACCTGCATCGAAAAGGCTCTCGAAGCGAAGGCTCCACCACAACAATCCGCTGCAGGGCAGTCGCCAGCAACCAAGTCATGAGCACAACCGTTCATCGCAGCGGCACAAGCGTGGTATCGCTTGCATGTGGCATGCTGGTCTGCTGTGGTGGCCTTCTTGGTGTCAACCGGATCGCTTCAGCGGATGCACTCGATGATGTGCTCGCCCTGATTCCGCCAGATGCGGCAAGTTTCGTCGTCGTTCCGAACTTGGCCTCGGTGAACGCCGATGCGGAGTCATGCATCGCAGCAATGGACCGCAAGGAGTCCATTCTGGTCGGGCGACCGATTGATCAACTGCGAAGTGCACTGGGAATCACGGAAGGTCTCGATGAACGCGGATCACTCGCTCTTTGGTCCTCGGGGACACAAAGTGAGGGGGGGCGGTCCTTCCTTCTGCTGCTGCCGGCAGAGAATCCGCCCGCGTTCCTTTCGGCGAATTGTGCGCCAGCTGCGGATGGCAGCGCAACGATGCGCGGAGAGCGGGTGTTTGCACGCGCACTGCAGCGGCATGTGCTCGTCGCGCGGACAAAGGCGGACATCGATGGTTATGACGCCAAGGGCGGCATCGGTGCGATCTGGATTTCGCGAGTCGGTGCGCGGGCTGTGGAGTTGTCGCGCCGCGGCGATGCGGTGTCGTGGGCGGGTGCTGATGCTCTCGCCGAGTCTCGGCGTTCGGCCGAGGAGCAGGCGAAGGCCGCAGCAGGACTTGAGGTCTTTGCGCAGGCGGCTGCCGCTCCCGCCAAGATTCAGGCGCTGCTCGGAGGTGTTGAGAGCGGAGTGGTTGTGCTCGATATCGATGCCCTTGGACTTTCGCTTCGCAGCGTCGCGGTGTACGCGCAGCAGAGTGAGCTTCGACGCTTGTCGAAAGGGTCCACGCCCGGAGCCGGTAGCGGTGGAACACTCGCCGGATTGCCGCGCAGTCCGTTCTATCTCGCGGCTGCCATCGATGCGCAGGCGCTTGGAGGATCTGGGAAACTCGATGAACTTGCGACGGCCGTCGGTGCAGAGGGGGTTCTGCCGGGCTGGCTCGCAGAGGCGAAGGAGGGGGTCAAGAGCGTTCGCTTCGCTTGCTACCCGTCAAAGCTTGGCGTTCTGGCAGGCGGCTTCCTGAACGACTGCGCCTTGCTGATCGAGACGGAGAGGCCCG
>VGYQ01000046.1 GCA_016872915.1 Planctomycetota bacterium | reverse complement strand
CGGATGCCCTGTGCGAGCGGCAGGGCGCCGCCCCAGTTGACCGTGCAGGTTTGGCGGCGCATGTACGACTTCCACGAGTCCGACCCTGACTCGCGACCACCGCCCGTGTCCTTCTCGCCGCCGAATGCGCCGCCAATCTCCGCACCGCTCGTGCCGATGTTGACGTTCGCGATGCCGCAGTCGCTGCCCGCCGCAGAGAGGAACCGCTCTGCCGAACGGACGCTGTCGGTGAAGATGGCGCTGGAGAGACCCTGATCCACGCCGTTCTGGATCGTCATGGCTTCCTCGAGTGATTCGACCGTGAACACATAGAGGATGGGCGCAAAGGTCTCCTCGCGGGTGATCGCGGGGATGCTGCCGCGCGGTACGCGAAGAATCGTCGGTTCGACGAAGTGGCCTGGCTGCTTCGCGCGGCGGTCAATCGGTTCGGTACCGCCGCAGACGAGCGTGCAGCCCTCCCGAATGGCCTTCTCAATCGCCGCGCGCATCGCGGCGACCGCGCGGTCATCAATCAGTGGCCCCATCAGCGTGCGCGCGTCGAGTGGGTCGCCAACGGGTACGGACTTGTATGCGCGCTCGAGCCGCGTCAGCAGTGCATCGACAACTGATGCATGAACGATGAGCCGCCGCGTCGTGGTGCAGCGCTGACCCGCCGTTCCCACTGCGCCGAAGAGCACGGCACGCGCGGTGAGGTCAAGATCCGCATCGGGCAGCACGATGATGGCGTTGTTGCCGCCGAGTTCGAGCAGCGTTCGACCGAGTCGCGCTCCGACAACTTGCGCCACGCGCCGACCCATCCGGCAGGAACCCGTGGCACTGATGAGCGGCATGCGACGGTCCGCAAGCATTGGCTCGCCCACCTCGTCATCGCGTCCAATCACGAGTGAGAAGACATCGGCAGGATCGACATCGGCGGGCCGAAAGATCTCCTGCCGCGACATGACCCTGCGCGCGGCTTCGTTTGATGCGATGGCCACGAGCGGTGTCAGCAGGCTCGGCTTCCACAGGCATGCGTTGCCGCAGGTGGCCGCCACGATCGCGTTCCAAGCCCAGACCGCGCATGGGAAGTTGAACGCAGTGATGATGCCGATGGTCCCAAGCGGGTGCCACTGCTCGTACATGCGGTGGCTCGCGCGTTCACTGTGCATGGAGAGTCCGTACAACTGCCGCGAGAGTCCGACGCAGAAGTCTGCGATGTCCACGGCTTCCTGCACTTCACCGAGGCCTTCCGCACGGATCTTGCCCATCTCGAGCGACACAAGCTCGCCGAGCGGTTCCTTGAGTCGGCGGAACTCCTCGCCGATGCGGCGGATGATTTCGCCGCGCTGGGGCGCAGGCAGCGTTCGCCACGCGGCGAATGCGCGGTCGCATCGCTCGACAGCGGCGTTCAATTCTTCGCGCGACTGCAGGCGAACGCCAGCGATCGGTGTGCCTGTCGCGGGACTGTTCGTGACAACGATCGCCGCGTTCTGCGCGTCGGGCGCGACGATGAGCGGGTGCTTGGCGATGCCAAGCTGATCGAGAAGCGCATGCGGCTTGAAGACCTGCTGCGCGCTCATGGTGCCTTTGGCGCGGGAGTCGCCGGAGTGTTCGGCGCAGTTTGAGATGGAGCAGCTGCTGCCGCACCGGGTTTCAGCGTCGGGGCATCGGCTGCGGGCGGCCCGGGCAGAATCTCCACCTTCTCGATGACGACCTGGGTCTTTGGAACATCAGCCATGCCCTCGCTCCGTCCTGTTGGTGTGTCGGCGATCGCGTCCACCACATCCATGCCGCGAACAACCTTGCCGAACACCGCGTAAGCGGCGCCGCCCCGCGGCTGATCGAGCATGGCATTGTCGACCGTGTTGATGAAGAACTGGCTGGTTGCGCTGTTGGGAGCGTTCGTACGCGCCATCGAGATCGTGCCGCGCGAATTCTTGAGTCCATTGTTCCACTCATTTTGGATGGGCGCGCGGGTTGGCTTCAGTTTCATGTCGGTGCCATGACCACCTCCCTGAATCATGAATCCCTTGATGACTCGGTGGAAGACCGTGCCGCTGTAAAAGCCCTCCTTTGCATAGGTCACGAAGTTCTCGACGGAGATCGGTGCCTTTGCTGCATCGAGTTCGAGGTAGATGGTGCCCTTGCTTGTCGTCATTGCCGCATACACGGGTGTTGCGCTTGGTGGAGCAGCGGGGGCAGGTGCGGGTGCGGGCGTGGGTGCCGCCTGCTGTGCTGCAGCGAGGCATGTCAGGATGAGCGCGCTCAGACCAGCAAGCGGACGGAGAAATCGGGTGGAAGGAATCATGGTGAGCATGGTAGGGGCTCTGCGTCTGGAGTGGGCTCGGCTACGGGCGTTTCAGCGTGGCTCGCCTAACATTGACTCGAAATGCCCGCGGTCAGGTGGCTCTACGATCTTTTGAGTTCCGTTCGGTTTGGCATCACACTCCTTGTGCTGCTGTTTTTCTACATGAGCATCGGCAGCGCGGGGGTGGTGTATCCCGTTCACCCAAACCTTTTCCATCCCGACGCATGGGTACATGATCAACTGCGGCAGTGGCGCCCCTTTGAGATGACCGAGTTCGAGTGGTTTCACTGGTGGCCATTCAACCTGCTTGTTGGGCTCATCGCAGCCAACATGATTGTGACCACGCTCCGCAGAATTCCCTTCCGAGTCGTCAACCTCGGTGTCTGGATGATTCACACGGGCATCATTGTGCTCATCGTTGGCAGTGTTCACTATTTCAACGCGAAGGTCGAGGGCGACGCTCCTGTAGCGCGGCGAAAGATCGTGCTTGAAGCGGATGGCAGCGACGGCAGCGTCGAGTTGCTTGCCGCCACAGGTGCGCGGGCTGTGATCGGCGATGGTGCAGGACAGTATTCGGTGGAAGTGGTGGACATCGATCCTGCTTGGACGCTGCGGACGGATGGCAGCGATGGCGAGCCGGCCTACAGCGTGACCGTGAGTGTGCAGACGGCGGCGCGCCGTTTCATGCGTCAGCTGATCGCAGGTCGCCCGGATCTGACCGAGGATCTTCTGCCGGGCAGTGGTCCTGGGCAGCCGATGCAGCGATCGGTGAAGGCGACGGGGAGCGCGCTGGTTGATGGATCGCTTCGCATGCGACTCGACTACGAGACGCAGGGCTGGTTCTACTTGCGGAACGATCTCGCGAAGGCGTGGGCGGTCTACGTTCGACCCGCGGGTAGTTCGGAGTGGACGATGCGCCCAGTCGAGGGGCTGCCGCTCTACAACGACCGTGTGTCGTCGGTGACGGATGTGCTGGCGGCAGATCCTGCGTCCGCGCCGCTGCGCCCAATGCTGCTGCCCGTTCCTCCCGCGGCAGGCGATCCCTTCCCGGATGTGACGATTGCGGTCGATGGTTACTTGCGTTACGCGCAACTTCGGTCACTGCTGGTGCCGGGAGGCGCGAATGCGCCCTTCAATCCAACCGCAACGCTCGACATCACTGGAGATCAGGGCGCTGCATCGACCTACCGCCTCATGGCACTCGACTCCGAGCGGTCGACTGCGGATGACGGCCTGCTGCGAATGGCGGCGGTTTCGAGTGAAGCGGATTTTGAAAAGCTGTTGAAGCCTGCGGAGATTCGCGTTCGCATCCCAGCCGTGGGAGTCGATGTGGTGCAGGCCGTCCGTGTTCCGAAAGACGGCGCGGGTGCCGATGCGTTCGTTCCAGTGGGTGATCCTCTGTTGGGGTACGGCTACAGGATTCGCGCCGCGCAAGATGACCTGCCAGTTGCTGGCCGTAGCGCGAGCGTGCTGATCATGGATGTGAAGACGCCTGGTGGAGTCATTCGTCGTTGGGTCTTCGATGATGCCGCGCTCACCCGCGATGTGCCGGGTGGTGATGGTGGGCACGCCTCGCCCGTACAGCCTGATCCTGCAGTGCAGGTCGATTACACGCCAGGCGGAGGCCGCGCACTGCTGACCCTGGTGGCCGGACCCGAAGAGCGTCAGCTGCGCCTCATTGCCGCGTTTGGTGATGCTGCCGGGAAAGCGCAACCCATCGAAGTGGGCGGTTCGGTGCGGCTGCCCGCGGGGCTGACGGTCGAACTGTCGAGCTACGAGCCGCGTGCGCGGATCATCGAGGGTCCCGTGCCGATTCCACTGGAGCAGCGGATCCGCGATGCGCGTGAGATGTTCTCCATGGCACACATCATCGTCCCGGGGGCAGCACCGCTTTGGGTCCGATTCAGTCCCTATGCCTTCGATGACGTGCGATTCGCGCTTCGTCGGCACCCCTTCCATCCGCAGCGCGTGCGGCTTGCGGATGGACGCGAGATGGACATCCTCTTTTCGCGGCAGCGGCTTCCACTTGGGACAGATGTGGCGCTTGAAGACTTTGTGCTGGCGACGCATTCGGGCGGCTACACGGGAGAGAGCGGAACGATCCGCGATTACACAAGTGTGCTCCGATTCCGTGACGGCGCCGATGAGTCTTGGAGCGAACCTACGCAAGTCAGCGTGAACGCTCCGGTTGAACACCGCGGTCTTTGGTTCTTCCAAGCACAGTGGGATCCGCCAGAGCCTGTGTCCGCGCGCGATCCGCGTGGCAGCGCCGGCCTGAACTACACCGTGCTTGGGGTGGGCAACCGCGAAGGCGTCTGGACGCAACTCGCGGGCTGCGTGATTGCAGTGGCGGGCATGACCTACGCTTTCTACGTGAAACCACTACTGATTCGACGTCGAACGGAGCGCGCCAAAGAAGCCGCGAAGAGGCGGGTGGCACTCGCAGGAGCCATGTCATGATGCGTCATGGCATGCACGCCATTCTCTGCGCCTGCGCACTGTGGCTCGGTGGCGCGGCGGAGATCGGCAGCGGCGGTGGTGGACCCGTCACGCCGACCTTTCAGGAGTCTGTCGACTTGCAACCGCTGGCTGAGCTGGCCGTGCAAAGCGGTGGACGTATCAAGAGCCTCGGTTCATTCGCCCAGGGCGAGATGGGCTTCATCAGCGGTCCGCGGCTCATCAATCAGCAATCTCCGCTCTTCACATACTTCGATCTGTTGATACGGCCCGAGGCATATGTGGATGCTGACGTGATCTACGTAAAGGGTGGATCAGTTCGCCAGCGCATCGCCGATGCCGTGCTCCGTGAGGACCCCACCCTCGAGGAGCGCATGCGTGCGTTTCAATCGAGCGGTCTCATCTCGGGTCGACTTCTGGCTCGTGAGGGCGTTGCCGCCCTCCTCGAGCAGATGCAGGGGGATCTGCTTCGCACCGCCAAGGTGATGGATACCGTTCGTGGTGCTCAGATGTTGATGCAAACGGATGCGCTGCTGCGTGGGCTGCGGATCGTGCCTCCCGCACCCGCCGATGAGCGCCAACGCTGGCACTCCATCAGCGAAGTCATGCTGCTGGCCGCGGACCCTGGCGCAGTGAAGGCATCGGGGAAGGAAGCAACACCTGTTGACGGCCTGGATGTTGGCCTGCAACAGCAGTGCGCGCAGCAGTGGCGCAGCATGGTTGAGGCTTGGATAGACGGCGATGCACAGCGGGTGAACGCATCCGCACGCGCACTGGCCGCACTCTTGCCGACGCTGAACCCGGCCGCATTCCCCGATCCTGCCCGCCTGCGCTGGGAAGCTTGGTACTTCGCCAGCGGCAACCTGTCGTGGATTTGGCTGGTCTATGCGCTGAGCGTGATTCTGCTTTTGCTGGCGGTCGCGTACCGGTGGCCGCGTGCGAGAAGTGCTGGGCTCGTGGTGTTCGCTGTCGCGTTTCTGCTGCAGACGACTGCCCTTGGACTTCGCTGGTGGATCTCTGCGCGCTTCCCAAACAGCAACATGTTTGAGGCGGTGACGACATCCGCGTGGTTTGGAGGGTGTGCAGCGATGATCTTGGAGTTTGCTCTTCGAAGACGGGCAGTCGCTGGCTTCATCGCACTCGCGAGCGCGTTCGCGAGTGCCGTGGCTTTGATGTCAGCACACTTCCTGCCCGTTCAACTCGACGCACAGATCGGCAACATGATGCCGGTGCTGCACGATGTGTGGCTGTATATCCACACGAATGTGATCATCTTTTCGTACTGCCTGATCTTCATGGCGGCGGTGTCGGCAGGGTTGTATCTCACCTACCGCGCGCTCGGTGGCAAGCGAGTGCATGCTTCCGTGGGTGGCGTTGCCACACTCTCGCCTGAGGGCATGGGTGGGCTTCGCAGCGAGCGAACGGGTGAAGTACTCGATGGGGTCACGATGCTCCTGATGAAGCTGTCGTTTGTGCTGCTGTGGGCTGGCATCGCGATGGGTGCGATCTGGGCAGACCACTCGTGGGGCAGGCCGTGGGGCTGGGATCCGAAGGAGGTCTTTGCACTGAACACCTTTGTGGTGTTCGCCGTCCTCGTGCACGTGCGTTACCGCTCGCTCGACAAGGGCCTCTGGACAGCGCTGCTTGCGGTGGTTGGCGCTGCGGTGATGCTCTTCAACTGGATCGTGATCAATTTCGTGATCACGGGTCTGCACTCTTACGCCTGACCCGCTCGCCCTGCCGCCGCATTCGCAGCTCGCGTGGGGCGCTTCAGCCGCGCTGCAGCCTCCTTCTGCTTCATGTCCTTTGGCGTTGCGGCCGACTGAGGGCTCGCAACTTCGCCGCCATACACGGCGCTGTCGCCCAGTTCTTCTGCAATGCGCAGCAACTGGTTGTACTTCGCAGTGCGGTCGGACCTGCACGGTGCACCGGTCTTGATCTGTCCGCAATTGGTCGCAACGGCGAGATCTGCGATGGTGGTGTCCTCCGTTTCGCCGGAGCGATGGGAAAGGATCGCGCGGTAGCCAGCCGTGTGCGCGGTGCGCACCGCATCGAGCGTCTCGCTGAGCGTCCCAATCTGATTCACTTTCACCAAAATCGCATTCGCACAGCCTTCCCGAATCCCGCGGCGCAGGAAACTGGGATTGGTGACGAACAAGTCGTCACCCACCAGTTGCACGCGCTTGCCCAGCGTGTCGGTCAGCGCCTTCCACCCCGCCCAGTCGTTCTCGGCAAGTCCGTCCTCGATCGACCGGATGGGCCACTTGGAGCACCACGACTCCCACAATCGAACCAGCTCATCGCTGCCGACGACGCGGTGCGGATCGCTCTTGAAGAAGCAGTAGCCCTTGGAACCTTTCTCGGCTGCCGCGTTGGCAAGCTCGCTCGTGGCCGGATCGAGGCAGATCACGATCTGCCGTCCGAGGTCGTAGCCCGCTGCCTCGACGGCGCGCGCGATCAGCTCAAGCGCTTCCTCGTTCCGCGCGAGATTCGGTGCGAAGCCTCCCTCATCGCCCACGCTGGTGGAAAGATGCGCGTCATGCAGGACGCGCTTGAGGGCATGAAAAATCTCGACGCCCGCGCGGAGCGCCTCGCCGAAGTTGTCGAAGCCCCACGGCTGCACCATGAATTCCTGAAAGTCGACCGTGTTGTCGGCATGCTTGCCGCCGTTGAGAATGTTGAGCATCGGCGCGGGCAGCGTGCGTGCGTGGGTGCCGCCGACATACCGATACAGCGGCTGCTCCGTGGCGATTGCCGCGGCGTGCGCGACGGCAAGGCTTGTGGCAAGTGTGGCATTCGCCCCGAGTTTTCCTTTATTCGGCGTGCCATCAATCTCGCACAGCAGGCGATCGATGCTCTCCTGCGTTCGTGCGTCGGCGCCGAGCAGTTCGGGTGCAATGAGCGCGTGAATGTTCTCGACGGCGGTGATGACGCCCTTGCCAAGCCAACGACCACGGTCACCATCTCGCAGCTCAACGGCCTCGTGCTCGCCCGTGGATGCGCCGCTCGGTACGGCCGCGCGCCCCACGGCGCCGCCCTCGAGCCGCACTTCGCACTCTACGGTTGGCTGGCCTCGCGAGTCGATGATCTGACGGGCTGTGACGTCTTCAATGGTGAAGGGCATGGGCGGAGTCTAATCGCAGCGCGGGTCAATTCGCGCGCGCGGCAGCGATGAATGCGCGGATCAGCCCGTGGTCCTTCACGCCACGCTCCGATTCCACGCCGCTGGACACGTCGACGCCTGCGGGGCGCACCAGCCGCACCGCGGCTGCCACGGAGTCAGGGGTGAGTCCTCCCGCCAGAAGCAGTGGCTTCCGCAAGTGTCCGCGCAGCGCGGCGATCTGATCGAGCATGCCATCGGCGTGCGCCTGCCCACTCCCGGAATCGTGTCCATCGAACAGCAGTGCGTCTACCAGCGGCACGTCATTCCACGCGAGCAGACTCTGGATGTCCGACGCAGCGGCGATCCGAGTCAGCGGTGCCGCACGCTGCGCGGGCGCATCCTCCCTCCAAGCGGCGGCCGCCTCCGATGTGGCATCGGCATGTAGCTGGACGCACCCACGCCACACCTGCGCTGGCCCACCAGCCCACAACCCTGCCCTCACAACCGCGACGGCGAGTATCTGCGGCGGCAAAGACTTGGCAAGGGCTTCCGCGTCATTCAGTGAGAGTGTGCGCGGGCTGCCCGCGGCAAGCACGAAGCCAACCGCGTCGGCACCTGCATCGCAGCAGACATGGAGAGCCTTGGCCTCCCGAAGCCCGCAGATCTTGACGAAAGTCTGCCCATCGCTTCGCAGCGCACGATGTCCGCGTGAGTCATTCACGCACTGCCGCCAAGATTTGGAAGTGCGAGTTCCATACGCAGTGCTTCGGCCTGCTGGCGAAGTGCCGCGGAGCAGGGGCGAGAGCGCGTCAGCAGCGCATCGATCATCTGTTGTGCGCGCGCGCGGTCGCCCAGGTGGCGCGCCATGGTGAGGGCTGCCATGACAAGAGCGCCATCCGCCTCCGCATGGTCCGGCGCGCGCGCTGCAATGCGTTCCCAGCCCGCTGCGGCACGGGAAAAATCGCCGCGCTCGAATGCGCTGCTCGCATCATGGGAAGCGCGCCGCACATCGGAGTCGCTCCACGGTCGCATGGCCGACTCTGTGCGCGGGGAGTCGGCACGTGCGGTAGCCGTGGTCGCATTCCCGCTGCCCAGTGCAGCACCTGCCTCACGCATCCACGGGCTGTTGTTTCGAAATGCATCCGCCATCGCGCGTCGGCGACGCCATTGGCGCAGAAGGAAGAAGAGATCGAACTCGCTCCGCGCAATCAAGCCGGTCCCGAGCAAGAGCAGCATCGTGCCGATGCCGAAGGCGTATCCAGCCAGGTGCGCGATGTACGCCACGCGCGCGCCAGCGCCAAGGAACGAACCCATCTGCCCGACCAGGTCGATCACGGCAAAGAGGATGACAGCTGCCAGACCGCTGATTTCGATCACACTGAAGAACACCAAGAGGCGAACTCGTGCGCGCGGGCAGAGAGCCGCGAATGCGCCCGTCACGGCAGCCACCGCACCGCTCGCACCAATCATTGGGGCGCGCGAAAGCAGCCACTGTCCGAGCGCCGCCACGATGCAGCCGCCGATATAGAGCAAGGCAAATCGCACGTGCCCCAGGCGCCCCTCCACGGCACGCCCAAAGATGAACAGAAACAACATATTGAAGCCGACGTGAGCCAGACCCGACGGATCGTGGAGAAATGCGTAGGTGACGAGCGTCCAAGGGCGTTCCATGACCGCAGGTGCGGACGGAACAAAGACGCCCCAGGAAAAGGCC
This sequence comes from Planctomycetota bacterium, assembly GCA_016872915.1. Taxonomy (GTDB): domain Bacteria; phylum Planctomycetota; class Phycisphaerae; order Phycisphaerales; family SM1A02; genus F1-60-MAGs104. The sequence goes on along the minus strand of VGYQ01000046.1, from coordinate 3,950 downwards.
GAGTCCGCGACGGACCCGCCCTCCCGCAAGGAAGTGCCAACCGCCACAAACGAGAGCAAGTTGATGACCACGATCGCCGTCGTGATCCACGGCGAAATCGGACTTTGTCGATCGACTGCAAGGGGTATCATTTTCGACCCAACCGAAAGGATAGGAGCCAATGCCACTGACCGTTGACAAGGGACTCGCCAATACTGTCGCCGCTGATACTCGACTTTCGTTCATCGATGGTGCGAAGGGAGTTCTGGAGTATGTCGGATACGACATCGATTCCCTCGCACGCAACACGACCTTCGAGGAAGTCACGTGGCTGCTGTGGGAGGGATCGCTCCCAACGACTGCACAACTGCAGTCGCTCGAGCGCGAACTGCGTGCGGAGTATGCGGTCGACCCGCGCGTCTTGGATCTGCTGCGAACCATTCCACGAACGGCCGCACCGATGGATGCACTTCGGACTCTTGTTTCGGCGCTCGCCCACTTCGATGGGGAAACGGATGACGCATCGCCCGCGGCGAACCGTCGAAAGTCGGTGCGACTTGTCGCCAAGACGCCCACGCTGATCGCCGCATTCGACCGCTTCCGAAAGGGAAAGCCCATCGTGGAGCCAGATGCGACGCTGACGATTGCGCAGAACTTCCTTTGGATGCTGACGGGCCAGCGCCCGACGGATGCCATGAGCCGCGCACTCGACGTCTGTCTGGTGCTGCACGCTGATCACGGGCTGAACGCATCGACCTTTGCGGCGCGTGTGACGATCGCCACGCAAAGCGACATGTACTCGGCTGCCACCACGGCAATCGGCACATTGAAGGGGCCGTTGCACGGTGGCGCGAATCAAGAAGTCATGGAGATGCTGCTCGAAATCGGGCTGCTGGAGAAGACGGAACCGTACATCCTTGGCAAACTCGCGCGGAAGGAACGGATCATGGGCTTTGGGCATCGCGTTTATAAGGCCTATGACCCGCGCGCGACCTATCTCAAGACGTTCGCCAAGCAGGTCGCGACGGATACGGGCAATCTGCCACTCTACGAGATGAGCCGCCGTATCGAGGAGATCGTGCTGGCGCAGCCGAACATTCGCGAGAAGGGGATCTTCCCCAATGTGGACTTCTACTCGGCCACGACCTATTACTCGCTTGGGCTCGACCTTGATCTCTTCACGTGCATGTTCGCCGCGAGTCGCATGTCAGGTTGGACGGGGCACTGCATCGAACAACTGGCAGCCAACAAACTCATCCGTCCACATGCCGATTACACGGGCCCTCATGGGCTGGAGTTCGTCCCACGCAATCAGCGTGGCGGCACGGCGAGCACTTCGCCCTCGGTCAGCGGCACCATGTCCGTGACGGCTTGATCGAAGTTGTCCTCCATGTGCACAAGGCGGATCTTCTTCCGCAGTTCTGGTGCGAGGGAGTTGAGGCATTCGATCGGCGTGTGAACGCGCGACTCGCTCGTCTCATGCACGATGACATCGGCGCTCGCAAGCCAGTCGATGTGCGCAGGATCGAAGCGCGTGTCACCACTCCAACCAAGCGTGGCGCCGCCGCGTGAGATGCGATAGCCGCAGCAGGGGATCAAATGCTCGGCGGGGCGTGCCTCGACATCGAAGTCCGCCACGCGTGTGGGAACACCGATTGGGATGATGCGCAGATCGAAGTAATCCGACAACCCGAGCGCACCATTTTGGTCCATGGCAGGTCCGAGCCGCTCCCACAAGCGGCGCGCAACGGGTTCGATGGTGTGCAGCCGCGGGACCGATCCGAGCCCGTTCAGTTTCGCTATCCAGCGCTTCCATCCGATTGTCTCCAAGCCGTTCACATGATCGCCGTGGAGGTGGGTGAGAAGAATGTCAGTGATTCGCATGGCATCGAGCGCGCGCCCACTGCGTTTGGATGCGTGTGCAAGGGCTCGCAGGATCGCATCGGGGCAGTCGATCAACACGATGCCATCCTGCCAAAGCAGCGCTGCAGATGAGCCAAAGTGGATCTCCGAGAGCGCACTTCCCGTTCCAAGAATGATGGCTTCGAGACTCACAGGAGGGGGTAGGATATCTCATGAAATGTGGCGAAGGGGATGGAATGTCGACTGGCTGATGAGAGTGAGAATGGCTGCATTGCCCCAACATCGCCCGCAGACTGCTCCATGCATCTTGCTTGCCATGGCTGTGCTGTTGGGGTGGGGATTGTCGTCCGAGCACGCAGCTGCGCAAGGATCCGATACGGCGGCCCTTCGTTCCGCTGAAAACCTGCAGCGTCAACTGAACCAAGAGGATGCGGAGATGAGGCAGGCTTACTACGCCAACGCTCCGATCTCGGAAAGGTTGAGCATCGAATACGGAGGCACCTTCCGCTACGCCTTCAACATCATCGATACGGCGCAGAGTCAGGAGACCTATGAGCAGATCTACGACCTGCGGCTCTTCACCTCCATCGAACTCGACGGCGCGCACCGATTCTTCGGCAGGCTCCGCTTCCAATACAACCAGTGGGACTTCCGCGGGACGCGAGCGACCGGTCCTGACTACGACGATGTCGGTTGGCAGAACCCGATCGGCGAAATCTACTGGTATGAGTTCAATCTCGCGGGCATGATCCGCGCTCAGACTGGCACGAAGCCCGACTACAACTTTGTCGCGAAGGTCGGACGGCAATATGTGATCTGGGGGCAGGGTGCTGCGCTCAGCAACTACATGTACGCGGGGATCTTTGATTTCTCGTGGCGCGACTGGAAGGCGACGGCACTCATTGGCGTCACAAGCGGCAACGACACCATCGACTGGGATCTCTCACGCCCGGGCTATGACACCGACACGCAGCGGCTTTTCTACGGCGGGAAGTTGGAGTACTCGGGCCTTGCCGGTCATCGCCCCTATGTCTATCTGCTTGCGCAGAAGGATTTGAACGCGGGGCAGGTGGCGCTGCTGCCCCTTTCGCTTCCGACCATTCCAACGACGTTCAACTATGACTCGAGCTATGTCGGGCTTGGCAGCAACGGATCGCTCGGCGCAGATCTGGTGTACCGCGCAGAGTGCATGTACGAGTACGGCACCACGCTCTCCGATCCGCTGTCTCGTGATGGAAGCATCAACCCTGTTCCGCAGCAGAACGCCACGATCTCCGCGGTGGCTGGGCTCGGTGGACTGACATGGCTCGGACGCGATCCTGCCGACACACGAGTCGACTTCCAAATCGTCGCTGGCAGCGGGTCGTCGGACCGTTTCGACTCGGGCAACACGTTCGGCGGCATCGCACCGGGGGCGGTGGACACCTCGTTCAATTCACTTGGCTACGTCAATACCGGGCTTGTGCTCTCGCCTGACTTCGCGAATCTGCTCTGCCCATCGCTCGGCTTCAGCACCAGTCCCTTCCCAGGCGGTGGGATCTTCGAGAACTTCCGCATTGGCGTGACAGGATTCCTCTTTGGTCGCATTCTTTCCAACGCGCCGCTGTCGTTCCAGACGCAACGTGGTGGCACAAACTACGTTGGTGGCGAAGTCGACTTCAGCCTTGAGTGGCGCCTTCTGAGCGATCTCGACTTGAGCTTCAAGTACGGCATCTTCATGCCGAATCAGGCGGCGTTCGCTCCACAGCAGTCGGGGACGCGCGACTTCGTATATGTCGGAGGCACCTTTGCGTTCTGAAGCGTGGATCGTGTGCGCGTTCTTGGCGGTCGGCTGCGAACGACAGTTGGCAACCACATCTGTTGTCGAGCGCTACAGCACGCCCGATGAGGAGATCGCCTTCTTCGAAGAGTTGAAGGACTCGCCGCTCGTCAGCAACGAGGATGCGCTCCATGCGCTTTTCCTGCTGGCCGACGGCGAAGACCATTGGGCTACGTATGCGGAACGAGTCGCCGAGGCGAAGCGGCGGAAGTGGTTGGCCAGTGGTTTCGACGAGCCATCCACGGAAAGTGCGGAGGTGGGGTGGATCGCCACCGCCGCCTGCAGGATC
>VGYQ01000045.1 GCA_016872915.1 Planctomycetota bacterium | reverse complement strand
CACAAGCGAGGCGCCAAACATGCCGAGCGCACGCGCGGCCGCAGCGTTCTCGCGCACCTCATCAAAGGCTTGGCAGGGTGCCGTGTGGACTTCGCGCACACCCAGTTCGCGTGCAAGTGCCGCAATGTTGGTCGCGGCATTGCCCCGAATGACAAACAGGGCGGATCCCTTCGCCTGCCACTCGCTGCGAAGTTCGTCCACTGCCTGCAGCAGATGTCCTGTTCGCCGCGGGCTCATTCGAACGAAGTCGGGCAGTGCGGTGTACCGCTCGGCGCGTCCGCGCGTGAGGCGTACCGGGGCGGCGACATGCTCGGGCAGAACGACCACGCCAACCACTCGACCATCCGCAGCCGCAGCAGCGGCCGTGATCGCAGCGTTGTCAGCAAGCCGAAGATCGGTGCGGTGCCACACCAGAGCGGCACTCGGTGGTGGATTTGTCACGCGCGACTCTAGGAACCTAGCGCGCTGCGCGCACCCACTCACCCCCAGCGGCCGAGCAAGATCGTTAGATCCGTGCCGCTGACCACGCCATCGCCATTCAGATCGCTCGGTCCGCTACTTCCCCACGCGGCAAGCAGCAAACTGAGATCGGTGCCGTTCACAAAGCCATCGCAGTTCAGATCGCCCGTGGCGCAGGATGGCGTCCAGTAGCGCTGAAGCGCTCCCGTACCCGACACGACGAGGCTGCCGTTGGCCGTGAGGACCGGACCACCTTGACTCACGCCTGCAATCTCAAGCGACCACTGCTGTTGCAGCGCGGAGTTGGGCCTGTGTCGCGAGGCCGCCCAGGACTTCGGTCAGTACTCGTTCGTTGAAGCACGCCTGATGTGAATCTGAGCAAGTAGAGAAGCTGACACTCCCACGCTAGGTTCCTTGTTCCTTTGTCGAAGTAACTTCCACGGAACGGGGAGTGCCCGAATCCATGCAGGACAGCACACGTTCCCACTCGCCGTCTCCTCGCTCTATGCACCCGTCAACCGAGGTGGTCGTTTCGTTGCAGACGTATCGCACGGCCCGAGCGGAGGGGGTGAGCCAGCGCGAGGCCGCGCGGAAGGCGGGCCTTCCGCGCTCGACCTTGCGAGGGGTCGATGCCGTGGTGCACCGCACCGGTGTCGACAGCGAGCGGGATTCGCTTCTTCTCTCCCCTGCGGGTCACGCCCTCGTACGAGACATCATCGATGCCGTGCTCTTCGTGTTCTGCCTCGCCGGCGGCGTCGGCTTGCCCACGTTCCGGCGTTTCCTCCAGCTTGCAAAGCTCGACGGTTACGTGGCTTCTTCGCATGCCATCTCGGGCAGTTCGCCACCGCGTACCAACTCGCCTTCCTTCCCTCCGCCTTACTCGGGAGCTCGATCGGAAGCGTGTTCTTCCAACGTGCCTCTCTGGATTTCGCGGAACGCCGGGCGTTCGCCCCCATGTGGCGGAACACGCTGGTCCGCACGACTTGGATGGGTCTTCCGATATGCATCCTGACTGCGCTGGCGGGCCCCTATATGTTTCCTGTGCTTCTCAGCGCGAAATGGGAGCAAGCCGGTCGGATCGCGGCCATCCTCTCGGTCCCTGCGTTCTTCGCGTTCGTGACGGGGTCCGTCGACCGGTGCTGGGCCATCGTCGGGGTCAATTGGTACATGCCGGCACTCCAGTTGTTGAAGTCGGCATCCTCCCTCGCGGCCGCCGGTGCCGCGCATGTATTCAAGCTCACGTTCGATCGCTGTCTTTTCCTTCTCGCATTCCAGATGTCGGCGATTTACGTGCTCGACGGATACTGGGAGATGCGGTTCGTCCAGGAGGCCGACGCGCGCTCGAGGCGCGCGTTCCCTTGAGGATTGGATAGGAAAGCGATGACCGCGCTTGGGTCGGATGGAGCTCCTCTCGCCGTCCATATACGGCTTTTTCCTTTCACTTCCTTTGCATGCTAGGATTCGTGTGGTCCTTTGGTCTAGTCGAAGGGTCTGGTTTCGTTTCCAACCGACCCGATGGAACGGTGACTTCTTTCTCCGTCTTCGGCGTTCGTAAGGCGGTAGGAGCCCCATGCAATGCCTGATCCTGTTCTTTTCTTCGACGGTACCTGTGGCCTTTGTAACAGGTTCATCCAGTTCCTCTTCGCCGTCGACAAGGGAGCCGTTTTCAAGGTCACTCCTTTGCAGGGCACTTACGCCCGGGAGAAGCTTCCCGAGTCCTTGACCAAGGTGCTCAGCACTTTGGTCGTCTTGACCCCGGAAGGGAAAACTCTGACCAAGTCGGCCGCGGTGCTATACGTGCTCAGGAAGGTCGGCGGCCCCTGGAAGCCGCTCGCGGCCCTCGGCGAGATTTTTCCCGCACGATTCTCCGACCGGATCTACGACGAGGTTGCTCGCAGACGCTTCCAGCTCTTCGGCAAGCGCGATAGCTGCGCGTTCCCTCGTTGGAGGAGCGCGCCCGGTTCATCGCTTAGTCCAGGTTCGACTTTCTGTTCGCGCACGCCGTCCGGTCGTCTTGGGAAAGAGGGCAACGCTTTGGTCCGCATCAAGAAAGCGATCGAAAACTTCCGGTCTCGCAAAAGCGAGGATTTCGAGTGGAGCGCCGCGGCCGTACGGATCGCCGTCGCGATCGGCTCCTTGATGATGGCACGCTTCTTCGTCTTGGACGACTATGCGGCGTTCCTAAGTCATTTCCCGATCCAAACGTACGAACCTAAGGGCATCCTCGCGATCCTCTTCCCCGAAAGCCCCCCTTCGGCGCGGCTTCTCACGTCGCTCGTCCCAACCACGCTCGCCGCCACTCTCCTCGCTCTCGTGGGATTGCTGACTCCCCTGTCCTGGGCCGTCGCCCTCGCAGGCTCGCTGATCCTGACGGGCGTATTGTTCAGCTTCGGCCCGGGCGCATCCCATGGCTACAATTTGATTCTCCTTACGCAGGCCGCGATGATCTTCGTGCCTGCCACGCGCTTCTCTTTGGATGGCTGGATCCTGGGCCGGCTCGGAAAGCGACACACGCCCGGTCGTTGGCTGGCGCTTCGCATAATGTTGGTGCAGGTCACGGTTTCCTGCATGTACCTCGGAGCCGTTTTGACGAAACTGCGCGCTGGCGGGTGGGGCTTCGAGTGGATACGAGCGGACAACTTCCGGGCCCACCTGATTCGGCGTTACCCGCTCCTCGGCGAGGACTTTCCCGCACACGTCGCGTGGATCGCCGATCGCGAGTGGGTCTGTTTCTTGTTGCCGCTCTTCAATGTCTTCGCCCAGTTCTCACCGTTCCTCGCGTGTTTCCTTTTCCCGTGGCCGAGGCTGAGGCTCCTGTTCGGCATCGCGTTCCCGATGGAGGTCGTTGGTCTCGGCGTTATGATGGGACTCTGGGATTTCCATTTGATTCCCCTGTTCGCCGCTTTCGTGGACTGGGATTATTTCTTCCGCAGCCGAACCAAAGACGCGGCGTCTATTCGGTTCGCAGATTCCCAATCAAGAGGGACGCGAATCGGTGCTCTATCCGCCGGTGCGATGCTGGCCACGGTCGCAGTCATCTTGGGAGTGGCGGTTCATCCCAACCCGAAGATAGAGACGGAGCGCAACCTCTATCCGCTGTCCAACTTTCCGATGTATTCACGAATTTTTGCGCCTGGTGAGATATCTCTCGCGAACGTCGAGTTCGAGTTCCAGGCTCCGATCGTCGCGCAAGAACACAGGATGAAGACGGAAAAAGCCTTTCAAAGGCAGTTGAACGATGCCGTGGACTGGACAGACCAATCCGTGGTTCGGGAACGGCTCGAGTACTTGTCACGGGCCATCTCCGGTTGGCAGCCCGAGGAGATACGAGCTTACCGCGCCTATTACCGATTCCCTGAATTCCCTTCTCCGTATGAACGCATCCTCGTCCAACGCGATTGGTTGGGAACCTGGACACCGCATGGCATCAAGGTTGCCGTGAAGGGCGGGACGCAGTCCTCGTCGTCGGGACGATAACTCCTGCTCGACGGTTTCGGACGCACACCGGTCGACCGTTGCAGTTGGTGTCTTGGGTAGCCTCACTCCGTAGGTTGGATCTGGTCCAACTTCATATAGGACGACGTACATCCCTCACGTTCAATCCTGTGGATCGCTCCATACTCGCGAGCCTTGTCTTCGCTCAGGACTCGACTCGTGCGGATCCCATTGCGCCATCCGCTCAGGTTCGAGGTCACCACGTACAAGGCGTCCCTGTAAGGGATCGGCGCGGTGATCCTCTGGCCGAAGAGTGCGGGATTTAACCCATCGTCCGTTCTATCCGAATAGGGGATGAAGGGCTCGCCTTCGACGGGCGTGAAGAACCTCTTGAAGTAATGCCACCGCTTTTCGCGGTGATCCCACCTCCACACTTCGCCCTTCGGCCAGTGCCCCACGAACAGGTCGCCGCAGTAGATGGCCATGGCCTGCGCTTCATATCCGAGGCTCAGAGAGGCCTTAGCTTCGATGGCGGGCGGAGTCATTTGCGAAGGCCTGAGCTTCGAACCATCGAAGTCGTAGATCCGACCGGTGGGCCACTTCCCGTTCAAGGCCTTCCCCTGGTAATTGATGGCGCTATAGAACTGCACGCCACGGGGCCGTTCGAGAAGGTCGGGTTCCAGTTTCGAGCAGGCGTATTCCTCCCCGGTCTTCGTCATCCTGCACCACCGATCGTTCTTGAAGAGCAACCCCTCCCCGGAACTCGTAATCGGATAGTGCAACGGCTGTTCTGTAATTTCGCCACCCCTCTACTCTCGTTCAGTTGAAGGTTACGTACCGTTTCGATCCGCCCCAATCATCGCCGCGCTCCATGAGGACGAACGACATGAGGCGCAGCGCTGAAGCTTCGTTCGGAAAAGAGCCGATTACCTTGATGCGCCTGCGCACCTCCTCGTTTAATCTTTCGAGCATGTTGGACGTCCGCAGACGTTTCCTATGTGCCGCAGGCAGATTGAAGACCGTGAGACCCTCGCGGATGTTCTCCTCAAGCCACGCAGCTAGGCGTGGCGCGGTCTTCTCGTACTTCTTCTGAGTGATTCCGAGCAGTCTCTCGGCTTCCTCGAGCGAGGGAGCGTTGAAGATCGCGCGGATGTCAGCCGCTACCACCGGTTTGAGGTCGTCCTTGGGCACGTAGCTTTGCGCGTTCTGCTGGAGGTGGAACTGGCACCGCTGCCAGGGGATGCTCGGGAACACCGTTTTCCGGGCCGCCTTGAGGCCGGCGTGGTCATCCGAGACGACGAGCACGAGTCCATGTAGGCCGCGCTCCTGTAGGCTCCGCATGAAGCTCCTCCAACAGGTCTCCTGCTCGCCGAGTTCCAGGGCAGTGCCGAGAATCTCGCGCGTGCCGTCAGGCGCGATGCCGATAGCGATGAGGCACGCCGCGTCGCGCACGACGCCGCCCTCGCGAACCTTGCAGTAGATCGCGTCGAGCATGAGGTAACGGAACTCGCCGAGGGGCCTTTCGCGCCACTCCTTGAGCTGCGCGTCGAGCGTCGCAACGGCTCGGCTAACTTCCGCCGAGCTCACCTCGAAGCCGCACGTGGCCTCCACGATCTTGCTGACCTTGCGCGTCGAGACGCCGTTCAGGTACATCTCCGCCATCGCAGCCGCCAGGGCACGCGCCGAGCGCATCCCCCGCTCGAGGCAGGATGGGTAGAAATTGCCGCTCCGGACTTGGGGAACTCGGAGCTGAAGTTCGCCAACGCGGGTCTTCAAGGATTAGCATAGTCCTTGCGCTCCTCGGTGCGCTCCCATGGTCCTGCGCCGAGGTACGCCCTGCGATCGGCAACCATGCAGGCGTTGAGCGCCGACTGCATCATCTGTCGGATTCCCCCCGCAACCGGCGCACTCAGGACTTCCACAAGCTTCTCCATTACGGCATCATCGGTTTCAATATGCATTTATTCGCTCCTGTGCGTTGTTCCCATAGGAGTTTCGCAGAGGGGCTTTTCTTTTGCCCCGAGCCTTCGTTCACCCTGTGAGGAGACTTTGGCGATTCACAAAAAAATCGCTTTTCCCAATCAGGCCGCCCGGGGACTCTGGGAGCAAATTACAGAAACGCTGGCACACCAATCAAGGCAGGTGCGGGAGCCGAAGAACGTGTCGTCAAGACCGACGACGACGGGAGCGGACTCCTCCATGCCGGCGGCGAGGAGCGCACGCTCCGCGTCGCACTCCCTGTTGTAGGCCGCTTCGAGAGTGGCAAGCCTCTCATGCAGGATGGCATGCGAAGAAGCCACGTAACCGTCGAGCTTTGCAAGCTGGAGGAAACGCCGGAACGTGGGCAAGCCGACGCCGCCGGCGAGGCAGAACACGAAGAGCACGGCATCGATGATGTCTCGTACGAGGGCGTGACCCGCAGGGGAGAGAAGAAGCGAATCCCGCTCGCTGTCGACACCGGTGCGGTGCACCACGGCATCGACCCCTCGCAAGGTCGAGCGCGGAGGGCCCGCCTTCCGCGCGGCCTCGCACGGACTCACCCCCAGCGGCCGAGCAAGATCGTTAGATCCGTGCCGCTGACCACGCCATCGCCATTCAGATCGCTCGGTCCGCTACTTCCCCACGCGGCAAGCAGCAAACTGAGATCGGTGCCGTTCACAAAGCCATCGCAGTTCAGATCGCCCGTGGCGCAGGATGGCGTCCAGTAGCGCTGAAGCGCTCCCGTACCCGACACGACGAGGCTGCCGTTGGCCGTGAGGACCGGACCACCTTGACTCACGCCTGCAATCTCAAGCGACCACTGCTGTTGCATCGCGGGGTTGAACACGCGGATGTCTGCGGTGAAGCCACCTGCGCCATGCGAGTTGTTGTGGAAGATGCGTCCCTGCGCATCGACGACGGTGAGCGATGATGTGAATGGATGCGAAGCGCGCACGGAAGTCGCGGACTCCGCTCGGAGTGCCCCCGTGAGCTGGTCCCGCACCTGCAGCTTGCCATCGAACGACATCATGGTCACGCCGCCGTCGGGCGTGATCGCATGTCGACCGCCCGCTTCATGCCCAGCGGGGACGTTCCACAACAGCTCGATCGCGGTGCCCGTGTCTCGGAAGGCAAACAGCTGATCCAATGGCCCAGAATTGCTCGTGCGCAGATAGAAAACCAGACCTCCCGGCGCGCAGAACGGCGAGTTCTGGCAGAGGAAGCCCGGCATCACTGGGCCGCTATACAACCGCTGTCCCGAGGAGGCGCTGAAGCGGGAAATGCGTTGGCCGCCGGGCCCCGCCTCGTCGAGGTAGATCGCATCGCCGTCGCGCGCTGGTCCGCAGTTCCCGCTCACGCTGCATGTGCGCGCGGTAAACCACACGGTCGTGCCGTTTGCCGCATTGAGTCGGCGCATCTGAGTGTTGCCCGCGAAGATCGGATCGCCATTCTCGAGGAAGACCATGCCGTCGTAACTGCCTGCACTAACTTCAGCATCCGAGATCCACACGACGTTGCCATTCGCTGCGTCGAGGCAATACACGGGAGCGGAAGACGAGCTGCCATTGCCACCGCGCCCCACATAAACGCGGTCGCCGCGCGCGCCGTACACGACTGTGGTCCAGTCGCCTGTTTGAAATGGACAGTCAAACGTCCACAGGGTGGCGCCTGTCACGAGACTGATGCAGTACACCACCGAGTCGCCAGGGCCAGTGACTGGGTTCGAGGCCTGCGTCTGGCGGACCCAAAAGATCCGATCGCCCGAAACTGCCGGACTCCATGAAATCAGTGTCGGGATGTTGGTGCGCTGCCAGACGAGCGCCGCGGACTGCGGCCCCGTATGTGGAACGAGCCCGTTGACCATCGAGTTGCCACCAAGGTGCGGCCAATCTCCCGAGGCAGTGAAAGCCGCCACTGCGACAAGCAGGCAGCTTGCGAGAAGTCTGCGTGTACCGTCCATTGGTCGACAGTATGCCACCAGGTGGAACGAATGCAAGGCAACATCGGCAAAAGTTGTGCGCATCTTGTGTTTGAGTTGGCTCGATGCCGCTGGGCGCACATGTCCCTCAGTTGAACGGGCGCGATTCACCTCGCGGGCATGACCATCGCTTCGATCACGGAGCAGTTCTCGAGTTCACCTTGGTTGCTGACGACGATCCGCTCGTCGGTGCGCAGCGGCCGACGCGTCTTCACACCATCCACCTGCTCTGTCCATGCAACGCTCACAAGCGTTCCATCATCAACCTCGGTCGTGATAGAGCAGAGTCGTGCGGTGCTTCCCTCGACGCGAAACAGATGAGGCATACCGCCGCAGCGCACGATTGCGCTGCTTGGAATGAGCGGCAGATCTTGGAAGCGCTGCACTGTGCGCTGCATCTGTCCGTACATGCCCGGCAGCTCCCTCAACGCGCCCGGGATCCGCCGCACGGGCGGCTTCGTCGGTGATTCGGCTTTCATCAAGTGACCTCCAGCCTTTGTCACGAACGATGTTGAGCACGCGACCAACGCCGGCCACGGCAGCCGCGATTGCACCTGCAAGTACAGCCTCGTCAACACCGGGGTACAAACTGATAATCATGGAATCCTGCGCGGTGGCATGGCCTTAGATGCCAAGCGGGTACAGTTTCTTCTCGTATAGGTCGCCGATCTGTTCCTCAATGGCGCCCGTCAGATCAAGGAACGCGCACCACGCGGGAGTTGCAGGGAGAGTGCGCGCCATCACGAAGCTGCCCGCAATCAGCCCGACGCGGAGGGCTGCAGCGGTGCGAGACATAGTTTTCGGAAGGAATGGTGCATTGTTCATTGGCAGAACATGGAAGCACTGACCAGATGTTGTATACTTTGGTTTATGACAACCACCTATGAAACTATTATGTCGAAGGTCCGTGAGCTGACTCGAAAGGCAGAGCAGGCAAAGCGAGCCGAACAGCGGCGTCTCTCCCGGGGCGTCGAGCGGGTTCAACGACTGATGAAACAGCACGGCATCTCCATCGCTCACCTCAGCGGTTCCTCTGCGGCCGGAGGGTCGAAACAGAAGAATGCGGGCAAGAGCACGCTCTCCCCCAACGATGGTCGTCTGAAGGTGAAGCCGAAGTACCGTCATCCGAAGTCGAAGGAGACGTGGTCGGGGCGCGGCAAGACGCCGCGTTGGCTCGCAGCTGAACTGAAGGGCGGCAAGCGCAAGGAAGATTTCCTGATTAAGTCCAAATAATCTGATTGCGGTTTCGCCCTCGCCCCTGACGCGATTATCCGACACCTCGTGCACCAAAGGGTGCGTGGGGAGTTTTTTTCGCCGTGGATGTCCTGCGCATCCGATTGGTAGAAGCGCAAAGTGGTGCGCCGCGCCACCAGAGTGTCATCGTTTGGCGGACAGCGTGCCGTGTGCGATGATGGCCGGCTTTCTACGTCACCGCATGATCACCTCCTCAGAGACACACATGGGCTCGAGCACAACACCATTTCGTCAGCGTCTTGTGTTTCGGATCACCTATCTCGGAGTCCTTCCGGCGGTGCTGATCCTCGGACTGGTCGCGGGATTTGGCATCTACAAGAATCACACCGACTCGGTGGACATGACTCGGAACACCCTGCGCCAAGTCGCGGGTCAGATCGCTGCGGAGTTGGATGTTCAGAATCGCATGGCATGCGTTCTTGTGAGCACGATGGCCACACAGAAGGCATCGCGCTGGAAACCGGAGGTGGGCGACCGCGAGAAGACGCTCGACGCGATGAAGGCGTTGGTTCTTGAGAATCCCTGGAGTATCGGCGTCTACTTTGATTACGAGGTCAACGCCGATGGATTGGACGCGCACTATGCGGCACGGCCGATGGAAAATTGCCAGCAGCCCAATTCTGGGCAGTTTGTCCCGTATGCGTTCCTGGATTGGAAGCGCGGAAACGCCCTCTCGGTGAAGGCGACAGTCGATCTCGAGACCAGCCTCTTCTTCGCTGGAATCCGCGAGATCTGGCGGTCGACTCGGAAGACACAGCCGCTGATCACGGAGCCCTATGTCTACGACGGTCAGGCCATGATTGAAACGGTGGCGCCGATCGTCGTCGATGGCACATTTGTCGGCGTTGCGGGGTGTGACCGAGCGCTGCGCGATATCTCAAAGAAGGTGCGTGATATCTGTGAAGAGAATGGGATCGATGCATTTGTGATCAGCAGCGGAAGTCAGGTCAAGGGACTAGAGAAGCCCCGCGCGTTCGTGACGGCATCGACCGATCCCAAGGACGCAGCCGAGGATGCCGTGGAGGGGATGCTGCGTACGAAGGCAGTCAATGAAACGCCGTACAAAGAAATCTTCGCGCGTTTCATGGCAGGTGGCGGCGATGAGATCGCGAGCTTCGATGCGGACGACCCCATGCAGAATGCTGCCTGCCTGTGGGCGCGCAAGACACTCCGCCTGCCCGATGGGAACCGATGGGATGTGGTGGTCCGCGAGTTTCGCAGCGATGCACTTGCTGCCGCGAACGAGCGGCTCTTCTATCAGGCCTCCGCAGCCGCGATTGGTGTGTGCGTGCTCGCTGCGCTGCTGATCGTTCCCACGCGTTCGATCGGGAATCGAGTGGGTACTGCAACGGAGGCAGCCAAGCGGATGGCGGGTGGCGATCTTTCCGCTGGGGCCCCGCCTGTGTCGGGAAGCGACGAGGCGTCGCATCTTCTCTCTGCGCTTGGATCGATGCACGCGGGGATGGAAGCGCTCATTACCAAGGTCAAGCAGGCCACCATCAACATCAATTCCACCGCGACGGAATTGACGGCCACGGCTCGTCAGCAGGAGCGCGGCGCGCATGGGCTCAGTGCGAGTACGACGCAGGTTGCAGCGGCGGCAAAGCAGATCGCCGCGACGAGCAATGAGTTGGGCAAGGCCATGGAACGCGTTGCCGCGAGCGCTGCGCGCGCTGCGGAACTCGCGCAAAGTGGCCGAACAAGCTTGGATGGCATGGGCGCCACGATGCAGAGGCTCGACGAGTCCACGACGGGCATCGCGGCGCGGCTGTCGGCCATCAGCGAGAAGGCGGCGACCATCAACAGCGTGGTCGTGACGATCACCAAGGTTGCAGATCAGACGAATCTGCTCAGTGTGAATGCTGCGATCGAGGCCGAGAAAGCTGGCGAGCATGGTGTCGGATTCCTCGTCGTTGCTCGGGAGATTCGTCGTCTTGCCGACCAGACTGCGGCCGCCACGCTCGACATCGAACAGACGGTGCGCCAGATGCAGAGTGCCGTCAGCACGGGTGTGATGGAGATGGACCGCTTCGCGGAACAGGTGCGTCGCGGCGTGACGGATGTGGGCACGATCGGTTCGCAACTCGGACAGATCATCGAACAGGTCGATGCGGGTTCATCGCAGTTCGCCGATGTGAACACGGGCATGCGCAACCAAAGTGATGGTGCAAGGCAGATTTCCGATGCGATGGGAAGTCTGGCTGGCACCGCCCGCGAGACGCTGCTTGCAGCGGAGGAGTCATCGCGCGCGTCCGACCGCCTGCTCGAGGCCATGGGCGAGTTGAAGACTGCCGTTGAGGCGTTCAAACTCCGAAAGTGAGGCGAGCATGCGCCACCTTTGCGTGATGATCGGTGGCTCACGCTTCGCGGTTGCTGCCACCGATGTTCGTGAAGTCGGTCCCGCAGTCGCCGCACGCGCACTGCCAGGCGCACCAGCATGGTGCCGCGGTTTCGCGTGTGCGCGTGGGCAGTGGATGCCTCTCGTGCATGCGGCTGCGCTTCTTGGCATGCCGTTGACGGCGCCGACCACGCTTTCGCGCACGCTGCTCCTTCATGGATCCGATGATCCATCGCAGGCATTCCTGATCGAAGTCGATGCGGTGGAGGATTTGGTGCGATTGGACGGCGCGGGTGTTCACCCTGGACTGAAGTTGGCCGAGCATGCTTGGCTTGGATCACTGCATCCACTCGGCAATGGCAGTGTGCAGGTGTTGCATCTCGACTCGCTGCGCCAACACCCGGAGTGGATTGCGCTCACACGCGAGGCACCCGCGGCATGACGGCGGTCCTTGCCGATCTGCTTCGCCAGCGTGCGGCATTCGATGGGCACCTGTGCACAGGGAACGCCTTCGAGGTGATTTGCGAACAGCTTCGCCGAACGCTTGGCGAAGTCTCTCTGGAATCGCTCGCCGACCGAGTGCGCCGCGATGAAGATGCCCTCGAACTGCTGGCCGCGCAGGTCGCCGTTCCCGAGACGTGGCTGTTCCGCTATCCCGCGAGCTTTGAGACGCTGCGTGATGCGTGCCTGGCACGCGGTCGCGCCATTCGCATGGCGAGCATTGGCTGCGCCACGGGGCAGGAACCATTCTGCATGGCAGCCACGGCACTGTCCGCGCTTGGCACGGAATCGGAGATCAGTGTGGACGCGGTCGACCGAAATCCCGCGGCACTCGCTGCAGCGCGCGCCGCCGACTGGTCTGGGGCACTCCCGCAGCGTGGCGCGATCCCGACGTGGGCGGAACCGTGGATTGTGCAGCGAGCGGGTACCGTCACTGTCCACGAACGTACCCGTGCGGCAGTGCGTTTTCATCGCATCAGCAGCATCGACGATCTCGTGGCGTTTCTCGCGGAGCGGTCGTTCGATGTGATCTTCTGTCGCAACATGCTGATGTACCTCGACTCGGCTGCGCGCACGCGCGTGGTGCAGGCCATGGTGGGGAGCGTTCCTGTGGGTGGGCTCGTGTTCTTGGGCCACGCGGAGACTGCCATGCTCGGCAGCGGGTGGGAACGCAGCGCCATCGCCGATGCGTTCGCGTGGCAACGCCCGGAACTGCCGCCGCTGAACCATGCGCCCTCAACGACGGTTGCGGTTGCCAGATCACGCGCGACAACGGCGGGCGCCTGGGCCAGGCGCCCGCCGACCGCGCCACGCAGGACTGCGGCGGTTCCGCAGCCACCTTCGGTCGATGCGCCGCCGTCGGAAGCGGACCTCGAGCAGGAGCTGCAGCTTCGGAGGCGGGTTGATGAACTGTTCCGCCTGGCCGAGGAGCGTCTCACCGCAGGTGACGGACAGGAAGCGCAGCGCCTGTTCGGCGAAGTAGTGTTTCTCGCGCCGCAGCATGACCTGGCGATGTTGGCGCTGGCCGATCTGCACGAGAAGGGCGGTCGCCAGTCAATGGCCGCGCAACTGCGCGTGCGGGCGAAGCGCATCGCACTGCGAGGAGGCGACTCCCGATGAGCGAGCCCTCTCGAACGCCGCGTCCGATTGATGCGCAGACGCTTCAGGCGCAATCCGATGCATTCGCACGTCCCGTGGAGATGCAGCGCAAGCAGGATGTGCATGTCGTGCTTGCGCGGATCGGATCGTCGTGGATCGCGTTCCCTGCGGCTCGTGTCCTGCGCGTCACGGCGGCAGTCGCGCCGCACCGCGTTCCGCATCGCGCGCATCGCGCGCTTCGTGGACTCGCGAACATCGAAGGGGAGATTGCTGCGGTAATCGACTTCGCCTCGGTGTGCGGATTCGAGTGGAGTCCTGCGGGTGGCGTGAAGTCGCGGATGGTGGTGCTCGGCGAACGCGGGTCCGCATGGGCATTCGAAGTGGATGAGGTGCCCGGCACTCTCGCCGTCAACGCGGATGAACTTTCAGTCGCACCTGTGACGGTATCTGCTCCGCATGCAGGTTTCACATCGGGACTCGTGCCGACGGAACATGGTCCGGCGGGCATGGTGGATGTCGACGCGCTGCTCACAGCCTGTGAAGGAGTGGTGCGTTCATGAGTCTGGGCGGCTTCAGCATGTTCGACCTGTATCGACAGGAAGCGGAACAGCATGGTCGCGCGCTCAGTGATGGTCTCGTGTCGCTCGAGAGTGCGAGCGATCCGTCGCTCGTGGAGCCGTTGATGCGCGCGGCGCACAGCGTGAAGGGCGCCGCGCGAATCGTTGGCTTTGATGCGCTTGTGAAACTGGCGCATGCGATGGAGGACTGCCTCGTGCGCATTCAGAAGGGCGCGGAGGCGATCAGTGCCGCGCGCACGGATCAGTTGCTGCAAGGGGTGGATCTCATCACGCAGAGCGCGGGGGTCGCTGAATCGGATGTGGC
>VGYQ01000044.1 GCA_016872915.1 Planctomycetota bacterium | reverse complement strand
ACCGCAGACTGCTGCCCTGTATTGGTGGCGTGCCTTGCATCTGGATGCGTTGCAGCCATTCACGCTGGATGGCGAGGGCTAGCGGCTGATGTGATTGGGGCAACGATCCACGGCATGGTGTCTGACTACGGCGCCCAACCAACCCGCATGGTGGCGGCCATCGGACCGTGCGCGTCTGGCGTTCGGTACGAAGTTGGTGTGGACGTCATGGATGCCTTCGCAGCCCGTGGGCTTTCCAGTGCGATCCGTGTGCCGGCGGAGACCCGACCTGGGCACGCCTTCGCGGACTGTGGGAAGGCGGCTTGCATGCTTCTGCTGCGAGCCGGCGTGCCTGCGGAGTCGGTCGAGAGCACTGCTCCGTGCACCATCGGCGATCTTCGTTTCCCGAGCTATCGCCGCGATCCATCGAACCCAGCGCGCATGACGAGCGCGATCGCGTGCCGAGCCTGACCATGACGGAAGCACTGCTACACTCGCGCTGCGCTGGACAGGTGGCCGAGTGGCTGAAGGCGTCGGTTTGCTAAACCGGTATAGGGACTTCAATCCCTATCGCGGGTTCGAATCCCGCCCTGTCCGTTGTTCGGGCCTTGGGATGCGAAGCATCGTGTCGATGCTGCGGAGTCCGCCGCCGCTAGACTGCGCGGCCCCATGAAAATCCACGAGTATCAGGCGCGGCAGTTGCTTTCGGATGCGGGCATCCCCGTTCCAAAGGGGCGCATGGTGCAGACGCCTGACGAGGCACTGGCCGCTGCGCGTGAACTCTTTACAAGCGGGTCGACGCAGGCTGTGGTGAAGGCGCAGGTGCACGCGGGCGGACGAGGCAAGGCTGGGTTCGTGAAGGTGGTCCGTTCCATCGACGATGTGGTTGCCGCGGCACGGTTCATGCTCGGTAACCGCATGCACAGCCCACAGACTCCAGCCGAGGGACTCGAGGTGAAGCGCTTGCTTGTGGCGGATGCGGTGGACATCGCGCACGAGTACTACGCCGCTGTGCTCGTGGACCGCGAGCGCCGAACCAACACGCTGATTGCGAGTGCCGAGGGCGGCGTTGAGATCGAACGGGTTGCCGAAGAACGCCCCGATGCGATTGTCCGCGTTCCGCTTGATCCGCTGGCCGGACTGCTCCCCTTTCAGGCGCGGCGCGTGGCGATGGCGCTGGGCTTCCATGGGAAGGCGGCCTCGCAGGCGGCGACGGTACTGACGCGGCTGAGCAGCCTGCAGCAGAAACTCGACGCGAGTCTGGTGGAAGTGAATCCTTTGGTGCTGACGCCGCCGAGCAGCGCGCATCCGGATGGACAGGTGATAGCGATCGATGCCAAGTTCGCCTTCGATGACAACGCACTGTTTCGGCACCCGGAGATCGAGGCGCTGCACGATCCTGCCGAGGAGAACGTAGCCGAACTCCGCGCGCAGTCGTTCGGGCTCTCCTACGTGGCGCTCGATGGCAACATCGGCTGTCTTGTCAATGGTGCGGGGCTGGCGATGAGCACCATGGACATCATCAAGTTGCACGGCGGCGAGCCGGCGAATTTTCTCGATGTTGGCGGCAGCGCGAGCGAGGAAGCAGTGACCGAGGCATTTCGGATCATCCTGAGCGACGGTCGTGTGAAGGGCGTGCTCGTGAACATTTTTGGTGGCATCATGCAGTGTGATCGCATCGCGCGCGCCATCGTCGGCGCAGCATCGACAATTGGCTTCGATGTACCGCTCGTGGTTCGCCTCGAGGGCACAAATGTGCAGGAGGCGCGCGCAATTCTTGAGGAGGCGCGCTCACGGATTCCGTCCATGCAGCCCGCTTCGGATCTGGCGGATGCGGCGGCGAAAGTCGTTGCTGCTGTGGGGGTGCCCGCCTAAGTTGTCGTGGCGCAAGCTCACTGTCGATCCGATTCATGCACGCCTCGCCTACCTCACCCACCCGCTTTCCAAGAGACTGATTCCGTGCTCGTTCTTTTTGACATCGATGCCACCCTCCTGAAAACGGAAGGCGCTGGTATCCGTGCGATGCTGTCGGCAGCTCACGAGCTGTTCCCTGGGCGCGTCTTCTCCTTCGCAGGGATCGAGGTCTCTGGTCGCCTCGATACGCTCATCTGGCGCGAATTCATGCGCCGCCACAACATCGAGCCGACCACTGATCTGCATGGGCCTTTCCGCCGTGTCTACGGTGAACATTTGCAGCGCGGCTTCGCAGGAACGTGCCGATCAGATGCGCTACCAGGAACACATGCGCTTGTGGACGCACTGCACGCAATGGAAGGGATTGATTTGGGAATTGTCACCGGCAACTACGAGCACACCGGAACACTCAAGATTGCAAAGGCAGGTTTCGCACCCGAGACTTTCCGTTTCAACGCGTGGGCGGACGACGGCGAGCACCGCCGCGATCTTCCGCGAGTGGCTATGGATCGCCATGGAGCAGTGCGTGGCAGCCGTCTGTCTGCAGAGCGCGTCATCGTGATCGGTGACACGCCACACGACATCGACTGTGCCCGCCACAATGGCTGTCAGGTGATCGCCGTAGCCACAGGGATCCATTCAGAGGCGGAATTGGCTGAACACAAGCCAGATCTTCTTCTTGCGAACCTCCGTGAGTGGCAATCCGTGGCCTCGTGGATTGCCTGTCGATGATTCCTTCGCGTTCCGCCTCTCGCGATAGTCTGCGGGGGTGGACGAGCCGACGGAACTGTGCAACGACTTTTGTGTCAATCAGCGCATTGCGCTCAAGATGGATCTGCCGGAGACGCGCGAACCAACGCTGGAGCTTTTTGACCGGCTTCGAAAGTCTTTCCCGATGCTCACGCGCGTTCGGCGGAATGAAGATGAGGTGGCTCTCGAAAGCGATGAGGAGCGCGATGATTTCCTCTGGGTCTCGCTTCGGCGCACATCGATTCGGAGTGGGCACGCAAGCCCGCCATCACTCCAAGATGCTTACCGCATTCACCGCGCAGTGCTGGAGACGGCGCCGTGGTTTTTGTCCATCAGTCCGCTCGATATCGAGCACATCGATCTGACATTTGGCTTTGACTTGGAAACGGATCAGCCACGAGACAGCGTTGTGTTCGATGCCCTGCTCGCACACTCCCCGCTCGCACGCCTGCTCGACGGCGAAATGGAAAGACCTGTGGATGTACAACCTTTCCTCGGCATGTCGCTCTCACCATCCGGGAACCTGATGGCGACTTTTGAGGTGAAAACCCGTCCGCGCAGCGCGGACGGCGCGCGGGTCGGATTCCCGGAGCCGATCAGCGTCTACCTCACAGTCCGCCGAAACGGTCCGCTCGGCTCACTGGAAGAACTGCCCGGCATATTCGCCATGCTGTGCGGTCATGCGGAGCGGCTCGCTGACGAGCGTGCCATCCCCCACCTTGTCCTGCCGATTCGCGAAGCGATTTCCGCGCGGTGATGGAGCGCGGCGGGGCGCATCAGTTGCCCGCGTCGACCATCGCTCGTACAGCCCACATCGGCAGCGTCACCAGCGCGTTGTGAACGCCGTGCGCGAGTATTGCAGTCCAAAGTCTGCCCGTTCTCCAGTAAACCCAGCACAGCAGCGATCCGGTCACCGTAACAGCGACCGTCCCCTCAAGTCCATAGCCGTGCACAGCAGCAAACACCACACTTGACATGATGGCTGCAGCGGGGAAGCCCATCACTCGGAAGAGAGCCCCAAAGAGAAGTCCACGGAAGATGATCTCCTCGACGACTGGCGCACCAACAACCGCATCAAGGGTGTCCACGAACGCGAGCGATCGTGGACCAAATGCAATGATCTCATCGAACCCCTCCCACCATGCACCCACGGAGAATAGATCGGGCAATATGGAGCCGATCACCAGGAGGATGATCTCCTGCGCACCGAGCAGAAATAGCACGGCGCCAACACACGGAAGCACATGTGTCATTGACACAGGAGCGGACAGTCCAAGCGAGGACAACAGGCCGTTGTTTCTCCTTGCAGCGCATAGCCACATGAGGGACATTGTTGGCATGATCCAAATCAGGAGAGCGCTCGCGGATAAGTACGAAGCAATCGGAATCGGTATCCACTGCACAACAGTGCCAAGCAGCAGTGTCCACGCACTGAGGCTGCCCATCACGATGATGGCTGCTGAGATGCCACTGGCACCATCGGCAATCGGCAGCGATAGCCCTGATCGGCAAGGACGAATCAACTCAGTGCGTCGCCACAAGAGCCACACCAGCGCCATGATTGGAAGGACCCAGACACTCGCGTTGGTAAGCCCAAGCAGAATGCGCCACGGAGTGGGGACGACGGGCGCACTGACGGAAGGGTCAAAAGCGGTCAGCGTTGTGTCTCGAATCTCATCGATTATTGATGGATCGTCAATGATCTCAAGTTCGATCGCCTCATCGCGAAGCTCGTTCCACTGCATCGCGGCGTCTTCACGGACCGAAGCAACGTCATCGGGCGAGAGCGGCTGAAGTCCAGAGGCGATCTGATCACGAATCAGGGCGGCGTCGAGCCGCTGCACGACCTCGAGCGCGCGCGGCGGATCTTCAAGCGTGTCCCACGGCCCTGCCACAACGGATACCAGCACGATGAGTCCCGTATCAACGAGACACAACAGCGCACAGACCACGGTCACGACGACCACCATCGGATGCTTCGGATCGAAGGCGCGTCGGACAGCAGGAGCGACCACTTCCCCCACCGCTTGTGTCTCGCTGGTCACGCCGCAATCCTAACGGCTCCCAAGCACACCGCACAGGACCGACGCGAGAAACACCTATGCTCCCCTGCCATGCTGACACGAATCATCGTGGGGCTGCTGCTCATCGCAGCGCTGCTCGGACTTGCGACGATGGATGCATTGTTTCCGTCTGTGCCGATTGGTGATCTGACTTTCGGTCCTGGTGTTGTCTTGGCGCTCGTCAGCCTGCTGCTGTTCACACCACTCTTGGCCCTCGAGTTTTCATCGATGGTGACGCCGCGCGGCGAGGCCCGGCGCCCGCTGTTGCACTGGATCGCCATGGCAGGTGGAACAATGCTTGTTCTCGCTACTTCGGGCGCTCTACCGCCGTCCATCGCTGCACCAGCAGCCTTGACAGCACCCTTTGCTGCCGCATGTCTCGCAGGCCTGCTGCAGGTGATCAGTCGTCACAACGATGGATTTTCACGCGCCAGTGGAGGCGTACTGCTTGGGTTTGCGCTGATCGGTGTGCCGCTTGGATTCTGGCTGCTGCTGCGGCGTGATACGGATCCATGGACCCTCGCGGCTGCGATCCTGTGTGTCAAGAGTGCGGACATTGGCGCCTACTTCACAGGCGTTGCGATCGGTCGGAACAAGATGTGCCCGTGGCTCAGCCCAGGGAAAACGTGGGAAGGCTTCGCCGGCGGTGTGGTTCTCTCTGCAATGGTTGGATACTCGGCAGGTCTGATCAGCGCAAGCGATGCGGCTGCACGCGCTGGCATTGAGGCGGTAGATCCAATCCGTTGCGCCTGGATCGCTGTCTTGCTGGGGATGATTGGAACTCTCGGAGATTTGCTTGAGAGCCTGCTGAAACGGGGTGCTGGCATGAAGGACTCGGGACGCCTGCTGCCTGGCATGGGTGGCCTCTACGACGTCTTTGACTCCCTGCTCTTGGCGGGTCCCTTGGCGTGGTGGTTGCTTGCCCGCTGATGCCCGTTTTTACCGATTGGCCTGAGGGGCCTTCCTGCTACCCTTGCAGATCCATGACTTTGATTGCCGACCTCGTCAGCCTCCACCATGTGGACAGTCAGGCACGCGCACTCCGCTCACGCCTTGAAGGGGCTCAGCGGCACAGGACGATTCAAGAACGTCAAGGCGCTCAACTCCAGACGCGTATGGATGAAGTGCGAACGCAGATTCGCCACCATCAGTCATCCGCGGCCAATCACGAGGCGGAAAGTGGCTCCGTGGACGCGAGAATCGAGTCGCTTCGTCAGCAATTGAATGCAAGCACCAATCCGCGCCAGTACTCGGCGATCCTCGCGGAGATGAAGACCCTGCAGACGAAGCGAGACGAGATCGATGAACTGGCCCTCGCCCAGATGCAAAAGGCGGAAGAGTTGCAGACCAAACTCGTCGACATCGAGCAGCAGGCCACGGAACGGGCGAAGATCATCGATGTCGCCAATGCGGAGTTTGAAACCTGCCGAGCGGAGGTAGCTGACCGCCTCGCATCGCTCGAGCAGGAGCGGATCGCGGCTGCTTCACGTGTTCCACGCAGTGAATTGGAGGCGTTTACCCGCGCAGCCGATCTCTACGACGGCGAAGCCATGGCAGAGCTGGTGACGATCGACATGCGTCGACGGGAGTATGTCTGTGGCGCATGCAACATGGAACTGCCGGCCGAGAAGTACGCGTTGCTCGTATCGAACCCGAATGTGGCTGTGACATGCACGTCCTGTCAGCGCATTCTGTTCCTGCCTCAGGTCGCGACAGCTCACTCGTAACCGAGGCGCCGGAGGTCATCCTCCTCCAGTCCGAAGTGATGGCCGATTTCATGGAGCAGCGTGATGCGAATCTCGCGCGCGACAGCCTCCTCGCCACCGCAAGGATTTCCTGCCTCATCCGTCCACACATCCCAGCCACCCGCCTCATCAATAATGCCGCGTCGGAAGAGCTGAATCGTGTCTGGCAGTTGTCCAGAGTCGAGCACGCTTCGTTCAGTCTGTGCCACCCCAGTGTGAAGCCCGCACAGGTCGTCCTCATTCGGATTCATGCCCATCCCCTGCAAGAGTTCGCGGGATGCCGCATCATCAACCACCAGCGGGGACTCATCAAGCATCGCCACAATGCGCGGGGGTAGCTGTGCGAGGACGCGCTCGAGAAGCGCATCGAAGCGCGCGCGTTCGGCCGCGCCAAGACGCGCACTCATGTCTGCACCGCACCAACGAGTTCTCCGAGAGCCGTTACCCCCTGCTCATCACACCAACGCTCGAGGCCACGCACGATCCGCCGCACCGCCCTGTGATCGATGAAGAGCAGCGTTCCGATCCCCACCGCTGTTGCCCCTGCAAGCAACAGTTCAGCCGCGTCTTCCCAGTGCACAACTCCGCCCGTGCCGATGATCGGAACGCGGGCATCTCGTGCGACTCCTCGGTACACCTCGTGGATGACCCGAACCGCGATGGGATGAATGGCCGGTCCCGACAATCCACCGCTGCCGCGCGAGAGACGTGGCCGACGCGTTCGCACATCGATCGCGAGTGCCGGCATGGTGTTGCACAGTGTCAGTCCTTGTGCGCCACCATCGATTGCAGCCGCACAGGTCGCGACCGGGTCAGCAAGATCTGGCGCGAGTTTCACGAAGAGTTTGCCGCGTTTTACTGTGGGGCGAACGGCGTTCAGAATCCCTCGTACAGAAGACGCATCCGATCCAAAGTGGCGTCCCGTCCCCGTATTCGGACAGGAGAGATTCAATTCGATGATTGGAAACTCGCCTGTGTCGTCGAGAGCTCCCGCGACTGCCACGTAGTCCGCTTCGCTATGCCCGGCTACGGATGCAAAGACCTTGCATGGAAGTGCGCGCACGCGGGGCAGTTCCTCTTCAAGGAAGCGCGTCAGGCCCTTGTTGGCCAGTCCAATCGCATTCAGCATCCCCCCGCGCGTCGGAATAATCCGCCAAGGCGCGTTACCGTCTCGCGCCTCATGCGTGATGCTCTTGGTGGTCAATGCGCCAAGCAAGCGCAGATCGATGACATCGCCCAGTTCATCGACGGTGCCGGCAGTCCCCGCGGCGGCAACAAGCGGGGTCTGGAGTGGAACGCCAGCAAGAATCGTCGAGAGCGGCGGTGCGATCACTCCATGGTTGTAACACATCTACAATGATCTGACATGAGTACTCCAGAGCGCATTGCGCAGTTTGAGAAAATGGCGTCGGCCGATCCAACCAACGAGATGGCCCATTTCAGCCTCGGTAACGCGCTGCTGCAGGCAGGGCGGCACGCGGAAGCCGCACGCAGCTTGCAGCGTGTAATCGAGTTGAGCCCAGGCATGAGCAAGGCGTATCAGCTCTGCGGACAGGCGCAGATCGGTGCCGGCTGGGCCGATCAGGCGGTTGTGACGCTTGAGCGCGGCTACACGCTTGCAGCAGAACGTGGGGACAGAATGGTCGAACAGGCGATTGCAAAGGCGCTTGAATCGATTGGTCGCGAGCCACCACGGATTGAACGCGCCGTGCGCCCCGCCGCGACCGTGGATGGGAGTTTTGTCTGCAGGCGAACAGGTCAACCAGGAACGCGGCTTGCGTCAGCGCCCTTCAAGGGTCCTGTCGGGGCATGGATCGGCGAGAACATCTCCGCAGAAACATGGCGGAATTGGATCGGTCAAGGCACGAAGGTGATCAACGAGATGCGCCTCGACTTCTCGCGCGACAAGGATCAGGAGATTTACGACCAGCACATGCGCGAGTATCTGGGTATCGATGACGAAGTGCTGGCTTCGATCGCTGTTGCCAAGCCGGTCGCCTGATCACCATCAGGTCCGCCGCAGCCAGACCCACCACTCGAGCAGCAGCACGAGAGCGGCTGCGAGCAGCAACCACTGCCACACCGACTGCGATGCCGCACGACTCGGTTGCGCCGCGACACTGTTGGTTGCTAACTGCAGTTCCAACGCCGTGTCGAGGCGACCTTCCGCCTGGCAGTCCATGTTCACCGCATAGGCGATCGATGTTGATAGGCCAGTCTGCGATCCGCCTTGCCATGCGATGGTGGCTGTACCGGCACGCCGGAGCGGTCCGAGCGTGAAGCGACCACCCTCGAGCAGCGAGAGTGGCGCAGTCGTTCCGGATGAAAACTGAGCACGCGGCGACTGCGCACCCGCGGGCAGTCGTCCCGCGGCGACGTCGCCTGGCCTGAGCGGCTCGTCCGCCGCAGGGAGACCACCCGCAGCGAGCCATGCCAGCGCGTTTGCAGTGAAGTTCACAAAGCTGCGCTGGAACGGCCACTCCGTATCGATGGGATCAAAGGGAACATAGACAAGCGTGAGCGGCCCCCGGCTGAGCGTCAGGATCATCGGACCTTCGCTTGCTTCGACCACGACATCGCTGTCGCTGCCGGGTGCAACGGCAGTCATCGATGCCACAAAGAGGTCATCGAGATTGACATACTGCATCAGCGGATGCTCGCTACGGATGCTGCGCGGTACCACTTGCTCCTTCGTGCCAAATGGAACAATCGATGTACCCACCGGTGCCGAGCCAAACATCAGATAGCGGCCGCGAGCCATCGATTGCACCGTGACCTGTTCAAGCACCACGACATCGAATGCGTCGGGAGCCAATGGGTCTTTTGCTACACGAGCATTCCATGCCTCTGGCGTGAAGGTCTCGAACGATGCGGGCGACATTCCTTGAATGACGGATCGAAGCACGAAGGAACCACGACCGACAAGGGCAATCTTCAGCCCGCCAAGACGTGGCGCCACCACTCGTGCCGCGTTGTCGGCAGCCAGCAAATCGTCCGCCGTCACACGGACTTCCACCACCGCACCTGCAGGAACCTGCACGCCAGGGAAGACTGCCTGCGTCTGCCCAGGAAGCAGCGCCCCAGTGTCGGCATCCTGCGTTGCCGCGCCCAAATCGACGGGCGATGGAGTGACCGCAACAAGCCTCCCATCCACACGAAGTTCGAGATCTGTCTTGGTCGGACTCGTGCGCCAGGAAACGACCCGTACAAAGACCCGAACTTCACCCGGACTTTCCGGCAGACGCGTGACAGCAACGGCTCCGATTCCGACATTCGGTGAGTCCTCGCCACCGATGCGGTGGAAGATCACACGCTCGCCATCTCGGAGAGAGAGCCCAGCCAGATCACCGATCCGTCCATCCGAATACACCTCCAAGACAGCAGGAACCGAGGTACTCGCAGCGCCGTCTTCACCTCCAATCGCCGCGAACGAGCGCGCCAACTCCACACCTCCGCCGATCGCAGACAACTCGTCGGTCGCTTCGATCGACTCGATCGCAGCGATGGCTTGGGCAGAACTGTCGGTGAATGGGCAGAGCACAATCGCCTCTGAGGCAAATGCGATCACCATGATGGATGGAGCGGGTCCTGCGAAGAGACCGCCGCCGTGAAGTGCGCGAATGCGGTCGATCGCCTGCCGCTTTGCATCGTCCAGTCTTGTGGTGGCCTCCGCCCCATCCATGGCGCCCATCGATCCAGATCGGTCGATCAGAAGCGCAATCTTCTCGGCGCCCGCAAGACCGAGATCGACCTGCGGTTGTGCGATCGCGAGTGCGACCAAACCAAGCGCCAACAACTGCAGCAGCAAGAGAAGCGACAACCGAAGACGCTGGAAGGGTGCATTCGCACGAACGTCCTCGGCTGCCCTGCGCCAGTGCATGGTGGCGGCAACAACCCGCCGAGATCGGCGCAGACGAAGAAAGTAGAGCGCAAGCAGCGGCGGGATCGTCGACGCAGCGATCACTGCTCCCGCGACAGGCGCAATCCAGTCGACCGCAATGATCGGTGGTGGTGCGACCATCATGCGAGGAGCCCCCGCCTGCGCAAATAGTCCACCAAGAGCGTTTCCAGCTGCAGCGATGTCTCGACGACTTGGTGGGCGATACTTCGCCGAACGCAATACTCCCGAAGGGATGCGACATGGGCATCGAGACGATCGCGGTACTGCTGCACCACCGCGCTCGAGGCGGTCACCTCGACCTCAGCCGCGCTCTCGGAGTCGACAAGCCGAAGGTCACCGAGCAGGCCATGACGCGCGGGATCGATCTCGTCGGGAGCAAGCAACTGGAGCGCATAGACATCGAAGCCGCGTCCTGCGACTGAACGTAGCCCCTTCTCGAAGCCATCGGAGAAGAGGAAATCACTGATGAGAAGCAACACACCGCGGCCCTGACCACCGAGCGCGATCGCGCGACATGCCGCCGTGAAATCCGCCTCACCTCTCGGCTGCAGCTGGAGCAACCACTGTCCCATCTCGCGAGTTCGCCGACGCCCGCGCAGCCCCGTCAGCCGCTCGATGCGGTCGTCGGAAAATGAGAAGAGACTGACACGATTGTTGTTGACCAGCCCGATGTAGCCAAGTGCCATCGCGAGCCGACGTGCGTACTGCATCTTGTTGGGCGTTCCAAAGTCCATAGACGCACTGGCATCGACGGCAATCACCAGCGACAAGTCTTCCTCCTCCAGGAACATCTTCAAGAAGAGTCGATCGAGACGCGCATAGATGTTCCAGTCCACGAATCGAAGATCATCGCCATGCGCGTAGTTTCGGAAGTCGGCAAACTCGACGGACTGCCCCCGACGGCGACTTCTGCGCTCCCCGTGGATCTTGCCCGCAAAGATCTTCTTGCTCACCACATCGAGTCGATCAAGGTGCGCCATCAGACGCGAATCAAGGAGTTCATCGACGGTGCGGGGATCGCTCACGCAGCCTCCCCTGCGGGCTGCAGTTCGGCAGGCGTCGCATGGATCAGCTGCTGCACCAAGGCATCGGTCGTCATGCCACCCGCCTCGGCCTCGAAACTTCGCACGACGCGGTGGCGAAGTGCAGGCAGCGCTGCAGCAGCGATGTCCTGAGTGCTGACCGCAGTGCGACCGCCCATCAAGGCCATGACTTTCGCGCAGGAGAGGATGGCCTGTGCTCCACGGGGACTTGAGCCGACTGCGATCAGGTGCTCGCACTCGGGCGGGGAAAACGCTCCACCAGGCTGCGTGGCAAGCGTCAGCCGCACTGCATAGTCCTGCACATGGGGCGCGACAACGACAAGCCGCGCAAGTCCCTGCGCCCACGCGATCTGCTCCGCAGTCAGAACAGGCTTGACTTCAGTCGCCGCGGATGGAACACCCGTTGTTCGCTCGACGATCTCAGTCAGTGCCTCACGCTCCACAGGCGGAACGATCACCTTGATCAGGAATCGATCGAGCTGAGCCTCGGGAAGCGGATAGGTTCCCTCCTGCTCGATCGGGTTCTGTGTTGCGAGCACGAGGAATGGCTGTTTCAGAGTGTGCGTCATGCCGCCGACCGTGATCGACCGTTCCTGCATCGCCTCAAGGAGCGCAGACTGACTCTTGGGCGACGCGCGGTTGATCTCATCCGCGAGGAGAATCTGCGTGAAAAGCGGTCCTGGGCGAAAGGTGAACTCTCGCTGACCAGTGCGCGGATCCTCCATCACAATCTGCGTCCCAATGATGTCGGCGGGCATGAGATCGGGCGTGAACTGGACTCTGGAAAAGCCCAGTCCAAGTGCCTGGCCGAGCGTGCGCACGAGCAGCGTCTTGCCAAGCCCCGGTACCCCTTCAAGCAGGACATGACCATTGGCAAAGAGCGCAACCAAGACCGAAGTGACCGTCTGCTCTTGACCGACAAGCACGCGACTGATCTCCTCACGGAGCCGCTGAGCAGCGCCGCGAAACTCCACAGATGCCGCGCGCACATCTTCGCTCGTGCGAATCGACTGCAGTTGTTCTGCAGTATTCATGCCAGTATCAGGGCTTGCTCTTGCCTGGCGCGGTCTGGCCAGTCTTGGCGTCGATGCGCTGCTTGACATCGCCAAAATAGTGCTTGTGCAGATCGCGCAGGTGTGGCGGGACAGGATCGTCTTCGGTGCCCTCTTCGTAGCCCCGCTCGATGTCGCTCGCGATTTCCTGCAACTTCGTACGGCTCTCGCCGACGACTGGTGGAGCATCGACGAGTTGACGCGCAATCACGCCCTTCCGCTTCGAGCCCATCTGCGACTTCTTTTCTTCCACTTCTGCAGCGACAGCATCGGTTCCATCGCCCTGCGGTCCCTCCGCAATGGCGCCGCCCCTCGTGCCACCCTGACGCCCGCCCCTCCCGCCGCCCGATGGCGACTGGCACTGACCGCTTCGACATTGGGAACGCAGGGACTTCGCGGCGTTCTCGAGTTCCGCGTCCGCCTCCATTTCGTCAAGTACTTCCTCCGCATCCTCTCCTGCCTCGCCATCCGAATCCTCCGAACTCGACGAGGGCGAGCCATCCTTGCTCTTGGACCCGCCGTTCTTGCACTTGGAGCAGGCACTCTTGCATGACCGAGAGAGTTTGCGGAGCTTTGCGTTCGCTGACTTCTGACTCTTGATCGCCTTCCGCAGGCGTTCTTTCTGCTCCGCGTTGAGGTTCTTTGCCGCTGCAAGCGCAGCTTCCACGGCTTCCGTGTTCGAAGCGAGGTCGCCGTCCATGCCAGCGGTCTCAAGCGCTTCGCGCAGCGCTTCGTTGGAGTCCGCCGCGTCAGCGATCTGCTGTGCAAGGCGCTCCAGATCAGCAGCCATTTGCTTGCGAGCTGCGTCATCCATGGATTCACTCGCGATCTGTTCCATCATTTGTGCAAGCGCCTCTTGGGCTGCTGCAGCATCGCCCATCTTCAGCGCCTCAGCCAACGCCTTCACTTCGGGACTCTTTCCCGGCTCAATCTTGCTGAGTGCATCGCGCATCGCCGAGAGTGACTGTGTCCTTTCGCTCGACAACACATCGTCGAGCTTTTGTGAGAGATCTGTCATGCGCCTTGCCGTCTCCCGCTGAATCTCCTCCGGCGTCCTTGGATCGTTCCTTGGCTCGCTCTCCTCACCAGTGTTCGAAGCCATGTCACCGAGCTCCTTTGCGAGCTCCGGACTCAATTCGATTTGCTGCTGCACCGCTTCCATCTGCATTTGCGCGGCTGCTTCGGCTGCCGCAACTTCAGGATCGCTCGCAAACACTGTTTTCACGACTGATGGAGACACTCCGGGCACAAACCACCACACTGCAATGGCTCCAACACAGAGGAGCGGCCCGACCCAGCTGTTCCGAGGCCAGAGCACGGGAAGCGCTCTTCCGAGCGACTCGGTGAGTCGACGATCCTTCGCGACACGCACACCATCCTCGAGTGCCGCTGCTGCGAATGCATCCTCGCGACCAGCGACCGCCATCGCCGTCGACAGTCGATCATGCAACTTGAGTCGAACATCCACCATCGAGGCGACGGCGATATCGGAAGGCCGACGGCCGCGCGTGAGAAAGAGAAGCACAGCCACTGTGGAGACAGCGAGTCCGAGAAGT
>VGYQ01000043.1 GCA_016872915.1 Planctomycetota bacterium | reverse complement strand
CGCTTGAGAAGGGGGATCGGCTCGTCATCTTCAGCGATGGGGTTGAAGAGCAGCGCAATGCCGAGGGCGAGATGCTCGGGTCCGCCAGAGTTACCGCAGCGCTCGCCGGGAGCCGATCGTGCAGCGAGGACGTCGACCGTCTCATGAACTGCCTGAAGCAGCATGCGAACGGAATCAAGTATGCCGACGATGTGACGATTGCAAGTGCTGCGCTTGAGGCTGACTACCCTCAAGGGTGAGGGGAGTGCAGAACCTGCCTCGAGACGGGCTGATTCGGCTCGAGATTTTGCCCTAGCAAGCTCAGTTTGTGTGGGAGAACTGCGCGTTGTCGGCGGAGGGAATCCAGAGGCGGAGGTCGTTCAGCGCCTTCAGCGTGAGAAACTTGACGCTTCCATCACAGCAGCCGACCGACACGGCCTTGCCGTAGCGCTCGAATGGAATCGCTTGGCTCTGATAGACCATGAGGTAACCGATATCGCCTTGCGGCGCAGGTGCAGCAAGCACTCTTGGGCCCGGAGAGAGCCACGCGCGAAATGCCGAGGGGACGGCTGCGGACAGCGCATCGCCTCCTGCATGTTCCGCTGGAGTCAGCGATACAGACTCCAGAACTGCTCCACCAAAGCCCCAGACATCCGTTGGGCCAAGTTTGTGTGGGACGACCCACGGAGCGCCGGCCAGGGTGTCGTTCAACTTGTTATAGGGGTTTGTGGAAGCATTGAGGAATGTGCTCCCACAGAACGCAACGATTTCCGATGGTCGGTTGATGTTGGACTGGGACAAGGCCGTCACGCTTACAACATTGCTACCGCTCGTACCGCCCTGGGTCTGCGTCGAGTTCGCAAATGTCAGTTGCGGAGTGCTGTTGATCCAACGCCACCAACCTCCCAAGTAATAGGCGTTGTATCCAAATGCTGGCTGTAACTCAGTTCCCGCTCCGTCCATGTTGGCACCCACCGATGCAAGGCACTCAGGCAAATCCTGAACCTGCTCTGTCTCCAGTGCAAGCGCGGTGTCAAGGTCCTCGGCGATATCGAGCCGCCACCCAAGAATCGCGTCATAGTTGTAATCAAGGAAAGGAGCGAGGCGCCACGGATATGCCTGGCAGAGTTCGGGCGCCAGTTCCTGACCGCGCTTGTTCCGAAAACGCACCTGCCAAGATGCGCTGCCTTGTGGCCCTGTTTGGACTCCCGTGTTGCCCATGCACTGCTCGAGATAGCCCGGCAGAAGACGATCCTCGTACTGATTGCTGTACATATGCCACGCCAGCAGTACCTGCTTCAGTCGATTTGCTTCCTTCGTCTGCTTTCCCGTTGCAATCGCAGCTCGAAGGCCACCGATCAGAAGTCCCATGAGAAGACCGATGACCGAGATCACGACGAGGAGCTCAACGATCGTGAATGCCCGTCCACCCCGAACGCCGCCAATGTTGTTCGATTTGATGAGTCCGCTCATGCGCTGATCTCCTTGAAATGCGATTCGTTCGCTTGTCGTGAGTGGTTCGATCAACTTCGCCCGATTGTCAGCTGCTCGACTTGACCAGCGGCGATTTTGGCGTGTCCACTGCCGAGCTCGCCGATCGGGGCGGGGGGGAGAATCTCCACACGCTTCTCGCCGAGCTTTGCTTCACCTGCCTTGACCCGCGCCTCGAACTCCTTCACTTCCTTGAGGAGGCGCGGAAGAATATCGCCCTCCTCGACATTGGCAACACGTTCGCCTTGCACATAGATGATGCCACGGCGGTCTCCGGCGAAGACTGCAACGTCGGCACCCTCGGCTTCGCCGGGGCCGTTCACGATGCAGCCCATGACGGCGACCTTGATGGGCAGTTCAATCTCGGGCATCAGAGTGCGCTCGACTTCCTTCACGAGGGTGAACAGATCGACCTGAATGCGACCGCAGGTGGGACAGGCGATGAGATCAACGCCCTTGCGTTCTCGCTTGCCAAGGCAGTAGAGCATCTCGAGTGCGTCCTTGACTTCATCAATGTGGTCGCTGGCGTACGAGATGCGAACCGTATCACCGATGCCGTTCGCGATGAGGGTGCCGAGTGCAACGACGCTGCGGATGGCACCACTGTCCTTGGTGCCAGCGTGCGTGACACCGAGGTGCAGCGGGTAGTCGAACCGCGCTGCGATCTCCGTATAAATATCAATGACGAGCGCCGCATCCATGCTCTTGGCGCTGATGACAATGTCGTGGAAGTCTCGCTCTCGGAAGATGTCGACGTATTCCTCAAGTTTCGCGATCATGAGTGCCAGCAGGTGCCCCGAGCGGTGCCCGGCGAAGTACTTGCCAAGTTCTTCCATGCGCCGCTGCTTGTCCTTGCGCTCGATGATGGATCCCTCATTCACGCCGATGCGGATCGGGATGCGCCGCTCCTTGCACGCATCGATCACCTTGTTGACCTGATCGCGGTCGTTGATGTTGCCCGGATTCAGGCGAATCTTGTGGATGCCAGCTTCCACAGCTTCGAGCGCCCGCTGATAGTGGAAGTGCACATCGGCAACAATGGGGACGCGGACCTGCTTCAGAATCTCCTTCAGCGCTTCCGTGTCCTTGCGCTCTGGGACGGCCACGCGAACGACATCTGCGCCCGCCGCACGGTACCGCTCAATCTCCGCAACACATGCGTCGATGTCATGGGTATACCCGGCGGTCATGGTCTGTACGCGGATGGGTGCTCCACCGCCGATGGTGACGCGCCCGACGCGGTCATCGCCGATCGTGATTTGCCGAGTTTGCCTACGTTCCTGCATGCGTCAAGTGTAGCGGCGACCGCACCCAAATCGCTCACCACGCGCTCGACGCATGGGATTATCCTCTCCCCCAATGAACACGTCCCAAGCAACTGCCTCTTCCGCCTCTGCACCGACGGTGTACCTACGGTCACGCCTCTCGATCATGATGTTGCTGCAGTACGCGACATGGGGCGCATGGCTGCCAGTGCTGTACGCCTATCTGAGTGGGCATTTGAAATTCACTGGCGCACAGATCGGCTACTGCTTTTCAGCCGGAGCCATCGGAGCGGTCTTCGGTCCATTTATCGCAGGACAACTCGCGGACCGGACATTCGCCACCGAGAGGATCCTTGGTGTCAGCCACCTCGTCGGTGCGGTGCTTGTTTACCTGATGGGCATCACCAGCGACTTCAACACCTTCCTTGGGCTCTCAGCCTTGTACGGATTCGTCTATGCGCCAACTATGGCGCTGACCAATTCGCTCGCATTTGCGCATCTGCCCAATCGTGATCAGGACTTCGGTCCCGTCAGGCTGTGGGGAACGCTCGGTTGGATCGCAGTCGGTATCACGGTGGGGCAGATCCTCTTTCGCATGCACACCCCAGCGAGTGGCTCGCCCGAAGAGATTGTCGCGGCGCAGAATGCAGGGCGTGCCGTCGCATTTCAGGTGAGCGCCGCCATTGGGGTCTTGATGGGACTCTATTGCTTCACGCTTCCTCATACGCCACCGACCAAAAATGCCAAGCAGAACACTGCCTGGCTGGAGGCATTCGGCGAAATCATGCGTCACCCGCTTCTGCTGCTTTTCATCGTGGCAGTGCCCGTCAGCGTGATTCATCAGTTTTATTTTGTGCAGGCAGATGGCTTCATCAGTGGTGTGCAGGCGAAGGTGGGGGAGAAGACCTGGTTCGACAACACCATCAGCCAAGTCTTTGGCGTTGGCGGGGGACTCATGACCATCGGGCAGATGACGGAGATTTGTGTTCTTGCGGCGATGCCGATTCTCACGAAAGTCCTCTCGCGCAAACAGCTGTTGCTGATTGGGCTTGCCGCATACGCGGCTCGCATGGCACTCTGGGCCTATGCGCCATCGTTGCCGTTCGTCATCGCCGGCATCGCACTGCATGGATTGTGCTTCGGTTGTTTCATCTTTGTGGCGTTCATGATTGTGGATGAAAACACCACGACGGACGTTCGTGCCACTGCGCAGAATCTCTTCAATCTTGTGATTGTCGGTATCGGCACGATTGTCGGCAGCATCTTCGCCGCAGACATCGTGGGGGGATGGGCGTCACAGGGCGGGGCGATGGATTACCAGAAGCTTTTCAGCATTCCCATGTGGATGGCGCTGGGCTGTTTTGGGCTGGTGCTGCTTGCGTATCCAGGCAAGAAGCCAAGCACACACTGATCGCGCGCGTGGCGGCACCAGCCGCATTATTCACGCGACCGCGCTGTGTGCGCTCTGCTCTCGCTCAAAGTCCGCGTGCAGTTTCAGCTGCGCTTCACCGCTGGGCACAAGGAGTGTCACCACGGGCGTGCCATCCGTGATCGGTTCACCCGACATCGTCGTGATCTCGAACTTCGGCTGACTTGCCTCGTGCAGCGCAAGCGCCTTCTCCAGTGTCTTCTGCTTCTTCTCTTCGATCTTGGTCCAACTTTCCCGCCCGCGGCACTTGGGGAACGCACTGCAGCCAAGCCATGGACCGCGCTTGCCGCTGCGAAGATTCATTGCGGTGCCGCACTTGGGGCAGGGGAGATCGGTGAGGTATGGCTTGGGTGATGGGAATCTCACGCACCCCTTGCGATCGATGTTCAGGATGAACTTGGTCTCCGGGTTGCTGCTCGTCAGGAAATCACCGAAGCGGCCTGTGCGAAGCACCATCTGCGCGCCATCAATGGGGCACTTGATATCGACACGCTCAGGGAGGAGTGGCTTCCCTTGTCTGTTGACTGGAGCCGCATAGGTGCATACCGACTCTTCCTTCGGTTTTCGAGCCTTTCCTGTTTTAGTCGGCGGCTGCTTGACAAGCACCTTTTCGCGGAAGCCGCTGCAGGAGAGGAATCGTCCCGTCTTCCCGAGTCGATATTCGCAGCGGCGACCGCACATCGGGCACGCATAGGGCGATGGTTCTGCCTCCGCCTTCACGTGATCAAGCTGCATCAGTCCGCCGACAACGGATTCAAAGGGCTTATAAAAGTGTCGCAGCATGGCGTGCCACTCGACTTTCCCTGCGGCAATCTCGTCAAACTCTTCTTCCATGCGCCGCGTGTAGCCCACATCCATGAAGCCATCCTTGAACGGCTGCTCCAAGAATGTGCAGACGGCCATCCCGATATCCGTCGCATGAAATGCTCGGCTCACTTGCTCAACGTAGTTTCGCTCCTCAATCGTTCCAATGATTGATGCATACGTGGATGGTCGCCCAATGCCTTGCTTCTCCAGTTCGCGGACGAGGCTCGCCTCGCTGAAACGCCCCGGCGGCGAAGTGAACTTCTGTGCCGGCGAAAGCCAAAACGGCGCCATCTCCTGACCCTCCTTGAGTGGAGGCAGTTCCTGATCATCGCCATCGCCCCGAATCCCCGTCGCTGTGTAGCCGTCGAACACTTCCACGCGCCCCGTCGCCTTGAAGACGGCTCCTGTTGCCTTGTCGCTCCGCTCAAGGAGGACGGCTGTGGACTCGTACTGAGCATCCGTCATCTGACAGGCGACAAAACGCTGCCATATGAGGTTGTAAAGCCGCCACTGATCATCTGGAAGTGCACTGCGCAGGCTCTCGGGAGTTCGAAGCACGCTCGTGGGCCGGATCGCTTCATGCGCCTCTTGTGCACTCTTGTTGCTCGAGCCATAAAAGCGCGGCTTCTCGGGCAGATACTTCGCCCCATAGTGTTGCCCAATGAACGCACGCACTGCACTGAGCGCTTCGCCACTCAGGTTTGTGCTGTCCGTTCGCATGTAGGTGATGAGACCGACGCTGCCTTCGCCTGGGATATTGACCCCCATGTACAGCTGCTGCGCCGTACTCATGGTTCGCTTGGCCGCGAAGCTGAGTGCGTAGCTGGCGCTCGACTGAAGCGTGCTTGTGATGAAGGGTGCCTTCGGTCGGCTACTGGTGGCACTCGTATCAATGCTTCGAACTTTGTAGCGCACTCCAGCACCGATCGTGCCGCGCACGACTCGTTGCCACCGTGCAAAACCGACAGGCTCATCATCGCCGCGCAGGTCTGTCGTTGGCGCCTTCGGCGCGATTGCAATATGGACATCTTCAAGTCCAACAGCTTCTGCCACGGACTTCACTCGGGCAACAAGTGCCTCACCGGGGTCAAACCACTGTGTGGGTTGTGGGATCGGTGTTTTGGTCGACTTGTCCTCATCCACCTTGCGCAGAACCCACGCCGGCACTTCGACCGCACACTTCGCAGTTCCGAAACCGGGGAGATCCTCATATTTCGGCACCTCGCGGCGCAGGTCGACCGGCTTGCCACCCACCTGCACGAGTTCGCACTCGATGCCGCTGCGCTCGGCGAGCCAGTGAGCCTGATCCTTGACTGTTGGTCCCTTCCCACGCTCGTCGCGTTGGCCGAGGAAAGCATCCCACGCCTTCGCAAGCGCCTGACCGCGCGCCTTGTCTGGAGTCATTGCCGCTTCGACCTTCCAGTATTCATCGGGTTGGAAACCACGGATCTCCCGTTCGCGGTCCACAATCAGTTTCAGTGCGACACTTTGCACGCGTCCAGCGCTCAGTCCGCCAGCCACCTTCTTCCAGAGAACGGGGCTGACCATGTAGCCCACAATTC
This sequence comes from Planctomycetota bacterium, assembly GCA_016872915.1. Taxonomy (GTDB): domain Bacteria; phylum Planctomycetota; class Phycisphaerae; order Phycisphaerales; family SM1A02; genus F1-60-MAGs104. The sequence continues at coordinate 7,510 of VGYQ01000043.1, read as the reverse complement.
GGTCAAGGATGCGGCGTGCTTGCTGAGCATTCACTCGGTCCAGATCGATGGCGCGGGGCTCCTGGAAGGCCTTGAGAATCGCAGTCTTCGTGATTTCATCGAACTCCACGCGCTTTGCATGGCGCGGATCGACATCAAGCAGCTCGGCAAGATGCCAGGCGATCGCCTCGCCTTCACGGTCCAGATCGGTTGCGAACCAAATGCTGCTGGCGCTTTTCGCCAGCTTGCGCAGGTTGGCAACGTGTGACTTCCGATCGTCGTCCACAACGTAGGTGGGCTTGAAATCATCGTCGAGATCCACTCCTGGTACCGGCTGCTTGCTGCCTTTGGGAGCTCGAGCTGGAAGGTCTCTGATATGTCCGATGGAGGCCTCCACCCGGAACCCCGGCCCGAGGTACTTGGTGATGGTCTTTGCCTTCGCGGGGCTCTCCACGATGACCAGTTGATCGCCCGCGCTGAACTTCGAAGTCGTTCGGCTCGGTGCACTCTTTCTCGATGTGGTGGGTTTCTTTGCCATGAAAGGGGCGGCATCATGCGGCGAAAAAAACGAAAGTCAAGCGGAACCGCATCGGCACACTGGTGCTGTGCTCGCTAATGAAATCTCAAGAAAGTGAATTTTTCGGCCAAAGATCACAGATTTCGCCGTCCGAGAACATGGGAGAAAAAAATTTCTGCCCGAGCGTCGTCGAGCACCTCATTTGACCAGACGGAGTTGGGGATCTGTCGAAAGCGACGAAGCCAGGTGCGCTGTTGCCGCGCCAGTCGCCGTGTCTTCTGCTTTGTGTCCTCGATCGCATCTTCCAGCCGCCGCTGTCCACGCAGATGCAGGGTGAGTTCTCGGTACCCGACGGCCTCCGCTGCCTGCGCCCCAAGTGCTCCGCGTGCGAGGAGCGTGCGTACTTCATCGAGGAGTCCACATTCCATCATGTGAACAACTCTCGCATTGATCGTGCGCGCGTTGGCCACGCTGTCGGGCAGGAGCCCGATGCATGTCCAGCCACTCGGAAGGACATGTGGTGCAGCATGCCACTGCTGCTGATGCTCCGAAAGTGGTCGGCCCGTCAGCGAGTGCACTTCGAGCGCACGGATCAAACGCCGCGTGTCGTTGCGATGGATGCGGGTTGCGGCTGCAGGATCGACCTGCTGCAGTTGCGCATGCAGTGCATCCGTGCCAAGTGCCTGCAGGCGTGCGCGAAGTTCGGGATCTGCCGGTGGCCCCTCAAAGAGTCCCGACAGGAGCGCCTGCACATACAGGTTGGTGCCGCCGACGATGATGGCGGTTTTGCCGCTCGTCGCGAAGCTCGCAAGAAGTTCGCGGGCGGCGTTGAGCCAGTTCTCGACCGTAAAACCGGAAGTGTGGGGATCTGCGATATCGATAAGGTGATGCGGAATCTCCGCACGCAGGGCGTTCGACGGCTTTGCGGTGCCGATGTCCATGCCACGGTAGATCTGCATGGAGTCCGCACTGACGATCTCGGCGCCTTGGATACTGCGGGCGGCGGCCACTGCGAGCGCGCTTTTGCCGCTCGCGGTTGGACCGAGAATGAGGATGACGCGTGCGGGATCCACGGCGGGGGGGTTGTACCCTCTCTTCGATGGCACTTTCCAGAATTGACCAGACGGCGGTGGCGGGCAAGCGCGTGTTCATTCGCGCAGATTTCAACGTTCCCCAAGAGGATGATGGACGCATCAGTGATGATCGCCGCATCCGTCTCACGCTGCCGACGATCGAGTCCGTGCTCAAGCGCGGCGGGAGCGTGATTCTTGCATCGCACCTCGGCCGCCCCGAAGGCAAGGGGCACGAGGCAGCGTTCTCGATGGCACCGATTGCTGCACGTCTGCGCGAGTTGTCGCCGCAGCTGGCCGGGTTGCGGCTCGTTGGAACGCGCTGCACCGATGCAGAGGCAGCCGACGCTGCGCGCGCACTGAAGGCGGGGGAGGTGCTGCTGCTGGAAAACTTGCGCTTTGAGAAGGGTGAGAAGAAGGGGGACGCGGCACTCGCGGCGCAGTTGGAAACGATTGCCGACGTGTACTGCAATGATGCCTTCGGCGCGTCCCATCGCACCGATGCTTCCATGCACGCCCTGCCGCTCGCATTCCGCGCGGCGGGCAAACCGACTGTGACGGGACTGCTGCTCGACCGTGAGATCCGCTTCCTGCAGGGCGTTCTCGAAACACCAGAGCGACCATTCGTGGCAATCATCGGCGGTGCAAAGGTCTCGGACAAATTGGCGGCGCTTCGCAATCTGATCGGACGGGTGGATTCAATCCTCGTTGGCGGCGCGATGGCATACACCTTCCTGAAGGCACAAGGAGTCGCAGTCGGGCGGTCGCGCGTTCAAGACGACATGCTCGCGCAGGCTCTTGAGATTCTCCAACGTGCGGCAGGGAGCCGAACGCGTCTCGAGTTGCCCACGGACCATGTGTGCGCTGCGGAGCTGAAGGAGGGCGTGGCAACGGGTATCGCCGTGGGGCCAATCGCCGCGGACATGATGGGCCTCGATATCGGGCCGGCCACGGCTGCGCATTACGCACAGGTGGTCGCAGCAGCTCGCACCATCATTTGGAATGGTCCGCTCGGCGCATTTGAGTGGAAGCCGTTCGATGCGGGTACTTCGTCCGTCGCCGCTGCCGTGATTCGTGCGACCAAATCAGGTGCCACGAGCGTGGCCGGCGGCGGCGATACTGCCGCTGCAGTCGAGGCATGCGGGCATGCGGCCGGGTTCAGTCATATCTCGACGGGTGGCGGCGCATCGCTCGAGATGCTGGAAGGCAAGTCATTCGAATGTCTTGAGGCCATCGATCGGCACATCGAGCCAAGCTATAGTTGACGTCATCCACTCTGGAGGTACTCGCATGATCCGAACCACATCGCTCGTTGCTTTCTCCCTAATCGCCACACTTGGCCTCGCGCCAGTCGTCCCGCAAGATCAAAAGAAGCTTGCCGTTGGGGATGCAACGCCTGCGCTCGATGGTCTGGACTTTGTGCAAGGTGGAATGGAAGATCTGTCGGCATCAGGCACCAAGGTTCTTGTCGTGGAGTTCTGGGCAACCTGGTGTGGTCCATGCCTCAAATCGATCCCGCACATCAATGACATGTATCAGTCCTACAAGGATCAGGGGCTTGTGGTGGTTGGCGTCAGTGACGAAAAGCGTTCCAAGGTCGAGCCATTCGTCAAGAAGCGTGGTTCCGAGATGTCCTATCCCGTCGCGCTCGATGCGGAGAAGAAGGTGGCGGAGGTCTTCATGGTCGCATCGGGGCAGAAGGGGATCCCGTGTGCGTTCGTGACCACGGTGCAGTCCGGACAGACAGCGGGCAAGGTGGTCTACATCGGACACCCGATGGCTCCTGAGTTCGAGACGGCTGTGCGCTTGTCACTCACGGGACGCTACGACCCCGTCTTGACCAAGAAGGGGCAGCCTCTCATCGATGCGGCGCGGCGCGCGATCGCGACGAAGAACTATAAGGATGGATACAAGCGCTTTGATGAGGTGATCGCTCTTGACCCCTCGATCTTTGCACCGATCGCCATCGAGAAGTACGAGGTGATGCTGAATGTGGAGGGGAATGAAGCGGGGGCGAAGGCGTATGCCGCCGAACTGCTGAAGGGGCTCGTTGCGCTTGGCGATGCAGCAGCGCTGCGAGATCTGGCAATCGAACTCTCCTCGGATCCGACAAACAAGAGTTACGACTATGACCTTGCCATGCAATCCGCTGAGGCGATGCTGAAGACTGCCGGGAAGAATGACCCCATGGCGTTGGCGACCGTCGCCGGTGTCGAGTACGCGCGTGGTGACTTTGCCAAGGCCGTTGACTCGCAAAAGAAGGCCTACCGCATCGCCAGCCCGAGCCGCAAGCCTGCGTTCAAGGCGACGCTTGATGCCTACGAACTGGCGCTCAAGAAGGGTGCCAAGGTGAAGGTGCCGGAGAGTGCGCAAATGTCTGGTGGATCGGCAGCAGGACCTGCTGAAACCGTGCCAGCGAAGCCATGACTGCGCGGAGGCAGCGCGGCAAGGGGCAGGGCGGCATGACAGGAGCACTCGTGTGTCCCTTTCGCGGACCGCTCACCTCTCCGCTTGTTGGCCCCTCCATTCTTTCGGCAGATTTCACGCGCCTTGGGGCAGAGGTCCGTGATGTCGTGCGCAGCGGCGCCGACTACATCCACGTGGACATCATGGATGGGCACTTCGTGCCGAATCTTTCCATGGGACCGGCCATATGTGCCGCGGTGCGCCGAGCTGCGCCAGGCGTGTGGATCGATGTGCATCTGATGATCGGCAATCCCCGTGCATTCATCGATCCTTTTGTGCGCGCAGGAGCGAACAACATCACCTTTCACTTGGAGGTGGAACGCAAACCGCGCCAACTGCTGCGGCAGATCAAGGAAGCGGGCCTGACGGCTGGTATTGCCATCAAGCCAAAAACACCATGGACCGCTCTCGCCCCCGTCCTGGATGAAGCAGATCTCTTTCTTGTCATGAGTGTCGAGCCAGGCTTCGGTGGACAGGCGTTCATGCGATCATCGCTCCCGAAGGTCCGCGCCATTCGCAAGAGGTGTGGACCGCTGCGCCGCGTCGAGATGGATGGTGGTATCGCATCCGATACGGCGGCCGCATGCCGCGATGCGGGGTGCGACACGCTCGTGGCTGGAGCGCATGTGTTTGGTGCAAAGAACAGGCGGGTCGCCATCGCCTCGATTCGCGGCGCGCGCAGTGTTCGGGGTCGATAGGATGACGGGAATGGCTCAGCCGACATGGGATGTGGCCGCGGCTCCGGCCACCAAACGCGCGGTGCCCGATGGGCTCTGGATGCAGTGCCCGGCATGCAGCGAGACGCTCTTTCGAAAGGCCGTCGAGCAGAACCTCATGGTCTGCCCGAAGTGCGACTATCACATGCGAATTGGGGGCAAGCAGCGCGTCGAGCAGTTGCTCGACCCCGGCACCTTTGAACCGCTCCAAGAGGATCTTGCGCCATCGGATCTGCTGAAGTTCGTGGATCTGAAGCCGTACCCGGAGCGACTGGAGCAGGCACAGCGAGCCACGGGTTCTCCAGATGGCGCACAGGTTGGGCAGGGCTTTATCAAAGGAAGGCGCGTGGTGCTCGCGGTGCTCGATTTCAACTTTCTCGCCGGGTCCATGGGCTCGGTGGTCGGTGAGAAGGTGACATGTGCGGTTGAGGCGGCGCTTGCCGAGCGACTTCCGCTGATCGTGGTGAGTTGCTCGGGCGGTGCGCGCATGCAAGAGTCGGGGTTCTCGCTCATGCAAATGGCAAAGACAAGCGCGGCGCTCGCACGACTTGACAGCGCCGGTGGACTCTTCATCTCGGTGCTCACAGATCCGACCACGGGCGGCGTGACGGCAAGCTTTGCCATGCTTGGTGACGTGATCTTTGCCGAGCCCAAGGCGCTCATCGGCTTTGCCGGGCCGCGCGTTGTTCGTCAGACGATCCGTCAGGAGCTGCCGGAGGGTTTTCAGACAAGCGAATTCCTGCTGGACGCAGGCTTCGTCGATCGAATCGTCCACCGCGCAAACCTTCGCAGTGAAATCAGCCGCATCATCGACTACTCGGGCAACTGATGTGAACGTGCAACCCTCGATTGGGGCGGGCACGCTTGTTTCCTCGAAGCCTCTGGCACTGCTCTTCTGTGTCTTGACGCCCATCTGCTTGGCGCTGGCATTCCCGCCCCTTTCGCTCTGGCCTGTCGCCCTGATTACCCCGCTCGGGTGGGCGCTGCTGGCAAGCAGCGATCGCCTCCCGCATCACACGTGGTGGGTGCTGTACGGCAGTGCACTTGCTGTGTGGTTGTGGCTGCATCGGTGGATGATCGATGTCACGGTCGCCGGCTATCCAGTCCTGTGCGGATATCTCGCGCTGTATGCGGTCGCTGGCGTCTGGATCATGCGGCGGACACGCCATGGTTTCATCGGGCGGCACTTGCCGCGTGCCATCCGCCTTCCTGCTGTGCTGATCACTTTGGAGTGGCTGCAGGGAACCGTGATTTTTCACGGCTATCCCTGGTTCGCATTCGCGCAACCACTGGTGGACTTCCCACTCTTGGCGCAGTTAGCCGACATCGGCGGGGTTCCGCTTGTGACACTGGTAGTTGGTGCAACGGTCGGCGTGCTCGTTGATCTGATCTGCCTTCTTCGGGGAACGCCCGACCCAACGCTGCGGCGACACGTGAGAGTTGGGGGTGCCGCAGTGGTCATTGCGTGGGTTGCCGCACTCGCGTACGGAGCGCATCGGCTCTCGGAGTGGGATTCGATTCAGCGCACTGCATCTCCAGGCTCGCAGCTTCGTGTGGCAGTGGTGCAGACCAATGTGCCGACGAGCAACAAGATGCGGTGGAGCAGACAGCAGCAGGAGGAGGACGCCGCCTCCTTTGCGAAGTTGACTTTCGATCTCGTGGAGGCATCTGCAGCCGGCGGGGGTATTGACTTGGCCGTGTGGCCGGAAACGATGCTGCCGGGCTTCGGGCTTGAGTCCGCCACGCTGCAAAAACTGGTGGATGGTCAGTGGTGGCCCGGCGACCGGTTTGCCACTCTCGCGAGAAGTGTCTCGGAGCGCATCCATGCGCCGCTGGTCGTCGGCAGTCCCACCTACATCGGCCTGCGCGAAAACGGTGATCGCTGGGCGTGGAGTGAGCACTTCAACAGCGCGTACCTCGTGGACGGCGAGCCACCGTATCAACGCTACGACAAAATCCACTTGACGCCCTTTGGCGAAATCATGCCGTACATCTCCCACTGGAAGTGGCTCGAGGAAAAACTGCTTGCGATTGGTGCGACTGGCATGCAGTTCGACCTTGATACGGCGCCAGTGCCGCGCCGACTCACGGTGCAGCGTCGCAGCGATGCGGAAGGGAATGCGTCCGTCGATGTGATTCCGTTGGCCACACCGATCTGCTTTGAGGACACGATGTCTGAAGTGGTGCGTCGCACGACGCATGACGAGGCCGGTCAGAAGCAAGCGAAGTTGCTCGTGAATCTCTCGAACGACGGTTGGTTCGGTGCATGCGATTCGGGTCGGGAAACGCATGAACTACTGGCACGGTGGCGGTGTATCGAAAATCGCCTCCCCATGGTGCGCGCTGCCAATACTGGATTCTCGCGGGCGTTCAACAGCAGCGGGGTGCCGATAGAGGGGGCCGAGGTCGCGCCTCGTACCGCGGGTGGTTTTATCGCCTCGCTGCCGACGGATCATCGTCAGTCCATTTTTGGTCGCAGAGGCGATGTACTCTCTCCCGCGATGGCGGTGTTGCTTGCAATCATGGTCGTACCAGTTCGAAAGGGTGTGAAAACGGTCTCGGTGGTCGCCATGTTTGCCTGTGCGCTTCTGCTCGTTGGTTGCAGCGAAGAGTCGCAGCCGCGCGCAGTTTTTAGCGGTACCGGATGGTCATCACGCGGTGTGGACGGGCAAACGGGAGCGCCACCAATCAACCCAGATTCCGGTCGAGGATCTCGTATGGCGAGTGAGTCGGCAGCTTCGCCGCAGGTCCCTTCAGTGGAG
>VGYQ01000042.1 GCA_016872915.1 Planctomycetota bacterium | reverse complement strand
GACCCTGTGAAGTTTCAGTCAGCGCTGATGCACCGCCTCCCACCTGGTGAAGACATCGAGATTGATCTGAAGACTGGATGACCCGCGAGCCGCCGATCCTGCAGTTCGATCGTGTTGCGCGCGAGTTCTCGGGTGGCGTGCGTGCAGTGGATGGCGTGACGTTGTCGTTGGCGCCCGGCTCTTTCACCGCACTCATCGGCCCCAGTGGATGCGGCAAAACGACTCTCCTGCGGCTCGTGGCCAGACTGGATTCGCCGACAGCGGGGCGGGTGGAGGCCGGGGAGGCGACCGTTTCGCAGTCGGTGTGCTTCCAAGATCCGCGGTTGCTGCCGTGGCGGCGCGTGGTGGACAATGTCGCATTACCCCTCGAGTTGGCGGGCGTTCCCCTCGCAGAGCGACATGCGAGTGCCCTCGATGTGCTGCAGGCCGCGGGTTTGGCGCACGCTTCGCGCATGTTGCCGGCTCAGTTGTCGGGCGGCATGCGCATGCGCGTGGCGCTTGCGCGCGCGCTTGTCACTCAGCCGCAGGTGCTGCTGCTGGACGAGCCGTGCAGCGCCGTCGATGAGTTCACGCGCATGCAGCTTGATACAGAGATTCTGCGCACGTGGCGGACATGCGGCGCAACAACACTGCTGGTCACGCACTCGGTCAGCGAGGCAGTCTGGCTTGCCGACCGTGTCGTCGTCATGGCGAAGGGTCGCGTGCATGCGGATCATGTCGTTCAAGTCGAACGCGCCGAGCGTGATCGCGGCGGCGCGGCGTTCATCCGTGAAGTCGAGCATTGCATGCGTCTCCTTGCCGCCGCGTCAGGTGCGCCTTCGAACGGGAAGGCGGCATGAGCGCACCCGCCTCCGCTATTCGCGCGGTGGCTTGGCCGCTGCTCGGAGTGGCGATTGTCCTTGGTGTGTGGCAGATCGGCGTGATGGTGTCAGGCGTTGCACACTATCTGCTTCCGCCTCCCAGCGCGATTGCACGCGCGATGTGGGAGAGCCGCGACATGCTCACGGCCGCTATGGGGCGAACGGCGCTTGGTGCGGCGATCGGTTTCATCTGCGCAGCGGCCGCAGGAATCCTGCTTGGGAGCGTGATCGCACTGATTCCGCTGCTTCGGCGTTCCCTCTATCCGCTCGCCACGGTGCTTCAGATGGTGCCTGTTGTCGCTGTGGCGCCGCTGCTGCAACTGTGGGTCGACAATGGTTTGCCGATGGCGATTCTGTCCGCCGCGATCGTGGCTCTCTTTCCCGTGTTGGCGGCAACGATCGATGGGCAGGCATCGGTGGATCCCGGTCTTCGAGAACTCTTCAAGTTGTATGGAGCCTCGCCGCTGCGCCGTTGGTGGAAACTGGACTTTCCGTGGTCGGTGCCGGCCACGGTGACTGGACTTCGCATCGCGGCGGGCCTCGCGGTGATTGGCGCGGTCGTGGGCGAGTTTGTCTCCGGCTACGGTGGTACTCGGGCACCGCTCGGTATCGTGATCCAAGCCGCGATGCGGGATGCGAGAACGGATCTCGTGTTCGCCGCGGTCGCGCTCACCACGGTGGTGGGATTCGCGCTGTTCGGTGCGATCAGTTTCGTGGGATGGCTTCTTGTCAGCCGGTGGCATGCGTCGGCGGTCAACGAATCGGAGGATCAACGGTGATGTGGCGAAGTGTGGTGGTGGCGGCGGCGACGTTCCTGTGCCTGCATGTTGGTTGCGATCAATCCAAGGATGGCAGTGCAACCCCTGCTGCAGCGATGGTTCGCGTTCAGTTGAACTGGGTGCCCGAACCTGAGTTTGGGGGCATCTTCGCGGCGCAGCAGGATGGTCTTTACTCGGCGGCGGGACTCGATGTGGATATTCGAAAGGGCGGCTCGCAGGTGCCCGTTGCGCAACTGGTGGCGAGCGGGCAGGCGGACTTCGGTGTCATGACTGCAGAGGATGTGCTGACACTGCGCGATCGAGGGGGCGATCTTGTGGCAGTCTTCGCGATCTTTCAGGAGAATCCCACAGGCTTCCTGCTGCACGAATCCAACCCCATCACAACGATTGAACAGTTGTGGACGAGTTCTTCGACGGTGGCCGTCGATGCGAATCCACCCTTCGTGAGGCTGCTCAATGCAAAGTATGGCGGCAAGGATCTGAAGATGGTGCCCTACACAGGAGCCCTTGCGGGGTTCCTTGCGTCGGAGGATGCCGTACAGCAGTGCTTCATCACCGCAGAACCTGTGGAGTGCAGGCTTCGCGGCGTGCCCACACGCGTGCTGTCGGTGGCGACCGTGTTCAATCCCTACGCAGCGGTGCTTGCCACAAGCGCAGCATCCGCTGCGAAGCGCCCTCAGGTCGTGGAGGCGTTCGTGCGTGCGACAAGCGAGGGATGGCGGCGTTACTTCGCGGAACCTTCGAAGTACAACCCGGGCATCGCTGCGCTCAATCCGTCGATGTCCCTCGAGGCGATGAATATCGCGGCGGAAATGGAGCGTCCGCTGATCGTTCCCGCGGATGGTTCGCCGATCGGTTCGATGCGGCTTGAACGCTGGCAGCAACTCGAGCGTGAACTGGCACAAGTCGGGACGATTGAGTCTGGGCGCATGCCGTCGGCGGGAGTGCTCTGGAGCGCGCCAGTCGGGACGGCGAGTGGCGCGACCGCGACCACGCCATGAATCGGCCACCGCTTCGGATCGCGCCCACCACGCTCTGGGAGTACCCAAGCCAGCACTACACCGCTGCGGATGGATCGCGTATGCAGGGCGACAAGGACTACGTGGGGGCAACGCCATCATGGGTCATTTGGCAGTTGTTGCAGCGGTACACGCGCGAGGGGGATCTGGTGCTCGATCCGATGTGCGGCAGCGGCACCACGCTCGATGTCTGCGCCGATCTTGGGCGAAAGGGAGTCGGATTTGATCTCGTGCCTTCGCGTCCGGACATTCGCGCAGGCGACGCACGCGAGATTCCACAGGGCGATGCGACGGCCGATTTCGTGTTCATCGATCCGCCCTATTCGACGCATGTGGATTACTCGGATGATCCGCGCTGCATCGGCAAGCTCGATGCGTCGGGCGATGATGGAGGCGCCGCGTACTACCGCGCCATGGACTTGGTGATCGGGCAGATCGACCGCGTGCTGAAGCCGCGGCGTTACATGGCGCTCTATGTGAGCGACTCGTGGCGCAAGCGGCGTGGTGCGGCGGGGGGCGGCGGTGGTGTGTTCATGCCGATTGGGTTCGAACTCTTTCAGCGTCTTCGCAAGAGGTTTCAGCCCGTGGACATCATCTGTGTGGTGCGGCACAACGCCTCGCTCGGCAAGGGCAATTGGCGGCGCGCTGCGGAGGAAGGGAACTTCTTCCTGCGCGGGTTCAACTATCTGTTCATCATGAAGAAGGTGCCCGCCGACGCGAGGCGCATGGACGCGCGGCGCTGAATCACGGCGCAACCGATGGGGGAATCTCGAGCCCCGCGTCACGCGCGGCTCGCACGGCTGCGTTCACACGGCGCATCGAGAGTGAACGCAACTCAGGTTGCTCCGTCACCAATGCTGCAATCGTCCTCTTGGCTGGATCACTCGCGGGAAGTGCAGCCGTCGCTGCACGCACGGCAGCGACCACGTCGCCGTCGAGCGCATCGAGCTGTGGGCTGAGCGCGTCGAAGGCCGCATCGGGCAGTCGGTCCGCAAGCGCGCGAGCGTTCTCGAAGTCCCGCCCAATCGGCGTGGAGTTGCCCGCAAACATTTCCGGGAAACGTCGCATGGCGCGCACAGCGCGGAGCGTGCGTCCATCGGCATCGTCGGGGAGCGAAGTGCAGACCTCGTTCACGATGCGATCCTCGATCCTCTCCCACACGGCTTCTGCGCTGCGGTAACGGCGCAGGATGGCGGAAACTTCCGCGCGTTCCTCCGGGCCGTCGTAGCCCTTGTGAACGAGAATGAGCTGCATGATGTCGCGCAGCGACTGTTCGCGCGCCGCTGATGTTTCGCGCATGGCGGGGAGCAGTTCATCCCAGTACACGGCCATCATGGCCCCGAGCAAATCTCGCGTGTGCTGCGGCAGTTCATCGTCGATGACCAGCAGCGCAACGCACCCTGAGGCCAAGGTGTCGAAGGCCACATGGAAGCGGAACCAGCTGTCGCCGAGGCGGCGGCGGATCGACTGTTGACTTGGCGCGCAGGAGGCACGAAGCGCCTCGAGCAGCATGGTCGCGGGTCGGGCAGGGAGTCCCTGCAGTGCACAGCGAAGGCGGATGTCTTCGATCAGCGCCGTATCCGTATCCGTCAACAGGCTTCGCGCCGACTGCAGATGGCTGAAGAACGTCTGGACCGCCGCTCGCGCTGCCCGAGTTGGGTCCGCCTCATCCAGGCCACGCTCCGCCTCGCTTGCTTGTGACTCGCTCGCCTCCACCCGCGCCGACACATCCTTCTCCAACGCGCGATAGCGCGCATCGGCTGCCGCAGCGATGATGAGGCACGTGTCCATGTCAAGACCGGCTGCAGTGCTGACGGCACACACTCGGTTCGTGTCGATTCGGTGGGGCAGCGCGCCAAGATCGCACCACATGCTCAGTCGATGATCCTCCTCTGGCTCATCGGACATCGTCTGCTCAGGCTGGGGTGGATCGGGTGCCCTGCCGTGCTTGAGCGCGAACTGCACCGCCTGTGCCACTTCATCGTTGCTCTTGACCTCGGCGCTGAGCGACAGCGATGCGCGATCGAGCGTGCTGCGCAGCGAAGCGAGCGACTCGGCGCGGCGGCACGCAGCGTGCACGCGTGCACGGATCTCACGGAGCGCGGCGCGCGTGGATGCGCTGGACTTGGGATGCTCGATGCCAACTCGGATCGCAAGCAGCACATTTTGCCGAACGAACTGCAGCGCGCTGTCGACCAAGACGTCTCTGGTGGCAGCGGTCGTGGAGGCGGGAAGTCGGTTCGACTGCGAGTCGAGAGCCTCGGCGACGGTGCGCTCGTAGTCGAGGAGCCTCTCGATGGCGCGGTCCGTTGCCTTCTTGGTCGTATCCGCCAGCGGCGGCAGATCGGCATCCAACGCGGCGGGTTGCTGCGTCTGTCCACCTTCGGCGGCGCTTTGCGCCTGCTGCTGACGCTCCGCAACGATCAGTCCTCGTTCGTACTCCAATGCGCCCGCCATGCTGAATGCGCCGACGGCCTGCCACCAGCGTTCAGCCGCCGGCTGTGAACGCGCCGCAATCTCCGTGAACGCCGTGCAGAGATCCGTTGTCGATGGACCTGCATTGCCATCGACAGCGCCACGGCGCAGTTCCTGCGCGAGCAGCGTCAGGGGATCCGCGCTTGTGGCAGCGAAGAGAAAGCCGGCGGTTTGACTGGCGCGTGCAACTTGGTGGACTCGCTCGATTCCACGGCGCGCGACAAGCATCGCGGGCACCTCAGGGACAATCCCATTCACCGAGCGCAGCGAGAACAGGAACTCCTCTTCCAGCGTGCGGCTTTCGGCGATCAGCCGCGCCTGCACGGATGCCGCAGCTCGGGATTGCGCGGGCATGAGCCGCGGCCACTTCACGCGATCGTTGAACTCGTACGTGCACGGCGCGATATCGCGCAGTGCACGGGCTGCTGAGGTTCGGACGCGAAGGACTTGCTTCAGATGCAACTCGTGGAGACGATCGATCTCCGCCCAGTCCACGCTGGTCCGCGGAACGCCCGCATCGTCGAACCAGCGCACAAGATCCGATGCGTTGATCTCCTGCGGCAGAGCCATCTGCGGCGGTCGTTCGGACCCGCTGCAACTGATGTGCACGGCGGCGCAGAGCAGGGCGGTAAGGGTGGAGATCAAGCGGCGCATGCTTCTCCCCGCACAGGGTAGATGCTGCAGATTGCCCGGAATGGTGGGGGTGGGGAGACGCCGCCCCTGAAAATTTGTGGGAAATCGCAAGTTTGACAGAAGTGGTGCTGCCGACACGCCGACCCAAGCGGCACGTTTGTTGATTTCAGTCGTCTTGCAGTTGCATCTGCGCGGCGGGAAATCGATTGTTCGGATGGCTGTACGAGGTCAACGCAGGTCAGGAGGATCCACCACATGGAACGCAGCAAGATGGCAAGGGGCGGACAGGGAGGAAGACGTTCGATGAAGGTGGCCCTCCTGGCTTGCGGCGGTCTTGCCGTTGCGTCATTTGCGCACGGCGTGTGGACGACGCGTACTTCCGCGAACCCTGATCTCTTGGCGGGCAAGACCACCTTGATCGCACCGGGATCGGTCCGCGGAACGCTCCACGTGCCATCGGACTTCCGCGATCTGCAGTCTGCGATCGATGCGGCAGCAACGGGATCGACGGTGCTCATGGCGCCCGGCGTCTACAAGGGCAACTGGACGATCCGCGACAAGTGGCTCACCCTCCGCGGGGAAGGCGCCGCAGCTGCACCGTCCGTGTGGCTTCAGGGTGAGCGGGCGGATACGCCCGTCCTCAGCGTTGAGGGACTTGCCGCGTGCGGAACAGAGATCGACAACCTCCTGATGTTTGGTGCAGCGGGGACGAACGGCGTTGGACTTCTTGTGGACCGGGCAGACATCACCGCTCGTCGATGCGCGTTCAACGGGAATGAAGGGGGCGGTGTGGTGCACCGCAGCGGCAAGAGCGAGTTTTTCTCCTGCCTCTTCGAGCGCAATGGCGCAGATTTTGCGGGCGGCGGACTGCGCAACGAGACGGGGAACCTGACGCTCGTCGGTTGCGTGGTGCGCGGCAACAGCGCGCGCACCTTCGGTGGAGGCATTTACACATCCCATGGAACGATGACGCTTGTGGAGGTGACCGTCAGCGGCAATACGACACGCAGCGGCGCTTGGGGCGGCGGCATCTACTCGGCGGAGGGTTCGCTGCTTGCGCTGGATGCATCGATCGAGCGCAATGCATCAGCAGGATCGGGGGGTGGCGTGTTCGTTGCGGGTGGTGATGCATCGCTCCACTCATGCCGTTTCACGGCGAACCGAAGCGCCGAGGCTTGGAGCGTGGATGGACGAGATGCCAAAGTGCAACTCGATACATCGCTCGTCTGTGGCGACAACCTCTCGCCGAATCTTGGCGCATCGATCAGTCGCGCCGGTGTGATATTCCTCGGCGAGTGCTATCCCGATCGAAATCGCAATGCCATCGACGATGCGCAGGAGATTGCCGATGGCAGCGCATCGGACTGTGATGGGAATGGGGTCCCCGACTCGGCCGATGCCGACTGCAACGAGAACGGAATTGTGGATGCGTGCGAGATCGCTGCGGGCTGGGTGCGCGATTGCAATGGCAATGGCGTTCCGGATCGCTGTGAGATTCGGCTCGGGCTTGCCCAAGACCGCAACGGTGACGGTGTGCTCGACGAGTGTGAGCCTGCGACCGAGTAAAGAGCCCCGCGCTCGGGCTCGTGCTGCGGTATCCTCCTGCGCGACCCGCATGCGTAGCTCAGTTGGATAGAGCATCGGTCTTCGAAACCGAGGGTCGTTGGTTCGAGTCCAACCGCGTGCGTTCAAGAGCCTGCACGGGCATGGGGAAGGCCGGTGCTCCGCGACCTTTTGGCACGCGGCCCTGCCAAGCGGCATGACCTCAGCGCGCCAGCGCACGCTTTCCCGTACTCTCCGAAGGCATGGGTTCCATGCAGGGAAAACGCGGCCTCGTGATTGGTGTGGCCAACGAGCACTCGATCGCAACGGCCATCACGCAGGCGCTGAAGCGCGAGGGCGCGCACTGCCTCTTCACGCATCTGCCAGGGGAAAAGAGCGAGCGCCGAACGCGTCGCGCGCTCGAAGAGAGCGGTGTCACCGACCCTTGGCTGATGCCACTGGACGCGGGCAGTGACGAGCAGCTCGATGCGGTCTTTGCGCGTGTCGCATCGGAGTTTGGCACGATCGATTTTCTCGTGCACTGCATCGCCTACTGCGACAAGGACTGGCTGAAGGAAGGCAAGTTCACAGGAACGCCGCGCGGCGTCTTCACGCAGGCGTGTGATCTCTCGGCGTACACCTACGTGGCGATGGCGCAGCGAGCAGCGCCACTGATGACTTCGGGCGGTGCGATGGTGTCGCTCAGTTACCTCGGCGCCGAGCGTGCCGTTGCGGCGTACAACGTGATGGGCGTTGCCAAGGCGGCGCTTGAGGCGAGCACGCGCTACCTCGCCGCGGACCTCGGTCCAAAGAACATTCGTGTGAACTCCGTCTCCGCCGGACCGGTGCGCACGATGAGTGCGATGGCCGTCGGTGGATTCAACGACATCCTCGGCTGGATCGAGCGCACCGCGCCGCTGAGGCGGAACATCAGCGCCGAAGAGGTGGGCGAAGCGTGCCTGTTCCTGCTGTCGCCGCTCGCGTCGGGCATCACGGGTCAGGTGGTGTATGTCGACGGTGGTTACTCGTGCGTCGGCGTGCCGAGCGGCTTCGGCGGGGGCGCGGCCGGCTAAAACACCCAGGGCTCGTCGCTGGCGAGATCCGCGTCGGGGATGAGCGCGCGGCGTGCGGCAACTGCGAGCGCATCAAGTCCGGTCCTTTCGGTACAGCTGACGCACACATCGGCATCTTGCGACTCCGCCGATTCGTGCGCCGAATCGCAGTCTGCATGGGTACAGACGCGCAGTCGTGGCGTCGCACGGTCGGCCGTGCGCGCAGGCGGGCATGGTCTGCCCGGCGCGGAAACCTCTATCAACAGATGCGCGCGGGCAGTGAGCGGCACGAGCAAAGCGTGTGCGGCGCGCTCCACCGCATCGGCATCGTTGCGGATGCCCGGCGTGTCGAACCAATCTGCGACGAGGCCGTCGAGCGTGAGTTGTGCGGCCACCGCATCACGCGTCGTGCCTGCTGCGTCGAACGCGATCGCGACGCAGCGGCCGGCGAGCGCGTTCAGCAGCGAGGACTTCCCGACATTCGCTTGCCCCACCGCGACGATGCAGGGCGGGTCAATCAGATGCCTCAGACGGTGCGAACGTGCGTGATCTTCGGCGGACGGTTGCCACTGGGCGCCCACCCGTTGGCGGTGCTTCGTCTGCGCGAGCAGCAGCGGTATGGCTCGCGGGCTCGCGGCGCGTGCGATCAGGCGCAGCGCCGCCGCCTCCGTACCGTCCGCTGCCTCCGGGAAGACATCGCGTGAGTCTGGATTCCCATCAATCGACGCACCATGCGACACCATCCACGCCCGCAGGCACGCGCAGGAATAGGGGCCGCCATGCGGCATCACCCATGCGCCGCAAGAGGTCATGCGTGCAATGATGCCGTCATCGATATCGGCAAGCGTTCGGTGAACGACTGCACCGATGGGAATGGAGCGAGCACCTTCGCCCGGTTCGCAGCCAGTGAGCGCCGACAGTGCGCGGTCCATCGACGCGGCATCCGAGGCATGCAGTCTTGCAATCGCAATGGCGCCCGGCCCATGCGCCGTTTCCCAGTGCAGGTGCACGCCACCCAACGGCAGCGTCTCTGCCGCCGCGCCTTCAATCGTCTGTGGCTGGTTCATCCACACCTGCGGCGGCCACGGACGACGCGATGCCAAGCAGCAGCAGGTCGGGCACCATGCGGTCTACGAAGTCCTCGTGCTCGAAGATGAGTTGTGCGTCGCCGCCCGTGACGACGACCATGGGGAACGCACCCTGCGCATCGGCGTACCGTTCGATGAGCCGCTGCGCGAGCCCACGGATCCCGTGGAAGACCCCGTGCAGCATTGCTTCGCGTGTGTTGCGGCCAAATGGCTCGTTGGGCGGTGGTTCAAAGGCGACATCCGGAAGTGCGTCCGTGTGCTCGTGCAGTGCGCGAAGTTGCATCGCGGCACCTGGCGCGATTGCGCCACCGTGGAAAGTGCCCTCGCCGTCGACGAAGTCGACTGTGATGGCAGTCCCTGCATCGATGACGACACATGCCTGCTTGAGGCGAGCGAATGCAGCAGCCGCACAGAGCAGTCGGTCAACGCCCGTGGCGGCATCGGGATCCAGACGTGTCGCCACCGCAGGCATGATGTCTTCGCCCACGACTCCGATCTCGATATCCAGCTTTCCCTCGGCTCGCGCGCGAAGCGGGTCGGAGAACGAGCGATTCACACTGGCCATGACCACCACCGCATCACTGCCCTCCACCTCGTGGAAGTGGTGTGCGATACGTTCCAGCACCGTCTCCATCTCGCCGTTGGGGATGCTCTCGCTCGCATCAAGATCGCCGCGCAGATCGCTGAAGCGACCGATCTGCGTGCGGCTATTGCCGACGGAAATGGCAACAAGTGCGTTCACGAGGCGAGTATAGGAGTCCCCGTGTCGCGCGCGCTGACCGCGCCGAGGGCGACTTCCTCACGCAGACGCTTCAGCAGCGCAGCATGCCCGCGGCGAGCGAGCGGACCGACCGATCCATCACCGACGGCTCGGTCGCCAAGCCGCGTGACGGCGGAGTACATCCGTTTGCTTGCGGTGACGATCACTTCTCGTGCGGCGTGCAGTTGCGCCTCCGTGACAGGGCGGACGGCGCAAGGCACGCCATCGCGGATGCACGCTTCGAGCAACCGTGTCCGCATGACGCCATGGAGTATCGATGGCTCGCTGTCCACGGGTGGCGTCACAAGGACACCGTCCACTTCGATGAATACATTGGTGGAAGTTCCCTCACTCACCAGACCGTCACGGATCAGGATGACTTCCTCCGCGCCGGAAGCGGAGTGCTCCACCATGGGGAGCACGCTGCCCAGCAGGGACGTGGACTTGATGGCGCACCGAAGCCATCGCTCGTCGCGCGCAGCGGCGCAGTGCACGGTGGTGAGTCGCTCGAGCTCATCCAAACCGCCGCATGGCGTGGCCATGGCAAAGACCGTCGGTTCGATGTGTGCGGGTGGAATATGGCTTCGCGCCTGCGATGTCCCTCGGCTGATCTGGAGATAGATCGCCGCATCCGTCAGTCCATTCGCGGTGAGCAGCGCGTGTGAGATCGTCCGCAGGCAGGTGGGATCGATGCCACGGATGTGAAGCTGCGCGAGGCTCGCGCCGAGTCGCGCCACATGCAGATCGAGCCCGATTCCGACACCGCCGAAGAACCGCACGACTTCATAAACGCCGTCGCCAAAGAGGAACCCGCGGTCGAGTGGACTGATGCGCGCCTTCGACGCTGGCAGCAGTGCGCCATCGAGCCATACGAGCGCTTCGCCGTCATTGCATCCTTGCTTGCTGCTCGACATCGTGTGAATCCACCTCGATCTATGTGCGGATGCGGTCGCGGGCGTGAACAAGCGCAGCGATGCGCTCCGCGTCAAGTTCGTTGCTCCAGAGGCCGCCGCGCTTGAGCGTGCTGCCCACGATGGCTGCATCGGCAAGCGAGAGGATGTTCGCCACATTTTCGGGAGTCGTCCCGCTGCCCACCAGCAGCGGCCCACGCGCCGCAGCCCGAGCGTGGCGCAGTTCATCCATGTCGGGTGCCATGGCCGTTTCTTCGCCCGTGACGATGACGCCATCGGCCGAGAAGAACTCTGCTGCGCGGATCCAGGCGGTGATATCGAGGTCCGCCGTCAGCGCATGTGAGGCGTGCTTCTTGCGGCAGTCCGCAAAAACTCGGATGCCTTCGGCACCGATTCGGCGGCGTTCTCGCAGCAGCGATCCGGCACAGCCCGTGGCCACCAGGCCCTCATCTGCGACGGCTGCAAAGACGAATCCCTCCGCGCGGATGAATGCTGCACCTGCTGCCTGCGCGATGGAGAGCGCGGCTGCGTTCGCGTTGGAGAGCACCTGCAACCCGACGGGAACCTTGACTGCATCAACGACCGCAGCCGTCGCCACCGCGAAGGGTGCGATCGTGTCGGCCCCCGAAGCGTCGGGCAAGTAGGGCACGTCGTGCATGTTCTCCACGAGCAAGGCATCGAAACCAGCGGACGCGAGTTGCCGCGCCTCCGCGACCGCGATCGCAACGATCTCTCGTACCGCAAGCCGACTCTGCGGTGTGCCTGGAAGTGCGCGCAGGTGAACCATGCCAACGAGCGCGTGCGGGCGAAGAAAGAGGGGGGGTGCGTTCATGGGAAACGCCGGTCTCGACAGGGCAAAGATAGCCCAGTACGACTCCTGCGAGTTAGGCTCATCCCATGAACGTGCCCCTTGTGCTTGAACATCCGCTGCATGCCCAGCGCTTGACCGTGTATCCGGAAGCTGGTTGCGTGGCGGTTTCGTGGGTTGTTTCGGGACGGGAGTGCCTGTCGCTGCCTGATGCCTTGCCCGCCTTCCTTGCATCCGCGCGCACCGGCGGCATTCCGCTGCTTTATCCCTATGCCAATCGGCTCTCGGCTGACCGTTTCGAAGCGGCGGGTCGGTCGATCGACCTCACGCGTGTATCCGATTTGAAGCGCGACGGTCACGGACTGCCCATTCACGGACTGTTACTGCGCTGGTCGCGGTGGGAATTGGAGCGGCCCTCGGCGGGTGAACTTCGTGCGCGCATTCGGTGGGGCGAGCATGCTGAACTGCTCCGAGCCTTCCCCTTTCCCCACTCGCTTCTGGTGTCGTGGCGGCTCGGCGCGCACGATGCGAATGCGGTCCTCGACATGGAGGTGCAGGTCCATGCCGATGGCGGATGCGATGTGCCGATCGCCTTTGGCTGGCATCCCTACTTTGCTGCGAATGCATGCACGGCAATGGCACCTCATGCGGGCAAGGACGCGGACATGATGCCGTGCATCGATCTGCCTGCCGCGCGGCAATGGGAACTCGGTCCGACAGGTGTGCCGACGGGGGTTTCGGCTGAGGCTGTGTCGTCACCACACAGCGAACGGGTTGGCGCTGGGCAGGATGCTCTGCTTGAGCTGTCCAATCCAAATGTGGGTGCGATTGCTTCCGTGCGCTGCGCGCAGAGCACAACGGAACTTCATCTGCGAAGCGGCTGGCGATTCCTGCAGATCTACTCCCCCCGAGGCGCCGCGTTTGCGGCGATTGAACCCATGACCGCACCGACGAACGCGCTTGTCACCGGCGCACCAGTTGCGCGTGCTGGATCAGCCTTTTCGGCTGCGTTCACGCTGAAGCATCGGGGCATCAGCGGATGACTACGCTGATGGCGATGGGCAAGATCCTGACTGGACAGATCGCGATCGTGACGGGGGCGTCGAGCGGCATTGGTGCTGCGACTGCCGTTGCGTTGGCGCGCGCGGGAGTGGATGTGCTCTTGGCAGCACGCCGAGAGGATCGCCTCGCGGCGGTAGCACGGGCAGTCGAGTCCGTGGGTCGGCGCGCGTGTGTCGTCGCTGTGGATGTTGCGCAGCCCGGTTCGGAACGCCTGCTGCTCGATGCCGCGGAGCGACACTTTGGACGATTTGACGTTGTCTTTGCCAATGCGGGATATGGGCTCGAACGTGATGTACATCTCACGGACGAGAGGGATCTGCGAGCGCTCTTCGAGGTCAACTTCTTCGCGTCCGTGGCGCTGCTGCGCGAGTCGGCGCGGCGACTCCGCGCGGCGGGGCGGGGCGGTCATCTGCTGATGTGTTCCAGTTGCCTCTCGAAGTTCTCGCTGCCTGGGCACGGGGCGTATGCCGCGTCGAAGGCCGCGCAGGAGTCCATTTGCCGTGCCATGCGCTTCGAGTTGCTGCCCTACGGAATCGAAGTGGCGAGCGTGCACCCGATCACGACCACAACCGAATTCTTCGCTGAGAGTGCCGCGCGCAGCGGCCTGCGTGGCGGCACGGTGCCAGAGCATGCGCCGCGCTGGGCTGTTCAGCCGCCCGAGCGTGTGGCAGATGCCATCGTGGATTGCCTGCGCAACCCACGGTCGGAAGTCTGGACGAGCGAGATCGTGCGCCTCTCCGCTGCCCTCTTCAATGCCTGTCCGTGGATCTTCGACCTGATTCTTCGGCGGGAAGCAAGGCGCAGAGCGCGCCAACTGGCGCATGAAGCGGCGGATGCGGCGGGCGCGCCGCGCCACTAATCTTCCCCGCTCGCGGTGCATGCGCGCCGCCGTGTGCAGTCGCTCGCTTCGGCATCCGCTTGGCAGATCTTGGAGGAAACATGCCTATTCGCGTCGCCATCAATGGATTCGGTCGCATCGGTCGTCTGGTCTACCGCATCATCTCCAGTCGCAGCGACATGCAGGTGGTGGCGATCAACGATCTCGTGCCCGCCGACAATCTGGCCTACCTGCTGCGCCATGACACCATGCACGGGCGCTTTGGACCGGGTGTCCGCGCCGAGGGTGACGCAATTGTGGATGGTGCCAAGCGCACCGAGTGCTGTGCTGTGAAGGACCCCGCGCAACTGCCTTGGAAGGCACATCAGGTGGACTATGTGATCGAGTCAACGGGGTTATTCACCGCGATCGAAGATGCGCGCAAGCACCTCGACGCAGGATGTCGCCGCGTGCTGATCTCCGCACCCACCAAGAGCGAGAAGGAGGTTCCGACGCTTGTGTACCGAGTGAATCACGAGCAGTTCGATCCCGCCGCGCACCGCGTGGTTTCCAACGCGTCCTGCACTACCAACTGTCTCGCCCCCGTCGTGAAGGTGCTGCTTGACACGGTGGGCCTCGAGGAGGGGCTCATGACGACCGTGCATGCTGTGACCGCTACGCAGCCGACTCAGGACGGCCCGAGCAAGAAGGATTGGCGCGGCGGGCGCAACGGCTATATGAACATCATTCCAGCATCGACGGGGGCAGCCAAGGCTGTGGCGCTCTGTCTGCCAGCCACCAAGGGCAAACTGACTGGGATGTCGTTCCGAGTGCCGACTGCCACAGTCTCGTGCGTCGATCTCACGTTCAAGCCATCGCGCGCCACGTCTCTTGAGGAGATTGCGGGCTTCATGCGGGCGGCTGCGGATGGTCCGATGCGCGGAGTCCTCGGGGTGACCGATGAGGAGGTCGTGTCGAGCGACTTTGTCGGCGATACGCGTTCATCCATCTTCGATGTGGGGGCATGCGTTCAGCTGAACGATCGCTTCTTCAAGCTCGTC
>VGYQ01000041.1 GCA_016872915.1 Planctomycetota bacterium | reverse complement strand
AGGCCGCTATCAAGCACCCCGATGACAATATCTGGGTTGCCCGACACGATGTCCCAGGCGCCAACTGCCCGAATATCAGCACCGACGGTGCCGCCGCTTTGCCCCGTGTTCAGAAGCGCATACTGCACATTGAAACTTGAGTCGTTGGGAATGTCGGCAAGACCGCCGACCCCGTCCACTTCGGAGACCTCGAAGCCGTTCCACGAAGCCTTCAGGAGATCTGCGACTGCCAGTGCGTTTGATCCCTCTGGAATGTCGATGCGCCACCACCGGTCAAGTCCAACTGCCATGGCGGTGTCCGCATGCAGCGGTGTATATGGCAGCGGTCGAACGATGTTGCTCACGCCAAAGCCGCGCATGATGCGCGAGAGCGCATCCACTTCAGCAGCACCCTGTCCTGCCGCAGCACCCATTTGGTTCGCCCTGTCGTTCGGCTCCACCGAACGAGCGAAGGTCCAGTCGCCGTCCGCATCCTGACGCGCTTCATATCCGGCCTGCACTCGAACCAATACGTGGGTCGTTGCGAAGAGCGTGTCGTCCTTCCCGTGCGCATGCATCGGGAGTGCAACCGCGCCAAGGGAAACGACAGCCCACACCAGTGAACCTGCGGCACCGAGTCGGCCGCGTTCTGCGTAGTGGTCAGAGGTTGGGTGCAATGGCGCGGTGACTTCTGGCATAGGTCTCAGCAAAGGCTAGGCAAGTTGGCGTTTCGACCACCGACAAGTACATTGTTCGACTGCCAATTATTCGATCAGGAAACCAATATGCCAAACCATTTTTACACTTTCACCTCAGAATCCGTGTCTATGGGGCATCCAGACAAGGTTTCGGACCAGATTTCCGATGCCGTTTTGGATGCCATGCTCACGGTTGACCCCCAAGCGCGAGTCGCGTGCGAGACCTTGGTGACGACTGGCTTGGCGGTCGTCGCAGGCGAAGTCACCTGCGCCGGGGAGGTCGACGTGGCGAAGGTCGCGCG
This sequence comes from Planctomycetota bacterium, assembly GCA_016872915.1. Lineage (GTDB taxonomy): Bacteria > Planctomycetota > Phycisphaerae > Phycisphaerales > SM1A02 > F1-60-MAGs104. Next base: position 14,594 of record VGYQ01000041.1, on the reverse strand, counting down.
CGAGACCATCGTGCGAATCGGATACGACGCAGCAGAGAAGGGATTCGATGGTCGTTCCTGTGGCGTGCTTGTGACCCTTGGGCGACAGTCGCCCGACATTGCTCGCGGCGTCAACACAAAGACCGCCAGCAAGAAGAAGAAGGCGCAGGGCGCCGGCGACCAGGGCATGATGTTCGGGTACGCCTGCCGAGAGACGCGGCAGCTGATGCCGCTGCCGATCATGCTGTCGCATCGGCTCGTCGCACGTCAGGCGGAGGCTCGCGAGAAGGAGCTCATCAAGGGGCTGCGCCCCGATGCGAAGAGCCAGGTCGCCGTCGAATACGACGGACGATCCGCGCGAAAGATTGAGAATGTCGTGCTATCCACGCAGCACCACCCAATGTGGAACGACTGCCAGGATCGTCTCAAGTCCGAGGTGATTCGGCACATCATCAAGCCTGTTCTGGGTGATTGGTGGCATGACGGTATCGCGGTGCATGTGAACCCAACGGGTCGCTTCGAGATCGGTGGCCCGCACGGCGACTGCGGACTGACAGGTCGCAAGATCATCGTGGACACCTACGGCGGTCGCGGACGACATGGCGGCGGCGCGTTCAGCGGCAAGGATCCGTCGAAGGTGGATCGATCTGCCGCGTACATGGCTCGGTATGTCGCGAAGAACATTGTGGGTGCGGATCTGGCGGAAGTCTGCGAGGTGCAGGTCGCCTACGCGATCGGTGTCGCGGAGCCGACGTCGGTGCTCATCGACACGCAAGGCACGGGCAAGATTCCCGACGAGAAACTTGCCCGAATCGTGCGCGAGCACTTCGACCTCACCCCAGCAGGCATCATCAAGACGCTCGATCTGAAGCGTCCGATCTACGCGCACACCGCGTATCACGGGCACTTCGGTCGTGAGCCCGGTTCGGCTGGCAAGGGCAGCTTCTCGTGGGAGCGGACGGATGTCGCGTCTGCACTCCGCAAGTCCGCTGTCCGCGTACGTGCCAAGTGACTTCTGTTCGCCAGACGATGCCGCGTGCAGCGGCACTGGATCACCTGCTGCCGCAGGTGACTGCGTTCCCCAATCTGCTGTTTGATCAGCGGCGGACGGCATCGGTCGCTGATTCCTCCGCCGAGACAGGGCGTGCCGAGAAGGATGCGGTCGAGGAGAAGACCGAGAGTCGCAGTGGGCTTGCGGCAGCGATCGAGCGCGCCACCATTCGCCATTGGCTGACGGCTGAATCCATCGCGCGTCCACTCTGCACGCGACCGTGGCTCGAAGTGCAGCCCCCTGCGCGCGCCGCACTGCTCGCAGGTATTACGCAACTTTTGTTCATGCCGCGCGAGCCAACCCACGCAGTAGTTGATGACACTGTGGGCTGGACACGAAGCAGACTGCAACAAGGAGCCGCAGGCATGGTGAACGCTGTTCTGCGACGAGTCGCAGGGCTCCGCCGCGAAACGATCACCCGCGAGAGCTGTGCAGACTGGGTTGAACGACGCGACCTGCTGCCACTCCCAGACGGACAGTTGCTGCTGCTGAACGAACCACTGCTTCCTTCGGATGCCGTAGCGCGGCTGGCCGTCCAGACGAGTCATCCCCATCCGTTGATCGCACGCTGGCATGCGACGCGCGGTCTGCCGATTGCCCGGCAACTTGCCCTGCACGGCATGATGCAGATGCCGCTCGTCATTCATGATGGTCGTCCAGATCGCGCATGCAGTGATCTGGCCGCACTTTCAGGCCTCTCGCCTCACTCGTGCACAGACTTCTTCGTGCATCATTTAGGTGGTGCTGAACTTGCACAGCTGCTGCAGAAGCATCCGAAGCTGATCCTGCAGGATCCTGCGAGCGCGCAAGCCGTCCTGACGACCCAGGGCCTCAAACCACGTCGCATACTGGACGCGTGTGCCGGGCGCGGGACGAAGTCGGTTCAACTCGCTCTGTTGCATCCGGGTGCTGAAGTGTGGGCGACAGATCCGGACCCTGCGCGCCTACGCGCACTGCGGGAGCGTGCGAAGGGAATTGCAAATCTGCGCGTCTGTGAGTTGTCGGAACTCGGACCGTACCCCCGCTCCTTTGATCTCTTGCTTCTTGATGTGCCCTGTTCCAACACGGGGGTCTTGGCACGGCGCATTGAAGCGCGCTACCGATTCAGTGATCATGCCATGGCGGAACTGGTGGCACTGCAGCGGGCAATCGCCACTCATCACCGTGGACTTGTGGCGGAGCGCGGTCATGTGGTCTGGAGCACCTGCAGTCTCGACCCGACCGAGAATCAGGAACAGGCGCGGTGGCTGGCACAGCACTGGCGCGGGCAGATCGTGAACGAGACGGAGTGGCTGCCGCGCGGCTCGATCGGCGATGCCGCCGAGCTTCTTACCGATGGCAGTTATCATTCGATCGTGCACTTGAGTGCCTGAAGGAGATCCTGCAATGTCTTCCATGACTGGAATGCCCCCGTCTGTGCCACCTCAGTTTGAGAGTGTGCGTGCGCCTGATACGGACCGATGGCCCGGCATCCTTGGAACCTTCGCCATCATTTTCGGTGCTGCCGGAACTCTCCAGAACGGCTGCGGGACGGTCAGTTCCCTTTTTCAAAAGCAGATTTACTCGATGTTTGCAGATGCCCTACCGGCGGCTGCAGATTCGTTTGCTGCCCAGAACGCAGCCAGTGAACGCTATCTGTGGTTGAACGTTGGACTCTCACTGCTGGCAACGCTCGTGGCAGTCATGCTGCTTGTCGGCGGTATCCAATTGCTCCGTCGCCGCGCATCGAGCCTGGCGCTCCTCCGTGCATGGGCTGTGGCAAAATTGGTGCTTGCGCTGCTGCTTGCGGGCTATGGCTTTCTGATCTTTACCTCGCAGCTTGAAATTTTTGAAGCTGAACTGCAGCCGTCAGGCGCCTCAACCACCACTATGCGTGTGGCTGCTTTCTTTGGAATCGCCCTCAATCTCATTTGGCAGTGGGCGCTGCCGATCTTCATGCTCGTTTGGTTCAGCCGTGCGCCGATCCGTGCCTCCACCGCGCGGTGGAACTGACCGCGAGTGGGCTGTCGGGAGTCAGACGCCTCGAGCCGCAAGCGCGGATTCCGCGGCAAGGAGCTCTGTGCGCAGCGTGGCTGAGTCAGGCGCGAGGCAGATGCGTTCACGAGTCGCCGCGTCAGAAAAGATGCGACTGATCAGGTGGAGCACCTGAATGTGATCTGTGATTCGATCGGGCGGTGATGCAAGCAGCACGATCAGTCGTATCGGGCGGCGGTCAATCGCCCCAAAGTCCATCGGTACTGCAGGACGCCCGACGGCGATGGCCAGCCGCGCCACACTACTGCACTTTCCATGGGGAAACGCGAGCCCCTCACCGATACCAGTGGAACGCTGTTGCTCTCGCTCCCACACCGCTGTTTTGAGTTGCTGAGGATCCGAGACTGCACCCGTTCCTCCCAGCGCATCACAGAGTTCGTCGAGCACGCCCTGCCGATCGACAGCCGTGAGCGGCACAATCACTGCACGCGAGTCAAGCAATTCACGAATGGAAATCGCTGCCAACATCGAATGGGCGAGCATAGCGTCCTCTTGATCCCAGGACGCTTCCACGCTCCATGAAAAAGACCATTGACTCCGCTCAGCGCTCGAACCAATAGTTCACTCTGCACGAGCGCCGAACCGCAACTCGCCCGAACGATCGCGGTGGTACTGCGCACGTTCACCTTCACCCCGTATCTCGCACGCTTCCGCCATGATTTCATGGAGAGCAGGATCGTTCGGAGAGAGCGCAAGCGCACGTTCCAGCAGCGGTACCGCGATATCCACCCGACCGAGCCGAATCTCTCCAAGGCCGACCACGCCCAGCAGCGATGGATTGTTGGGTTCACGAAGTTGTGTCACTCGCGCAATGCGAAGCCCCTCCTCCACCTCATCCACCGATCCTTGGCGGATCAGCAGCGCAGCGAGACGGTTGTTCAGCATCGCCGGGGCCCCCGGGCGGCTCGATACCTCGCGCGCAAACAGGATCGCATCAGTGTTCCGCCCCTCGCGCACCAGCAGTCCAATCAATTCTTCTGGAACGCCCATCCACTCGGGATGGCGCCGCGCCTGTTCCACCAGCCACTCGACCGCCTGTTCCGTTTGCCCCGAGGCAAACCGTATCCGCGAAAGCAGAAGTGCAAAGACCTCATTGTCGGACACCCCGAAGCGTGTCTGCACAAGTGCCTCGGCCTCGTCCCACTGCCCGAGCACACCGTACAGAAACACCATTCGCAGCAGGATCTGATCCTGTGATGGCTGCAAGATGGCAAATCCGCCTGATGCCATCGGCAGCGTTCGGCGGTACCACACGATCGCAGACTCTGCGGACGCGTTCGTGGGCGGATCGATCGGACTTTGATCCGGCGAGAACACAAGCGTCTCGGGCACTCGAACTCGTGAATCATCTCGGAACGCCATCAGCGCACTGACATTCGTGGCGAGGTTCGCACACAGACCTGCGCCGATGACGAGTGTCAGCATGATCCACACAATCCCCGCTGCGGCGATACGCCCCTTTCGTACGAAGTTCACTCGGTGAAATCCGCTCGGGACGCGACGCAGAATCTGTGTCGACTTCCAGGCCATGAACGCGAAGCATGCTGCAAGCCCCGAGGCGAAGAGCAACGGCAGCGTGACCTTGCCAACCCCATCTGTGAACGGGAAGTACACGGCGTAAAACCCAAGCAGCGCAGCCGCAAGCAGAGCCCCTTCGCCCGTCCACGTCAGATCCCAACTGCGCGGAGCGCGCCTCTCGGAGCTGACCGATACTGCAGGCTTCCCAAAGCTAAAAGAGAGCGCATTGTTCGGACAGACTGACACGCAGTCCATGCACTTCATGCAGCCTGGATCGACCACCATCTTGTGGAGCGCCACCTCTTCATGTACTCGCACGTTCGACGTGCAAACCGCAGTGCAGTGACCGCACCCCTCGCAGGCGTCGTTCACACGGATCCGACCGATCGCAAGCTCGTCGACAGGTGCAAAGAAACCGCCGTAGGGACATGCGTAGGTGCAGTAGCCCTTGTTGCCAAGAAACCACACAGTCAACCCACCACATACCAGCAGGAATGGAATGCCGACAAGCCAGCCAGGAAATGTCGCCCAGTAGTCATCCAGCGTCAGTTTCCAGGAGAGCTGCATCGGCTGAAGGTCGGGCTGCATGAATGGCGCGATGCCGAAGCGATACACCACGGGCCACGCGAACATGTAGAGGGCAAGCGCAAGCGGTATCCAACGAAGCAGTCGCGATCGGAACTCACGCGGACGAAGTCCCATGCGCTTCAGAAGCGCCGCACACCCATCCTGCAGAAGCAGCACATGACAGCCCCAGCCGCAGAACCAGCGACCAAAGATTGCGGTTGATGCCAGCGCGAGCAGAAAGAAGATCGCGCCGACCGTCACCGTTCCGTACTTCAGTGTCTCCATCGACTCACTCGGTTCGATCGGTGCGAGCGTGGTACCAGCTGCTACCCAGTGGGCGATATGCACCAAGATGAGGGCCTGCACCGCAAGCAGAACGGCAAAGCGCTTCACAGACATACGCGAGGGTCGAATGGGGGTCTGTCGGTGCGATGCGCACTCGCGCCCGGAGGCCTGCGGCTGCGTGACGATGGGCAGCGAAACGGACACGGGCTTCATGGATCAAGATGCTACGGCGCTCCCTCGCAAGGCTCCTCATTCAACCCAACGGCGGCATGCACTGCTTTCAAACGCCCCGAACTTCTATACTCGGAGCGCACGATGGCGCGCGACTACTACGAGGTGCTGGGTGTGACGCGGGGCGCGAGCGACGACGACATCCGCAAAGCACATCGGCGGCTCGCCAAGGAGTTCCATCCCGACCGCAACAAATCGCCCGAAGCAGCCAAGCGTTTCAGCGAGGTGCAAGAGGCGTATGACACCCTCTCGGATCCGCAGAAGCGCAAGGCATACGACCAGTTCGGACACGCCGGCGCGGCAGGCAATCCATTCGGCGGCGGAACACCCGGGGGCGGTGGTCCGTGGCAGAATGTGAATCCAGAAGATCTCGACGACATGCTCGGCGGTCTTGGCGGCATCGGAGACTTCCTGCGTGGTGGCGGCGGAGTCGGCAGTCGAGGCAGAGCAGGCCGGACGGGTCGATCTGCAGCACGCACGGGCAGCAACGTGGAGATCGAAACCACGGTGGACTTCACCACGGCGGCGGTTGGCGGCGTTCGGAGCGTCACGCTGCGCAATAGCGAGGATGGCAAGCCGATTACTTTCGATGTCCGTATCCCCCCTGGTGTTGCCACCGGATCCTCACTGCGCATCGCAGGGCGCGGCAATCCGGGAATCGGTGGAGGACCCGCCGGCGATCTCGTGCTGCACATTCAGGTGGCACCACACCCGCACTTTCGCAGGGATGGGCTGGACATTCTTGTTGATGTCCCGATCACGATCGCGGAGGCAAGCCTCGGTACAAAGGTCAGCGTCCCACTTCTGAAGGGCACGGTTGACGTACGTGTGCCGGCAGGCACATCAAGTGGGAAGCGGGTTCGTGTGCCCGGCAAGGGTGTCGCACCGCCGAACAAGTCGCCTGGCGACTTTTATGCAGTCATTCAGATCGCTGCGCCATCATCGCTGAGTGATCAGGATCAGCATGCACTGCGCGAACTCGGCGAACGACTGCAGAATCCGCGTGAGGGACTTTGGTAGCGAGCGGGGTTTTCCTCGCTCGCGGGGCTTTCAGCGGTAGCGCGTGACCGCATGCAAGATCTTCTGTCGCACCGTCTCAGGCGTTCGAATCACGCTCCACTCCAGTTCCGTCGCAACTCGAACGCGATGTTGTGATGCCGACTTCCGATTCGCCGATGATGGTGCCATCTGACCTGATCGCACGGGAAGCACACTCTCGACAGACTTCGCTTGCCGAAGCCGCCACGCGCGCCGAGTGCGGCGCGATGGCCCACAGAGCACGGCGAGTGAACCTGTCTTGCCAAATCGTTCGACCCAACGCTGCGGCTGTCCGATTCCTGCGACCTCCGTCAGTGGACACTCGGACACCTCCGGCAGAACACCCCGGCGAACCACGACACGCCGATCCGTCAGGACATAGACGCGCCACAGCCAATCTGCACTCTGCCACACGGCGCGCGCAACCATGATGGCGGCGAATGCCAGAAGAGACCCGTTCAAGTCCCAGGGGATGGATGGATCAATCGATACGAGAGCCAGCACCGCACCGGCTGCCGCGGCTGCCGGCAACGCTCGCGCACTTGTCGCCACGATGAACCATGGCGCAGGTCGTACAACCAGCAGAATGGTCTCGTCTTCGTCGATCACCGCCGCGAGTTCGCGCACCGCCGTACCCGCGGTGAGGACATCACTCATGTCGTGCTCCGTGCACGAATCGCCGCCTCGCCAAGCACTCCGACGAAGGGCATATTGCGAAACTCGTCATCGAAGTCGAGTCCATAGCCAACGACGAATACGTCGGGGATATCAAAGCCGATGAGTTCGCAAGGCGTTCCGAGAGCTTGGGGTCGCTGCTTGCGCAGCAAGACGCACGCGCGCACCGATGCGGCGCCTTGCACCATCAGCCGATCTCGAAGCAGGCGTATGGTCCCTCCTGAATCGAGGATTTCATCGACGATGATGACATGCTTTCCACTGATATTCGCAGGGAGCGCCGACGCGAGCACCGCACCCTGGCTTTGCGTCGAAGCCCCGTAGGAAGCCACGCTGACCATCGAGATCTTGACGCGAGTCGGAATGGCGCGCATCAGATCCGCAACGAAGACGACCGCACCCGTCAATACGGCAACCAGCACGACTTCCCTGCCATCCTGAAACTGTGCGACGAGTTCGCGCCCCAGTTCTTGTACACGGCGATTGATTGATCCCTCGTCGATCAAGACACGCTCGACGCCTTGTTCTGACCAGTAGCGCGGAACAAGGGGCGTCTGCATCAGTTGGTGCTCCCCAACCGCTTCAGAATCGCCGCCTGCACCGCTTTGCCGTCGACACTGCCGCCTGACTGCTTGACAACCGCGCCGACAATTCGTCCGATTGCCGCCATCTTTCCCGCACGCACATCGGCAGCCGCTTGCGCATTCGCGGCAAGGGCGGCATCCACCCATGCATCGAGCTGACCAGCATCATTGTTCACAAGCAGTCCGCTCTTCTCCGCCATTGCTTCCACATCATCGCCGCCGCTGCAGGCCATGCCGAACAACTGATCCGCTCCCTGGGCTGACACGCGCCCCGACTCGCGCAGTGCCACGATGCTCGCGACCGCACGAGGCGAGATACCGAGTTCATGCACCGCGACCCCTGTCTCGTTCGCACGGCGCGCGCCCGCATTGAGCACCACTTTGGCAACCGCTCCCGCCGCATGCATACCGCCAGCGGCATCCACGGCTGCATCGAAGAATGCACAGAGCGCCGGCGCATCCATCAACTGGCGAAGATCCTTCTCGCCGATACCCGCCGCCGTGTAACGCTTGCGCTTCGACTGCGGCAGTTCCCGCATTTCGCTGCGAACCTTCGTAATCCACGCTTCGGAGACTTCGACGGGGACGAGATCCGGGTCGGGAAAATAGCGGTAATCATGCGCATCTTCCTTCTCTCGTTGAAGCACCGTGGCCATCGCGACATCATCCCACCCGCGGGTGGACTTCATGCCACGTCCCTGCTCACGCCCCGTCTCCTCCCACTCCCGTGGCTGGCGCTCGGCCTCATGCTCAATCGCGCCCTTGAGCGCACGAAATGAATTCAGATTCTTGACCTCGACGATTGGTGTCCGCACCTCGCGCCCATCCGCAAGGGTCAAAGCCACGTTGATGTTCGGCTCGAAACGCATGTGTCCCTTTTGCATGATGCCCTCGGTCACGCCGAGGAAGCGGCAGATCGAACGCAATTCCTGAGCAAAGAGAACGACATCATCCGCGGTACGGAAGTCAGGCGCCGTGACAATCTCGAGGAGCGGCGTTCCTGCACGGTTGAGATCGACAAGCGACCCGTCATAGGACGCGCCACCTGGCAACTCATGACCTAACTTCCCGGTGTCCTCTTCCAAGTGTGCTCGAATGATTCCGATGCGCAGCACCTCCCCGCTCGGAGGCGTGAGTTCCACACTCCCATCCGTGCACAACGGCTGGTCATACTGGCTGATCTGATAGCCCTTGGGCAGGTCCGGATAGAAGTAGTTCTTGCGATCCCACTTTGACTGCTTCGCGATCGTGCACCCGAGGGCCAGCCCAACCATCATCGACATCTCGATCGCCCGCTTATTCATTACAGGCAGCGTGCCCGGGAGCGCTGCAACAACAGGCGCAACAAGCGTATTGGGTGCCGCATCGAAGTGATCTGGATGTGCCACATTCGGTGCGCTCGTGAACATCTTTGTTCGCGTGGCCAACTCAACGTGGATCTCAAGTCCAATGATGAGTCGTTTCTGAACGATTGCCGGTCGCGCCGCCATGTTTTCGATGATAAGACTTTGCCGACCCTGTGATCGGCAGCGCATCGCGTGGCAGGCGATCCGTGATAGCGTGATCGCGTGGCAATGACTCTGGTGACTTCGACCGTTGTGTTGGCGTGCGTCCTTGCAGTGCAAGAAACGCCGACAAATCCACCGCCTGCGAATGCCCCCGTTGAAACACCGCCGGTGGCTCCAACCGCTGCGCCCACACTGCGTCCCCAGACGCCTCGGGATCCCACCGTCGCGCCAAGCAGGGCTCCCCAGCCTCGCCAGACAAAGCCACGAGACATCGATGAACGTTCCTCACGGAGTGGACGCGATGTGACCGCCCTGCGCGCAGCCCGCTTGTTTGCACCACCCAACGGTCCTGTTGAGATCATCATCCGCGGTACAGACCCAGAGACGAAGCACACCCTGCTGCTCATCGACTCTGCAGGCGAAGTTCTCGGCATGGCGAAGGATCTTTCCAGTGGCAAGATCGATCTTCTGTCGGTGCTGCCCGGTGTCCAAGGCATGCACCGGGCCGCATGGCTCCAACTCGCTGCGAACGATGAAGCGATCGGGTCTCCACTCATCATCCAACCGCTTCGGGAGCCGCCGCCTGTGCGCACCGCTCGCAGCAAGCGACCAGATGGATCAACGGAGTTCACTCGGGTGGTCGGATGGGGCCGCGAGGCGCTTGATCCGGATGACACGACGATTGATGAGATCAAGCGCACCTGGATCGATGGTGATCCGCCCGTGCTTTCTGGCTATCGCATCTACCCAGAAATGGACGTGCTCGTCCGTACCGATCATGGAGAGATGCGGATCGCCCTCGCCCCCCACGAGGCTCCTGCAACCGTGTGGAATTTTCGAACGCTCGTGCGGGAAGGCTTCTACGACCGCGGCGGCTTTCATCGCATCGTGCCTGCGGATCGCGAGGGTCGTCCATTCGTGATTCAAGGGGGCGATCCAACGCTTTCTGGCAATGGTGGTCCCGGGCATGTTCTGGCGCTTGAGCCGAGCCGACTTCCCCACGACTACGGCGTCCTTTCCATGGCGCGCGCCGATGAGCCCCATTCGGCCGGCTCTCAGTTCTTCATCGCGCTTGGACGCGAAGCCACGGCGCGTCTGGACGGTCAATACTGCGCGTTCGGTTTCGTCGTCTCGGGGTCGCGCACCATCGATTCGATTGCCGCGACGCCAATCGCCGATGCATCCACAGGTCGTCCAAAGGAGATACCGGTGATTCTGTCGATGCAATTGGTCCCTGCGCCCGCACGAATGCCCGGTACCGATCGAAGCAGCGAGCGAGTCAAGCCGACCATCGACGCGGGGAACGTTCCACCGACCGTACGTTGAGTCTGGCTCGCGGACGTCCGTCGCTCGCAGGAGAATCAAAGCGCGTCGTACTTGTCGCGGCGTCCCTTGGCGCGTTCGACTGGATACTTCCGCGCGTTGACTTCGATCTTTTCATGCGCTGCGTCGATCAGATCAATCTTGCATGCATCCGCCATGAGCACACAGAAGAGAAAGCAGTCAGCCAGTTCCTCGCGGATCTTGGTGATGGCCACTGGATCACTCGGCATGCAACGACACTCTTCCGTCGTCTTCCAGAGGAACACCTCCAGGAGTTCCCCAGCCTCGATGGCAAGACCCTCCGCCAGATTCTTCGGATCGTGGAACGGCTTCCATTCGCGCGCATCGCGGAATGCCAGCATCGCATCACGCACTTTCTGGAATCGGTCGGAGACCTCAGGCGTGGTCATGATGCGAACGCCTCCAGTTTGAGGATTCGCGGCGGATCCACGGGGCGTCCCGATCGCTCGCACTCCACTGCGGCAAGCCTCTCGAGCACGTCCATCCCACGCGTGACCTTGCCGAACGCGGAGTAATTGCCGTCCAGATGCGTACAGCTCTCGCGCGAGAGACAAATGAAGAATTGGCTCCCCGCACTGTCTCTCTCGATGGATCGTGCCATCGACAGGACGCCAAGCTCATGCGGGCGACCGCTGAATTCCGCGGGGATGCTCCAGCCTGGTCCTCCCGTTCCATCGCCCTCTGGACATCCTGCCTGCACGACAAAACCAGGAATCACGCGGTGAACAAGGAGACCCTCATAAAACCCACTTGCTGAGAGCCTGGCGAAGCTCGCGACATGCTGCGGTGCCACATCGCCCCACGCGGCAATCTCGATCTCGCCAAGCGACGTGGTCAGCACAAATCGCGTCGGAAGCGTTGCAGACATCGCACCACAGAGGATAGGTCCTCAGCAGGCACCACGCGTCCGAAGCAGCCACGGATGGCCTGACTCGTCAAGGACCGATCCACCGACCGCCGTAAATCGGCTTTGAGCGAATCGGCAGGATGTAGTTTCGACCATCGCTGACCGTCACATCGCCCGTCAACAGCACATGGACCGGCGTCGGACTTGAACGCGCCATCGTGACCAGCGACTTCAGTTGCTCACAAGGGAGAATCTCGATCGAGTGATCACCATCATCCCGTGAACCGGATGCGAGGACGAAACGCCACGTGCCCGTCACTGGATCACGCGTGATGACGCCGCGCCGACTATGGATACGCATCGGTGGAAGCAGCGGTGCAATTCTGCTCGGCAGGTTCTCGGCAGGGCCGATGGCGGGCAGCGGCACGGACTGTGCCCCGCCCTGCTGCTGCGCCGCTACGGTTGGCGAGTCACGTGGAATCGGCAGCACAAATGGAGGCTCACTGTCCGCGCTCGTTGTCGCAGTGCCGCCTCCCTCTGCAGTCGACGGATTGGCCACAGGCATCGGTATTTCTGGCATCGGTAGTTCGTTCGGATCCGTCGCGCGCGATGGCTGTTCCACACCTGCAGCAGCCTGAACTGCGACAGGCTCTGGATCGATGTTTGCCGGGACGGCAGGTGTTTGCGCCATCAACTTCTGCTCCAGCTGCTGTGCGAAGACTTCCGGGTCAATGGGCGAAGCTGAATCTGTGCCTTTTGTTTTCGCATCCACCCCAGTGGCGACCGTCGTCGCCGCGGGCGCACCGCCTCCGGACTTCAGCGCACTCCTAGACCCTGGCGCCTCGAGTGCGCCTTGCTGCGACGGCTCGATCACTCGAGTGACAGGTGCAGCGAACGACGGCAGGAAAAAGTTGGTTCGACCGAAGGCAAGCACCTTGCCGCTCACCTCAAACAGGGGTGCGGAACTTCCATCGCGAATGGCACGACGATGACGCACGATCATGTCTCCCATCGGACCGGCCGGAAGAAGGATCAGCGATCTGTTGGAAGCGCCATTGACGCGGTCTTGAAGAACGATCGTCCACGCGCCAAGGAAGTCATCACGGTTGAGCACCGCGTTCGCGCGAAGCAAGATGCCACCTTCCGGGATAAGGGGCGGTAGGAACCGACCTGATGCCTTGATCTCCGCCGCCTCTTGCGCAGGCGTGATGGCTGGTCCGGACTGCGATGCGGCGGGTGGCTCAAGATCCGCTGCAGGCAACTTTGCCGCGTCTTGTGTCGCCGCATACGCGCCACTGCTTGACATGAGCAGAGCTGCATCTGCGCCCGCTGAGAAAACTGACACAGCGCAGCACGCCATCCAAACATGATGGAGGATCAACGCGTGCCTCGGATGGCGGTTCCCCACCACACATCTCCAAGCTCGAGTCATCGCGCGTTCAAGAGCGTTCAGGCTGGCTCGCACGTTGCGGTCAGCCCGCGGCTCTGGAGGCGTTCGCAGATGAGTTCTGCATGCTCGCGGTGCGAATGCGCCACTGCAGATGCACCCTCTTGGTGAATCTCCATCGTCTTCTGCACGGCGACCGGTGAATCGAGCCGTGCGATCTCTCGCAAGCAGCGAATCACGAAATCAAAGGTGTTGATGTCGTCGTTATGCACCACGACCGCCCATGGGCCCATCGGACCCTTGGTCATTGGTTTGGGTGCGTTTTGGACTTCGGGGGAAGCAACTGCGCCTTGACTCATGCCAAAATGTTAACGCAAGGCTGATGCCATTGGAACCCCCTTGTTGAAAACAATTCACTTGCGTTTGACGCGAAGGGGGAAAGGTGCCACCATATCTGTCCCCAAACCGGCCGAGTACCCAAGTGGTTCAAGGGGACGGATTGCAAATCCGTTATTCGTGGGTTCGAATCCCACCTCGGCCTCTTCCCTGGACCGCTCTGAAAGTGGCGTCCCCTGCGTCACTCCGTTGGCTCGAGCACGGGTGTGCGGTCAACGCGGCGTGCGGCACGCCAGCACCAGATTCCTGCGATGAGCGCAACGATCGCCGGCCAAGCAATCACATTGATCACGAGCAAGCGGGAACCGAGTTCTTCGACATCACTGCGCAGTCCATATTGCACGCCGCGAAGTTCCTTGCGGTACTCATTGACCGTCTGCTGCAGTTGAGCGAGCTGCATCTGCTGCTGCTGCGACAACAACATCCCTCCAGACCCCGCTTCACCTGCTGCACCCTGCAGCTGTGCGATCTCGATCTCCACCTTTCGGACCTCCAATTGCAAGTCTTTTTCCCGCGCGATGTACCGCTCTTGCGCAGCCGTACGCAGCGCCTCCACACGCGCGAATGGACGACGAAATGCGCCTCGTGAGCGAAGAGTGGCAATCGCAGGATTCCCCGCCATTCGCTCAAGCAGTCCGATGATGAGTGGACCGTTATCTGCAAATGCTCGACGCACACCGGATTGCTGGTCTATCTGGACCCACACATCGTCTGAAAGCAGATCTGCATCTGCGATCAAGACGATGTTCGCCTCACCAATCGTGGAGCCGAATGCACTTCCAATACTGCCCGTGATGCGTGCCGCAAGGACCCGCTGCACACCATCCGCTTTGCTGTCACGCAGAAGCTGCTCTGCTTCACCGAACCAGCCCAACTTCAGCGTCTGGATCAACTGTGCGCGCTTGGACGAAACGACAAGTGGATCGATCACAGGCTGGACACCAGCAGGCGCATCCGAGGCGCGCTCAATGAAACCACAACTTTTGATGTTCAGCGATGCAAGACCCGCGAGCAAGGGATCGGATTGACTCAGTGCATCGGGCGTCAGGCTGAGCCATGCCACATAGTTCAATTCGCGCAGTGTCCCGGCAGGTCCAGGCGTTCGAATCGGCGTGGCATATTGCACGTCCCCCACAGCCATGTCGGTTGG
>VGYQ01000040.1 GCA_016872915.1 Planctomycetota bacterium | reverse complement strand
AAGGTCGCGGGTGTGCCCATGAACACGCCCGATGCACAGCACATCCATCATCAAGTGAAACGCTTCTTTGCTTCCGTGCGGAAAGCGGTCTTTGCCCTCTACGGAATCACCGCTTCTTTCACGCTGATCGGAGTCGCACTGACCGCTGTACTGCTTTTGACAGAGACGCGCGTACTCGTTGTGTATGCCGTCGGTGCTGCGTTCTTTGGCATCCTTGTTGCGGTGGCAGTCAAGATCGCTCTGATTCAGCGGTGGATCGAGCAAACGCTCGAGAAGCGCAACGTGTCCGAGCGCGCGGAAGCAGAGCAACGCGAGATACTCCCCTCCGCCGAAAAGTCGGATCAACTTGTGTGATGCGTCGCGCTGCCGGGCACGCTGCAGATGATCATGATGGCGGGCATGGGCACGAGCCTGTCTTGCTGACCTCCGTGATGAAGCTGACGGCGCCGCAGCGTGGTGACTGCGTCATGGATATGACGGCAGGTCGCGGAGGACATGCAAGCGCCTTCGCGGCAGCGGTGGATCCTGGCGTTGTGATCCTGTTTGACCGTGATGCGGACAACCTGCAGCATGCAGTGGAACGCACTCGCACGGTCGCTCCGAATTCGCGTATCGAGGGTGTTCATGCAGATTTTCGATCTGCTGCAACGGTGATTGCGCAACTCGGCCTTCGTGCCGATGTTCTGCTTGCTGACCTCGGAGTGTCGAGCAATCAGCTGGATACACCCGAGCGGGGGTTTTCATTCCATGATGACGGACCGCTTGACATGCGACTCGACCGTTCGCGTTCGGTGACCGCCGCAGATCTCGTGCGCGATCTCAGTGAGTCCGATATTGCGAGCCTGATTGCCACACTCGGGGAGGATCCATTTTCTCGTGCCATCGCGCGCAAAATTGCACAATCTCGTGCCACTGAGCCGATTACGACGACGGCGCATCTGGCTCGACTCGTGCGCGAGGCATACGGCTCGCGCGCACGATTCTCCAGATTGCACCCTGCAACGCGGACTTTCATGGCTCTTCGGATCGCCGTCAATGACGAGCTGAGAGCCCTGGAGGAACTGCTGGGGTCGATCACCTCAGCGGCGCAAGCGCGCGGAACAGGGTGGCTCTCTGGCGAGGCTCGTGTGGCGATCATCTCCTTCCACTCGTTGGAGGACCGCCAAGTCAAGCGCTCATTCGCCGCGCTGGTGGACGCCGCGTTGGCCCACCGGCTGACTCGTCGGCCCGAGGTCGCCAGCGACACTGAAGTCGAGGCGAACCCAAGGGCAAGGTCTGCGAAGCTCCGAGCCATCGCGCTCGGGACAAGGAAGTCCCTCCCATGACACGAGAGCACAAACTCGCCATCGTCCTCGGCTTCGGGTTGCTGTTGTTCGTCGGCATCCTGATTTCGGATCACTTTTCTGCCGGGCAGCGTCGGCCAACGGCGGATCTTGCTGCAAACACGCAGATCCGTGAAGTCCGACCGAACGCACCGATTTCTATTCAGCCCCTGCAAGTGACAGGAACGGCCGCACCCCAACCCGCCGCCCCTCAGAGGCAGTTTGCCCAGGGTGGCGACACCGTTACGCTGCCCCAGGGCATCGTTCCAGTTCCTGCATCAAGCTCAGACCCCATCGGAGTCCCTGTTGAGCTTTACACGCTGCGTGAGGGCGAGACGCTTTACAAGCTGTGCCAATCCAAGTACGGAAACGGCAACTTGTGGAAGGAACTGGCTGAGTTCAACAAGGCAACGATTCCAAATCCAACCAAGATGCGTGCGGGAATGACGGTGCGCTTGCCCGCTGTGCATGTGCTGCGGGGCGAGGCGGCGCCCGTGCCATCGATGCAGCAAGTCGCACTGCCACAACAAGCCATGCAGACCCCGGAGAGTGCGGGCATGTCATCCCAGCAGTCTGAGGGGGGCCGTGAGTACGTCATTCAAAAGGGTGACACACTTGGTGCCATCGCTGCGCGCGAACTTGGCTCTGCCAAGAAGTGGGAAGCCATCTACCAAGCCAATCGTGATCGCATGAAGAATCCGAGCGACTTGCGTATCGGCAAGGCACTGCGGATTCCTGCCGATCTTTGAGATCACGGCGGTGTTCGCCAAGATCGCTGCAATCATCATCGGTGTGGGCGTTCTCGCCTGCGGAGTGCTTGCACAGCGCCAGCAGCGATATGAGTTGGCGCGCGACATCTCGCGTGCGCATTGGCGGATGCTTGAACAAGAACGCACGCTTTGGGCGCTGCGCACCGAAATCGCCCGTCGCACAAGTCCAGATGATGTGCGTACGGCTGTGCAGCGGCTTGACAGGCGTTGGCGCGCGATTCCCTACCGATTGGAACCGGTGCGGCTCGATGCAGTGGAGAGTGCGCCGCCACCGCGCCGCACGGAAGTGGGCGGATGAATGACGCGATGCGAATCCGCGCGTGGACCCACTGGGTCATCTGCATCGTTGTGCTTTTGATGACCGTTGCTCTGGTCCGCGTCACTCAACTGAAGACGCTTCCGCCGAACAAACTCTCGCCCGCGATGGGTTCGCGTACATCGACCTCGGTGGAACTTGCAGCGCGAGGGCGGCTCATGGATCGCCGTGGGCGCATTCTTGCCACGAGTGTCGTTGGGCATCGACTCTTCGCAGATCCTGCGACCATCTGGAGGTGCGGACATGAGAAGATGGAGGCCGGACTTCGCAGTGATCCGCAAGCGCTGCCAACGGCGGATCCGTTTGCGGAAGCTGCCCTTGCGCTCTCGACGGTCCTCGGACGACCAGCCGCCGACCTGGAGGCGATCTTCCGTGCGCGTGCGGATGATCGATACGTCGTGCTTGATGCCGATCTCAATGACATGGAACTCGACGGGGTTCGCAGCCTGAAGATCGAAGGACTCGGCATCGAATCAAAGCTTGTGCGCGAGTATCCGCAGGGGTCCGTGGCTGCCCCGCTGATTGGAAAGGTTGGCTTTGAGCACAAGGGACTCTCGGGATCCGAGTTGGCGTTTGAAAAGCGGTTGGCAGCGGTGAACGGTCGGCTGACATTCCTGCGGGATGTGCGGCGAAATGTGCTCCATATTGATGATGGCGATTTTGTGCCAGCGGATGATGGTTCCGACATTCGCTTGACGATCGACATGGTGATCCAAGACATCGCCGAACGGCGTCTTGCCGAGGCTGTGCGCGAATACAACGCGGGTGGTGGTCGCATCATCGTCATGGATCCGCACACGGGCGATGTGCTCGCGATGGCCGACATCCTGCAAAGCCGAGCAGGCTGGAAGGAGATCACCACCGATCCATCACGTCGCATCGATCCGGCGCTCGGTCGGAACCGCTGCCTGAGTGATCCCTTTGAGCCCGGGTCGACATTCAAGCCGTTCGTGTGGGCTGCCGCCACAGAACTTGGCATCTTCACTCCAGAGAGCAAGTTGCAGACACCCAGCGGAGGTCCTTACCGCACATCGTTCGGACGCGCGATCCGTGATGTGAAGTATTACGGTCCGGTGTCGTGGCGGACAGTGCTGGTGAAGAGCCTCAATAGCGGTATGGCGATCGCCGGCGAACGCATGACCTTCGATCAAATGCGTGGGACCGTGATTGATCGCTTCGGATTCGGCAAGCCCAGCGGGCTTGGACTCCTTGGCGAGACCAATGGGCTGATCACACCACCGTCGGCATGGTCGAAGTACACGCAGACTTCCGTTGCGATGGGACATGAGATCGGTGTCACGCCCGTCCAGATGGCGCGTGCGTTCAGCGCATTCTGCAATGGCGGATATCTGCCGCAGCCGCGACTTGCGCTCCCGGATGCAACAACAGCAAGCGCAGCTCCGCTCAATCGGACGCAGGTGCTTCCCGCTCGTATCGCGCAGGAGTCGAGGAGTGCGATGGAAGGCGTGCTGGTGGAGGGCACCGGGCGTCGTGCGCAGAGCGCGCTTTACCGCATGTTCGGCAAGTCAGGTACCGCGCAACTTCCCAAGCCAGCGGGGCAGGGGAAGGGCTATTTCGAAGATCGTTACGTTGCCAATTTCATTGCTGCAGCTCCCTACGAGGATCCGCGAATCGTGGTGCTCTGTGTGATCGATGATCCCGACAAGCGAAAAGGACACTTCGGCGGTTCGATCGCTGGCCCTGTCGTTCGCGATGTGGTGGATGAATCCCTGCAATATCTCGGCGTGAAGCCTGATCAGTTGCCCGAGCGACGCGCATCGATTCTTGCCACGGGGCAGGATCTTCCCGCCGATGCGAAAGAGCGCGTTTCGGCTGCGCTGATCTTTACCGATGTGGCCAGTGATGGAGATCTCGCCGCCGAATCGAGCCCTGATGCGCCAGCGGCACCGGCACGCCGCAAGCCGACGCGCACCGCTGGACAGTCCGGAGGCAAGTCCGCATCTGGCAAGTCGTCGGGAACACAGCGTACTTCATCTCGGTTGCCGACTCGCTGACACTCGCCGTCGGCGTCACTTGCCTTTGGGCGGTGCCATCTCATCTTTCGAATAGGGCATCAATCCTCGGATTCGATTGATGATCAGTTGATTGTCGCTCACAAGTTTCGTCACCTCATCGGGGCACTTTCCTGTGGCGCGTCCAGCCTTGCCCGACGACTTCGCCTGCTTCATCGCCTTTTCAGCGTGATACATCGCGATGATCCCCGGCTTCCCTTCCTTTTCCAAGGCTTCGGTCATCGCCCGCTGCCAGCGCGGGTTCTTTTGAAGAATGTCATTCATTTCCAGTGCCAGGCGTGCCATCCGCTCCTGCGCTTTGCAGTACGCATCGCTCTCGGCAATCGAAAGCGTGTTGCCAGTTGCCATCTTGTCAATCGCATCCGCCTGCGCTTGGAACGAGGCGCCAAAATCACGTGCATACTTCGCCATGTCGACGGTCACGACGGGCGGTGCGACAGTCGGCCTCGCAGGAGGTGTGTACATCGTGTCGCCTTCCGCCACTTCCATCTCCTCCGAATCTGCGCCGCCATTGCAGCCCAGAACAAGACAGCACATCAGCAGGCAGGGGATCATCATCCGCATAGGTAGTTGTCCTCCGATTTGACTTCAGACGCCAAGCAAAAGCCGCCCTGGATTCTCAAGGCAGTCCTTGACATGGACAAGGAATCCAACGGCCTCCGCTCCATCAATGATTCGGTGGTCATACGAGAGAGCCAGATACATCATCGGTCGAATGGCGACCGTACCCGCACGATGGGGATCTTCGACAGCGCGCTTCTTGATCGCATGCATGCCGAGAATCGCCGACTGCGGCGGGTTGAGGATCGGCGTGGACATCAAAGATCCATACACCCCGCCGTTGGAGATGGTGAAGGTGCCACCGGTCATCTCGTCGACTGACAGCTTGCCATCGCGAGCACGCAGCGCGAGGGACTTGAGCTCACGTTCAATGTCCGCCAAGCCCATCCCTTCGGCATTCCGAAGAACGGGGACGACCAGTCCGCGGTCTGTGCCGACGGCGACACCGACATCCGTGTAGTCGTGGTACTCCATCTCGTCCCCCACGATGAAGGCATTTGCGCGCGGATACTTCTGGAGTGCCGAGACACATGCGCTGACGAAGAACCCCATGAACCCAAGGCCGACGCCATGCGCCTTTTCGAAGGCTTCCTTGTGCTCACTGCGCAGGCGGATCACCTCGCTCATGTCTGCTTCGTTGAAGGTCGTGAGCATGGCGGCAGTTCGCTGCGCCTGCACGAGCCGTTCAGCCACCTTCTGACGCAGTCGTGTCATCTTCTCTCGCCGAACGCCGCGCGAGCCGCGTGGCGAGGCGCTCGGTGCGGATGGCGAAACATCGGAAGCGGAAACACTCTCCAGATCGGCTTTCATCACGCGCCCGGATGGTCCTGTCCCCTCGACGGAGCCCAGATCGATGCCGCGCTCCGCGGCCATCTTTCGTGCGACGCCGGAGGCACGCGCCCCGCCGGATGCGCGCGCACTTCCAGAACGAGTGCGATCCTCAGAAACAGCTGATCCAGCCGGCTTCGTCTCAATCACCTTGCTCTTGGCTTGAGGCGAGGCCGCCGCCCCGGCGGGCCGAGCAACGGACTCATCGATTTTCGCAACAAGTGTGCCGACCTTCTGCTCCGAGCCACTCTTGGCCACGACCTTGAGTGCGCCTGCTGCAGGCGCAAGCAACTCCAGCGTCGCCTTGTCCGAATCGATCTCGTTCAAGAGTTCATCCTTCTCCACCCACTCCCCGTCGGACTTTCGCCACGTGCCGAGCGTGACCTCCGTGATGGATTCGCCTGGACTTGGGATCGTGACATCAACCATGTGCTGCTCCTTGCATCAACGCTTCTGTGCAGTCGTTCGGCGGCTCGCTCCAGATCGCTTGCCCCTTGTCTGCGCCTTCTCCGCACCGGAAGCGGGGGAATCTTCGGAGGGATCTGCTGTTGGCACATCGGGCTTGGTCGCAGGCTCCTGCGGCGCTGCTTTGCCATCAACGACCGTTTGGGTCGCCGCTGCCAGCGTTGGGAAGACGTGCATGAGCAGCGTCTTTGCCTGCTTCTCATGCACCTTCGTAGATCCGACTGCGGGGGTCGCAGAATCGGGTCTGCCGATGTACTTCAGATTCACGCCAAACAGGTCCAGCATGTTCGCTTGCACGAAGCGGTATGCGCCCATGTTGCGAGGTTCTTCCTGCACCCAGTGCATCTCGGCACCTCGGTAACGCTTCAGGACAGTTTCAACCTCTTCTGCAGGGAAGGGTGCGATTTGCTCGAGACGGACGAATGCACTGCCGCGATCTCCAATCTCCCGCCGCTGCGCATCCAGTTCGTGGAAGATCTTTCCACTGCAGAAGAACACACGAGAGACCATCCCGCCGCGCTGCGCCTCCGCATCATCCAAGACTCGCGCAAAGTGGCCCTGGACAAGTTCTTCGCCCAAACTCTGTGCGGCGGGAAGACGCAGCATGCTCTTGGGCGTCATCACGAACAGCGGCTTTCGGAAAGAGCGCTTCAGTTGGCGTCGCAGAACATGGAACACCTGTGCGGTCGTGGTCGGATACACGCACTCCAAGTTGTGGTCCGCAGAGAGCTGCAGAATCCGCTCGAGTCGTGCGGACGAGTGTTCGGGACCCTGTCCCTCGTACCCATGCGGCAGCAGCAAGACCAGCCCGCAGGCACGGTCCCACTTGATTTCCGCACTCGTGAGGAACTGATCGAAGATCACCTGTGCGCCATTGGCGAAGTCGCCGAACTGCGCTTCCCAGATGACCAGTGCATCCGGATCAGTCTGTGCATATCCAGTCTCGAAGCCGACAATCGCATTCTCCGTGAGCGGGCTATTGCACACTTCGAAACGACCCAGTTGTGTCAGTGGAGAGAACGTGCCGGAAGTCTCTTGGCAGGTGACCACGGCATGGCGATGACTGAATGTGCCGCGTTCCACATCCTGCCCGCTGATACGGACAGCCTTGCCCTCCTGAAGGAGCGTGCCGTAGGCAAGCAACTCCGCGAGCGCCCAGTCAACACGCGTATCGGAATCCAACTTGCCGCGCGCGGCGACCAGCCGTGCGATCGTCTTGTGCGGCGTGATGTGGTCAGGCACCTTCGACAATGTCGCCGCCACCTTCACCAGCGATGCAAGTGGAACGCCCGTCTCCACATGATCCCACGTGTAGGAATGACCGAGTCCCTTCCAACGGTCCGCGAATGGCTGGACGCTCGGCCGCATGGGACTCGCGCGGACTGCGGTTTGCGCAGCATCCATGCGTTCATGGACGGATTGAACGAGCCCCTCCGCTTCGTCCGCGGTGATCACCGATTGCGCAACGAGTCGATCACGGTAGCTCGTTGCCACCGGCGTGTGTGCACGTATCCGCTTGTACAGCAGCGGCTGGGTGAAGGATGGTTCGTCGGTTTCGTTGTGGCCGTTCTTTCGATAGCACCAGAGTTCGACGACTGCATCGACACCGAAGGCCTGACGAAACTCGATTGCCATTTGCACGGCCCACACGCACGCTTCCGGATCACTGCCATTGGCATGGAAAACCGGAACGCCAAAGCCTTTGGCGAGATCCGAGCAGTAGGCACCTCCGAAGGTGCAGTCTGGGTTTGTGGTGAAGCCGACCTGATTGTTGATGATGATGTGCAGTGCTCCGCCCACGGCGTAGCCCTTCAGCAGCATGAAGTTGAAGCACTCGGCGACCGAGCCTTGACCCGGGAATGATGAATCGCCATGCACCAACACGGGGATCACTTCGCGGCGTTCACCGTCGGATCGGAGATCCTGCTTCGCACGGGTTCGCCCGAGAACGACAGCGTTGATGAACTCAAGGTGCGATGCGTTCGCGGATGCCGTGACTCTCACTTCACCCGAAGCAGTCTTGCGCACGCCGCTGAATCCTTGGTGGTACTTCACATCGCCGCCACCGCGTGAGAAGGATTCGGTCCAGGACTCCTCGAACTCGGTGAGTACCTGCCCGTAGGACTTGCCGAGCCCGTTGCACAGGAGACTGACACGCCCGCGGTGCGCAAACGCGAAGCAGAATTCTCGCGCACCGAGCGCTGCACCGGTTTCCAATGCGCTGTCGATCATCGGAATCAGCGTTTCGGCACCATCGAGCCCAAACCTCTTCTTGCCGACATAGCGCATGGCCAAGAAGGACTCGAAGGCGTCCGCGTCGATGAGCCGAGCCAGAATGCGCTGCTGCTGCTCCGGTCCGAAGCCCCAACGCCCGCGAGTCTGTTCGATGCGGCGCTCGAGCCACTGTCGCTGCTCGAGGTTCGACACATGCAAGTACTCCACACCGCAGTGCCCGCAGTAGGTTCGCTCCAGTTGTTCGATGATCGCACCGAGTGTCGCTGGGGAAGCGATAGGCAGTGATCCTGCATCGAATGACTGCGCAAGATGGCCGTCATTCAGGCCGAGACTCTCGAGCGTCAAGGCATCTGGGAAAGGGCGGCTTGTGCCGAGTGGATCGACACTGGCTGCGAGGTGACCAAACTCTCGGTAGCGATTGATCAGCGCATCAACACGGCGTTGGTCTTCGGCATGCTGGCCATCGATGGCGCCACTTGTGGCTGATGCGGGACTGGCCGCAGGCGCCGCACCCGTCTCCGCGGCAGCGTCCCCCTCCGTGGGCGCAGGGCGTGACAGCCCGAGATCAAAGCCGGCAAAGAACTGCCGCCACGATGGATCGACTGACTCTGGATTGGAGGACCACTTGGCGTACAGGTCGTCGATGAATGCGGCATCCCAACTGTTGACCGACTGCTTTGCGGCGCGGTTCGATTCCGACTTGTCGTGCCCGAATTTGGTCACGGATAGCTCCGCAGATGGGGGTCCTCAGCGGTCGGCACAAGCGCCGATCCACGGTCGATGAGTGTAGCAGAATGGACGCAGAACCTTCAGTGTTTGCACCACTCGGCGAACGTCAGAGCAGCGCCGTGGGGTCAATGTCGACGGCCATCAACTCCCCAGGTTTCACAACGTCCCGAGAGCGTGCGGCGGCAATCAGCCGCTGCAGCGCGCCAGCCGTGTCCGAAAGCACTTCGACTTGAACACGCCAACGGTCAGCGATGCGCGCGACAGGGCAGGGGGCTGGTTCTCGTATGCGACTTCCACGGCTCTCCGGAAGCGCAACGAGACCGCCGCGCACAGCCGCAGCGATGCGGTTGGCTTCACTCTGCGAGTGATGACGAACGATGATTCTCGCCATGCGATGCACGGGCGGCAAACCATGGCGTTCCCGCAGTTCCAGTTCACGAGTCGCGAATCCCTCGTAGTCACCTCGAGCGGCGGAAAGAATGGCATCCGCATCGGGCTGGAAGGTCTGAATCACGGCGCGCCCACCTCCACTGCCACGTCCACAGCGCCCCGACACCTGTGCCACAAGCTGATAGGTTCGCTCGCTCGCGCGAAAATCGGGCATATGCAGTGCGGTATCGGCACTGATGACACCGACCATCCGAACCTTTGGAAAGTCCAGCCCCTTCGCGATCATCTGTGTTCCAAGCAACAGCCGAATCTCGCCGCTTGCAAATCGGCCAAGGACCTGATGAAAGTCTTCGGCGCGTTCCATGGTGTCGCTGTCGACGCGTGCGATACCGCTCGCAGCGTGGAGTTCGGGGAACATGCGCTGCAATTCTTCCTCAACCTTCTGCGTGCCAAGCCCAAAGATGGTGACTCTCTTGCTGCAGCGCGGGCACAGGGATGGAACGCGCTGTTCCGCACCGCAGTGGTGACAGCGTGTGATGCGGCGTCCGCCCTCCGCCGGAAGTTGATGAACCACCATGCCAGCTTCGCAGTGATCGCACTGCAGTGTCCAACCGCACGCATGATCGGGACATGCGATCCAATTCGCATAGCCCCGCCGGTTCAGCAGCACGATGGCCTGTCCATCGCCCTCCAGCGCGCGCTGCAATCCGTGTTCCATGGAAGGCCCGATGAGACGGATGCGGCGATCGGTGTGGAGCATCGATTCCGCGCGGAAATCCACGACATCCACACGGGGTACGACGAGTCCGGGCGCACGTTCGGGCAGTCGATGCAGTGTGGCCACGCCGCGGCGTGTGGCGTTCCACCAACTTTCGAGTGATGGCGTCGCACTCCCAAGCAGCACAGGGCACTCCGCCACATGTGCACGGCGGATCGCCACGTCCCGCCCGTGGTAGCGCGGCGCCTGATCCTGCTTGTACGAGCTGTCGTGTTCCTCGTCGACAACCACGAGTCCGAGTTGGCCGTCGGGAATCGGCGCGAACACCGCGCTGCGTGCGCCGAGTACGACCTTTGGCTCAGTGCTCCCGGCGGCGAGCCACTGCTCGTGTCGCTGTGCAGCGGTGAGTCCCGAATGCAGGATCGCGACGCGATGCTTTGGGAGGCGCGCCATCACGCGACCGGCCGCCTGCGGCGTCAACGCAATTTCAGGAACGAGCCACAACACTGATTTGCCCTGCGCGAGAACACGCTCAGCCAAGCGGAGATACACCTCTGTCTTGCCCGAACCAGTGACGCCAAAGAGCAGATGCTGGCTGAACGCACCGTGGACGGCACCAATGCTCTCCACGATGGACTGCTGTGCGGACGTCAGTGTCGGCGGCGTTCCATCCATCGCAAGCCCACCGCGCCACTTGGCTTGAACGGTGGTCTGATGAATCGCCGTGAGATGCCCGCTTTGGACGAGAGCGCGCACGCTTTCGAGGGTTCGAGCGCCTGCCGCAGCGGCGAGATCGCGTGCCTCACACGGTCTCTGCGCAGCAGGCATGGCAGCGATTGCATCAAGTATTCGGCGGCGCGATGGATGCACGCGGCCATCCGGCTGCGGATGGGCGAGATCGACCATCAGTCGGGTCGTTCGACCAACGCCTGCGCGGACTGCGGAGGGCGTGATCGACTGCAGCGTCACACCAATCGGGGCACAGTAGTACGAAGCAACCCACTGAGCCAAACGAACCAAAGTCCGCGGCAGCGGTGGCGTGTCCCGATGCAAAGCCCGCACGGATTTGATCTTTTCCGTTGGGATGTCAGGGCCCGCCAACTCCGCACCGCCGACTGCGACAACAACTCCGTCGACCGAAGCATGACCGCGCCCGAGAGGAACGGCCACATGATCACCGAGGTCAATGGCACCGACATCGGTGGGTACCGAATACACCAGGCCTTCGGGATGTCGATCAATCCCGCGTCCAACAGCGACGCGCACAAAGGATGTTGCCGTGGCGTTCACCGCCGCCGACTGCCCCGCGGTCATCTCGCGCCAACGTCGCCAGCGACGAGCAGTGCGGTGCGTGTCTGTGACTCGCGCATCGTGGTCTCCGTAAGCGGCTTGCCGCTCTCCATCAGTTCCACGAAGCAGTCGAAGAGGTAATCAGAGTCGTGCGGTCCTGGCGACGCTTCGGGGTGGTACTGGACACTGAAGATCGGCTTGGTCCGATGGCGGAAGCCAGCGATGGTGTGATCGTTCAGGTGCACATGGGTTGGTTCGCCGCCCGCTGCACGGAGCGACTCCTCATCGACGCAAAAGCCGTGGTTCTGGCTGGTGATCTCGATCCTGCCCGAGAGCAGATTGCGAACGGGCTGGTTCGATCCGCGGTGGCCAAACTTCAACTTGTAGGTCTTCGCGCCGAGTGCAAGCGCGAGGAGTTGATGACCGAGGCAGATGCCAAAAGTGGGTATCTCCCCGGCAATTTCTCGCAGTGTGGCAACGGTTGCGGCGACTGCTGCTGGGTCGCCTGGACCGTTCGAGACGAACAGTCCATCGGGTCGCATCGAACGGATGGCATCAGCGGTCACGTCAAGCGGGACAGCCTGCACGCGACAGTTTCGCTCAGTCAGATTCCGGTAGATGTTGCGCTTGGCACCGCAGTCAATGGCAACAACATGCAGCGGACGCGAGGCGATCCGCATGCAACTGCTGCTGCGCGGCGCCCATTCGCCGAGGCGTTCTTCCCATGTCGATGTGGTCCGCGGGCTGACCGCGCTCGCGAGATCCTGCCCAGCCATCGATGCGCCTGCGCGCGCTGCCGCGACCAATTCTTCGTCGCTGCGCGTTGGGTCACCGCTCAATACTCCATTCATGGATCCCGTGCTGCGAAGTCTGCGTACAAGTGCACGTGTGTCAATCGAATGGATGGCAGGAATGCCGTGCCGTGCGAGCCACTGCGACAGATCCTCCATGGCGCGCTGGTTCGAGCGGATGCGGCTGAGTTCGCGGATCACAAACCCCTGCACCGTGGGGACGGCGCTCTCGATGTCATCAGGGTTGACGCCATAGTTGCCGATCTGCGTTGCAGTCAGCGTCAGAATTTGGCCGGTGTAACTCGGGTCGGTCAACGCCTCCTGATAGCCGCAGAGCGCGGTATTGAAAACAACCTCGCCCAGCGCATGCACCGACGAACCCACCGCACCAAAGCCGATGCCTTCAAACACGCTGCCATCAGCGAGCGCCAGGCGTGCGCCGGCGTGTGCAGTCGCATAACTCACATGACCTTTCTCCATGAAAGATCGATCATACCCCGAGGTCGCTTGCGGACTGATGGCGGTGCGTTTACTCTTGTCGCTCGCCTCGAGGCGGGGTGCACGCAAGGCACTCAAGCACGGCATGGATGCCGCCCCAGAATCGACCACGAACCTCGACCTGATCCATCCAAAGACTTTTGAACACGTTGCCGCCTTTGGCAACCCCCTCCTGCAACCGCCAGTGGAGTACCGCATGACCCTGCCTCTTGGTCTCTCGCGCCTCGTTGTCTCGTCATTCTCGCTGTCTGTTGCTGCCGCAGCTCTGCTGATGCTCGCGTCTACGTCGCAGTCACTCGCGCAAGACCCGGCTGCTCCAGCATCGAATCCCGTACCTGCGACCGGCGACGATGCAAATGCAGCGCTCCTGCGTGCACAAGCACGGCAAGCCATGGCACGGAGCCAATGGGCTCAGGCATTGGACCTTTGGGCGGCTGTGATGGCCCAAGCGCCAGGCGATGCGGAGGCAATGAAGGGGCTCTCCGATGCGCAGGCCGCGCTCAACCAAGGGTCTGCGATCGACAAGGTGGTGGGTGACGATGCGGTGCTCCGCGAGCAAGTGCAGGTGGAGTTCGACAACGCGCTGATCCGAGCGGGAGACTTGTTCAACCGAGGTGACTATGCGGGAGCCGAACGGGTCGCTACGCAGGCAAAGATGCAACTTCAGAAGAGCCGCGCATTGCTTGCGCCAGCCGACTTCGACGCACGCATGAGTCGCGTCGAGGGTGAACTCAGTCGCATCACTGAAGGGAAATCTGCGGAGTCGGATATGGCAAAGGCTGCGCAGAGTGCCCAGTCGCAGCGCGAGGTTGCGGCGCAGGGCAGGGTCGAGTTGGAGCAGCGGCAGAGGACGATCAATGAGGCAATGGTCCGCGTCCGTCAACTGCAGGCAGAGATGAAGTACCAAGAGGCGTTGGAGGTCGTCGATGAGATTCTCTTCCTCGACCCAACGAACGCTTCGGCGCTCGCCATGCGAGACGTGCTTCAGTCCGGCATCCTCTATCGACGCTACTCCGAACTTCAGCGGCGACGATCCTTCGCCTTCGCCGAGTTCGCCGTGGATGCACAGGCGGCGTTCGTTCCTCCCAAGATCAATCTGAGTGGGCCTGGCCCCCGCAGCCTGGATGCACAGATGTCCTATCCAGAGGATTGGCCGGCGCTGTCCGTGCGCCGTGAGGGTGCGTATGCAGCGTCTGGCTACCGTGATTCGGATGTGGACAGAAAGGCCATCGCCAAACTGCTCGAGAAGGCGACTGTCGACTTTCCCGAGTCGCCGTTCTCATCAGTCATCGAGTTTTTCCAGACAGAGACCGGGCTTCCCTTCTATGTGGACTGGAAGTCTTTGGGCGCATCGGAACCGATCATCGAGCGCGACTCGACGGTCACTCTGACCATGCCAGCGCCCATCTCGTGGGCCGCGGCACTGGACATGGTGCTGCGATCGACAGAAGATGCGGATGCGGCGGCGAACCGCGATGGCGCGGCGAATCGTCCAGATTGGATGGTGGAAGGCGGCATGGTTGTGATTGCCTCGGCAACAGAACTTGCCCTGCGCCGAGTCACGGTTGTTTACGACATCCGTGATCTTCTCTACATCGTTCCTTACTTCGATAACGCGCCGAACTTCAACTTGGATGCTGCGCTGAATCAGGGTGGCGGCGGTGGCGGCGGCGGCGGCGGCGGATTCGGCGGCGGTGGCGGCGGCGGCGGATTCGGCGGCGGCGGCGGCGGCGGATTCGGCGGCGGCGGCGGCGGTGGCGGTGGCGGTGGTGGTGGTGGCAGTCTGTTTGGCTCGGGCGGCGATGCCGGCATCGAGGATGAGCGTGAGCAGACGCTGACGCGCTTGAAGGAACTCATTAAGTATCTGGTTCCGCAGGCACTTTGGGACGCTGGTGGACTTGGCGAGAGCCGATTGGATGACTTCTCCGGCAACTTGATCGTGACCGCTACACCACGCACACACCGCAGCATCGTCGACTTGCTCACTCAGTTGCGGGCGGTGCGCGCGATTCAAATCAATATCGAGTCGCGACTCATCACGGTGGATGTGCAGTTTTTCGAGCAGATCGGTCTCGATTTCGATCTGTACTTCAATGCCAATCCGGCGATGTTTGACTCAGCGCTCGCGCAAGACCCAAACTTCCAGTTGTCCCAGTTCTTCTTTCAAAATCCGCCCGGACCTGCGCCACAGGCCGGCAACCCGCTGTTTGGCACGCTGAAGAATCCAGTCGTGTTTGGCGGTTTGACGCCTACACCCCCAGCGAATACGGCGGCAAGCGGTTCTGCACTCGGAGTACCAAATGCGACTGGCGGGATCAACTACACCCAACAGGGCATCTATGAACCGATTGGCGTTCGACGAGATGGTCAGTTGTATCCGGGGGCTGGAGCGTCCAACGGCATGTCGCCGGTCAATGTGCAGCAGCAGGGATTGCCCCTCATTCAGTTACTCGGAGCAGGACTCAAGGGCACCGTGGCAACGGCAGCTTTGGCAAATCCCGCCCTGACTGCTGGGTTCACCTATCTGGACGATGTGCAGGTCGACCTGCTCGTGCAGGCAACGCAGGCTGATCAGCGTTCTATGACGCTCGTCGCGCCTCGGCTTACGCTCTTCAACGGATCGCGCTCGTGGATTTCTTTCGGCGGTGCCCAGTCGTACGTGGCAAATCAGCAGGCAACGACGGGCGATGGCGCTGGCGCGTTCACGCCAGTCATCTTGCCGTTGTTGACAG
>VGYQ01000039.1 GCA_016872915.1 Planctomycetota bacterium | reverse complement strand
CCGCGCCAGCACAGCCCGCGCCAGCACAGCCCGCGCCAACCGTGAAGTCGGGCGCGACGATCCGTGGCAAGTTGCCGATCGTTCCACGCAAGCGACCTCAGGTGAAGGAATATGGTGCGCAGCCGGCGATAAAGGTGGAGGCGCCAGACGCATCGATGAGTGTTGTGTGGATCGGGTCGGGATTCGCGCCCATTGATGGCAGCACCGTGCCTGTTGAGAAAATCACTCAGTCTGGCTATCAGTTTCGACCCGAGGTCACGGTGATCCAGTGCGGCACACGCGTGTTGTTTCCCAATGACGATGACAACTACCACAGCGTCTTCAGCCTGTCGGAAAATCAAAAGTTCGATGTCGGTCGCTTTGTGAAGGGCGAGGAGCCCGCGGCCAAAGTCTTTGCGACTCCTGGTGTGGTTGACTTGTTCTGTGATGTGCATGATCACATGCGCGGACACATCATCGTTGCTGACACGCCGTGGTTTGCGCGGAGCGATGCAGCCGGCAATTTCGAGATCGCGGGGATCACACCGGGCAAGCACGCGGTCCGCATCTGGGTTGGTCCGCGCCGCAAACTGATTGAGAAGGAAGTGGAAGTGCAGGAGGGGCAGGTCCTCGAAGTGGACTGGTCATCCACCGAAGGATCGCCGAGCAAGTGACCTTTGCAGCGAAGCTCTCTCTCGCGATCACCCTTGTGGTGGTGGTCGTTCTGGTTGTTGCGGCGGCGTTGGGTGGACCTGCCGCACGTGCGTCCTACGTGATGGCGCTGGAAAACACGCTTGCCGCGCAGGTCGACGGTGCAATGTCCGCGCAGCGCTTGCGAGTGGCTGCCGTGCGGGACGAAGTGGAGCGTCTTGCGCGCTCGCCCCGCATCGTCGCTGCGATGGGTTCGACGGATGGTGTGGTGGTCGCGAAGACAGCAGAGGATGAACTCCGTGTCGCGCTGAAAACGGGCGGCAGTGGATCCACGTTCGTGTTTCTTGATCTGGATGGTGGTGTTGTCGCACTTCGGCAGGGTGCCGAAGATGCGACTCGATCGATTGCGGCAGCACTTGGTCCGCTCATTCGTGGCGCCGATACAACGGCACTGCTTTATCTCGCAGTCCAAGGTCGAGTCACTGAAGCGGTCGTTGCACCTGTGGTGGATATCGGCGTCGATGAGCGGCTTGGCTTTCTCGCGCTGTGTGTGCCATTCGCCGCACCGAAGCCGCTTGAGTTGGGCGACAAGTCAGTCCTCCGCGTAGGGCTCCGAGTTGGCGATGACGTGTTCGGTGCTGAGATGCCAGATGCCATGCGCACAGCAGCGGCAAACGCCTTGAGGGGGATGAGTACTGCGGGTGGGAGCACCGACATCGAGTTTTTCGTGGCTGGTGAGCCCATGATTGCTTACACGCAGACCATCGCGGAGAAGCCGCTCGCGCAGTATGTCGCGATAGCAAGTCTCGCAGGCACGACTCGGGCGGTGCAGTCACTGATGGTTCGGCTGCTGCTTGCGGGTGCTTTCGCGCTTGGTGCGGGGCTTGGCATCGCCGCGTGGATTGCGCGGACTCTTTCACGACCCGTTGCAGACATGAGCAACGCAGCGCGTGCCATTGAAAAGGGTGACTACACCGTGCGTGTACCCGTGCGCGATCAGGGAGAACTCGGGCAGCTCGCGACTCGATTCAATGAGATGGGGGCCGGGCTTGCTCTGCGCGATCAGTACCGCCGTGTACTTGACGTCGTCACGGATCCGGAGGTGGCCGAGGAGCTGCTTGCAGGGAAGCTGGACCTCGGTGGCAGCAGCAAGGATGTGGGCGTGCTCTTCTGCGACATCCGTGGCTTCACATCGCTCACGGAGCACATGGAGCCAGCGCAGGTCATCACGATGCTGAACGAGCACATGACGCTGCTCACAACGGTCGCCTATGACCACGGAGGAGTGGTGGACAAGTTTGTGGGCGACCTCATCATGGTCACATTTGGCGCACCCAAGAGTGCGAAGGATGATGCGCAGCGCTTGGCGCACTGCGCGCTCGCGATGGTGCACGCGCGCGCGAAGGCGAACGAGGGCTCCACACGACCGATTCGCATCGGGATCGGCTGCGCGTTCGGCACCGTGGTGGCAGGCTGCATGGGCAGCACGCAGCGGCTCGATTACACGGTGCTTGGTGCGCGCGTCAATCTGGCCGCACGCCTCTGTTCCAAGGCGCCGGCCATGTCTGTTTACATTGATGCGGGCGTGATGGACCGAATCGAGTCAGCATCGGTGCAGGAACTGCCGCCACTTGATGCGAAGGGATTCTCGGAGCCCATTCGGGCATTCGAGTTGATGTCGCTCGGTGATCTGCCAGCACTTCCAATGGCGAAAGACAGCACATGAGCGGTGGCAAGCGCGACACATGCCTCCTGGCCTTGCTGTGCGCATGTGCAGGGTGG
Organism: Planctomycetota bacterium; assembly: GCA_016872915.1. Classification (GTDB taxonomy): domain Bacteria; phylum Planctomycetota; class Phycisphaerae; order Phycisphaerales; family SM1A02; genus F1-60-MAGs104. The sequence goes on along the minus strand of VGYQ01000039.1, from coordinate 13,907 downwards.
ATTGCACCGGCTGCCGTGCGCGCCGGCGATCCGCTCGACGATGTCGTCGATCAGATACGTGACTTCACCTTCTTCCAGAACGAGAAGGGCGATGTATCGCTTGACTTCGACTTCTACGCGACGGTCGACAACTGGGTGATCTCGCAGCCACCACCCGGCATCATGGTGACGGGGCAGAACTATCTCAATTCGCCGCGGCTGAGCATGCTGGGCACACTTCAGGTGCAAGAGTGGCTCTCCATCTTTGCGCTTGGCGATGTAGACCGTGGGTTCGATCCGACCGATGGCTCTATTCAGATTCGCCCGGACGTGTACTACGCGAAGATCAGTCCGTTTGGTGGCGTACTGCAGGGCAAGTTCGGTGCCATTCCGACCAGTTACGGCCAGTGGGTGAATCGACACTTCAGTTGGCAGAACCCGCTGGTGAACGCACCGCTTGCATATGAGTGGTTCATGGGAATCCGTGGCGATACTGCGCGCATCACGCCCAAGACGGCGACGGCGAATCGAAGCACATGGCTTCCGATCATCTGGGGGCCGAGTTACACCAGTGGTGGCCAGTTCAACGGAACGATGGACCGTTTCGACTGGGCGTTCGAATTCAAGAATGATGCGCTCAGTTCCGCCGTGCCGTATTGGCAGCTGTGGGAGAACCCACTCAATGGCAGCGCGTTGACTTATACGGGCCGACTTGGTTGGCGCCCGACCACCGAGTGGAACATCGGCGCCAGTGGAAGCACGGGTTCCTATGTTGTTCCAAACTCGTTCCCCGGATGGCAGAACTATCTTCAGAACAATGTCGGCGTGGATGTTTCCTGGGCGCACGGCGACCTCGAGTTGTGGGGTGAGGCGAACTGGTCAAGTTTCGATATCCGGTCGAGCCCACTCGCACAGGCTGGAACGGTCGGTGTCGTGAGTTACTTCATGGAAACTCGCTGGCGTTTCGATACCCAGTGGTGGCTCGCGGGGCGCTGGAATCAGCAGCTGTATGGCGACAAACCAGGAAGCAATGACTCGTGGGACAACGATGTGTGGCGTATCGATGCGTGTTTGGGGTGGCGCATCGATCGCACGCTGACCGTCAAGACGCAGGTCAGCTACACCGACGAGTCCGGACCGCCACCGACTGGTCAACCCAACAAGCAGGGACAATATGTCTTCGACCTGCAGCTGGTATTCGCGTTCTGATCGCCTTTAGCGGTGAGCATCCATCCCGTCGCAGGTGCAGACAAGATTGCGATCACCATAAGGATTGTCGACGCGACCGACCGAAGGCCAGAATTTCGACTCGCGCAGCCACGGAGCGGGGTAGGCCGCCTGCTCGCGCGAGTAGCCGTGTGTCCACGCATCGGTGCTTACCGCCGCAGCCGTATGAGGTGCATTTCGGAGCGGATTGTCGTTGCGGTCCGATCGACCTTCCTCGATCGCCTTGATCTCGGCACGAATGGCGATCAGCGCATCGCAGAATCGATCGAGTTCAGCGCGTGATTCGGACTCGGTGGGTTCGATCATCAGCGTTCCAGGCACGGGCCAACTCATGGTGGGTGCATGGAAGCCATAGTCCATCAAGCGCTTGGCCACATCATCAATGCGGACACCGGCCGTCTTCTCGAATGGCCTGCAGTCCACAATGAATTCATGCGCACATCGACCGTGCGCATTTGTGTAGAGGATCGTGTAGTGCGGCGCGAGTCGCGTCGCCATGTAGTTGGCATTCAGGATCGCCACTTCCGTGGCGCGGCGCAGTCCGCGTGCACCCATCATTGCGATGTACATCCATGAAATGACGAGAATCGAAGCACTGCCGTAGGGCGCAGCAGAGATCGGTCCGATCGCATGGCGACCTGCTGAGTCGGGACGTAAGACCGGGTGACTGGGCAGGAAGTCGCGCAGGTGCTCGGCAACGCCGATCGGACCCATGCCAGGTCCGCCGCCGCCATGAGGAATGCAGAATGTCTTGTGCAGATTCAGATGGCAAACATCTGCACCGATGTGGCCAGGGCTCGTGAGCCCGACCTGTGCATTCATGTTTGCACCATCCATATAGACCTGTCCACCATGCTTGTGCACGATGTCGCAGACCTTTCGGATGCCCTCCTCGAACACGCCGTGTGTGGATGGGTAGGTGATCATGCAGGCTGCGAGCGCCCCAGCGTGCGCGGTTGCCTTGGCCTCCAGATCTTGCACATCGATGTTGCCGTCCGCATCACATCCCACCGGCACGACCTTCATGCCTGCCACAACGGCAGACGCAGGATTTGTTCCATGTGCGGAGACAGGGATGAGACAGACATCGCGATGCGCCTCTCCTCGGTGTTCGTGGTAGGCGCGTATCACAAGCAGTCCGGCGTACTCGCCCTGCGACCCCGCGTTGGGTTGCAGGCTGATTGCCGCGTAGCCAGTGATTTCGCAGAGCCATGATTCAAGCGAGCGAAAGAGTTCTGCGTAGCCACGCCACTGCTCGGCCGGCGCAAACGGATGCAGCTGCCCGAACTCTGGCCATGTGACGGGCACCATTTCGCTGGTGGCGTTCAACTTCATCGTGCATGACCCGAGTGTGATCATCGAATGCACGAGACTCAGATCCTTTGCAACGAGGCGGTGGATGTACCGCAGCAGCTCATGTTCGCCGTGGTAGGAGTGGAACACGGGATTTGTCATGAACGCCGTCGACCGCAGGAAGACGGGCGGGATGCAAGATGCGCCCGCTGTCACCATCGGAACGCTCTTGGTCTGTGCTCCCGCGAACAGGCGAAGGAGGCCGTTCACATCCGCCTGAGAAGTGGCTTCGTCGAGGGTGATACCGATGGAGCCATCGGCGTAATGGCGTAGGTTGATTCCCGCAGTTGCCGCCGCCTCATGCACGTTGGATGCGGTTTGCCCAGCGCCGAGCCGAACGCGCAGCGTGTCGAAGAATGCGCCGTTCCCCACATCATGACCGAGTGCGGCAAGGCCTCGTGCGAGCCCGGCCGTCAGTGCGTGCACTCGCTCTGCAATACGGCGGAGTCCATCGGGTCCGTGATACACGCCGTACATGCCTGCCATCACCGCCAGCAGGACTTGCGCGGTGCAGATATTGCTCGTGGCGCGGTCGCGCTTGATGTGCTGCTCGCGAGTCTGGATCGCCATGCGGAGGGCGCGATTGCCGTGCGCATCGCGCGAAACGCCGATGATGCGTCCTGGCAACTTCCTGACATGCGCTTCGACCGTGGCAATGAATGCGGCATGGGGGCCGCCAAAGCCCATGGGTACGCCAAATCGCTGGGCGCTGCCCACGGCAATGTCTGCACCCCACGAAGCGGGGGGGGCGAGCATGGTGAGCGCGAGCGGATCGCACGCAGCCACGAGGAGCGCTCCGACATCATGCATTCGCTTGGCAAAGTCGCGGTAACACTCGATGCGCCCATCCGTGGTCGGGTACTGCACAAGAGCGCCGCAGAAATCCTTGGTCGGCGTGAAGGTCGATGGGTTTCCAACCTCGATCCGCACACCAAGCCACTTGGCGCGAGTTTCGATGACCGCGAGCGTTTGTGGATGACAATCCTCCGCGACGAAAAAGGCCAGTCGGGCGTTGTCTGCCGCCGAGACGCACATGTGCATCGCTTCGGCTGCGGCGGTGCCCTCATCGAGCAGCGAGGATCCGGCGACGGGCAGTCCCGTGAGATCGCTGATCATCGTCTGAAAGTTCAGCAGCGCCTCAAGGCGTCCCTGTGCCACCTCGGCCTGATAAGGCGTGTATGCGGTGTACCACGCGGGGTTTTCAAGAATGTTTCGCTGAATCACTCCAGGTACGAGCGTGTCCACATAGCCCATGCCGATATATGACCGATGGAGCACGTTGCGTGCAGCGATGCGTCGCAGTGACGCAAGCGTCTCTGATTCGCCGCGGGTGGAGTAGCCGTGCTCGTTCGATGTGTCCTCCACACGCAGCGGTGCCGGGAGGCGAATCGACTCTGGAACGGCCGATGTGATGAGCGCATCCATCGATGGGACACCAATTTCCGCAAGCATGGCCAGGACATCCCCATCGGATGGACCGATGTGGCGACGGATGAACGTGTCGGTGGGGGCGAGGGCCTCGACTGGCGTTGCGGCGGGGATGTTTGTTTGCGGCTTCTGCAACATAGACATGGCTCTGAAGTATAGGACGCACCTTCTTCCAACAAACGCCTCTTGAACGGAACTCGGACGGACTACTCTTGGCGCGATGCTGACTCGCCTCCCGTCGACGAGGCTCGCCTTTGCGGCGGGCGTTTCTCTTTCACTCCTGGTCATCGCCTGCGCGCAGTCGAAAGTCCCGCCCACGGACGCTCCGACCGCGACGACTCCATCAACTCCCACGGCGACGGCCCCTGCTCCCGCCTCACCTCCCGTCGCAGCACTCAATCAGGGCAAAGTTGTCGAAGGGCGGGTCGATCCCTCCTCGTATCAACCCAAGGACGATGGATCACAGATCGATGTGCGCAAAGTATTCGAGGAACTCGGTCCCGTCGCGACCGAGTGGTACCAGCATGTTCTGACGCTCTCGAACCCCTTCTTTGAAGGACGCTTGCCAGCATCACGTGGCAGCATCATCGCCGGCGAGTACATCGAGTTCTATTTCAAGCAGTCGGGTCTTGAACCTGCATTCCCGCCACCAACGGACACGAAGGGGCTCGATCCGACGATTGTTGCCGCATCGAGTGAAGGCGCAATCCAGCCACCGACTTCACCATCGCCACACCCAGAGTGGACACATTGGCGTCAACCGTTCGATGTCGCGGGTGGCGGAGCGAAGGTGCTCTCCGCTTCCGCTTCCTGGAGCGCCAACGAGAAGCCTGCACAAGAATTGAAAGTGCGATCAGATTTTGCGGCACTCGGCAACAGCGGATCTGGAAAGATCACTGCGCCACTTGCGTTCGCGGGCTATGCCATCGACGAGGGGCGCGATGGATACTCGTCCTTCGGCGAGCAGATGGAGGATTTCACGGGCAGAATCGTTCTTTTCTTCCGCTACGAGCCGCTCGACGAGGATGGTCGGAGTCGCTGGGCGGATCGTCGCTTTAGCCCATATGCCGCGGTCGCACCCAAGATGGAGTCGCTGATCGGACGCAAGCCCGCAGCCATCGTGATGGTCAATCCACCAGGTGCGCGGGATGGACGCCGCCAGCTGGAGAACAGCGAGTCGAGCCGCTTTGGTGCGCGTCTTGATGTGCCTGTGATTCAGATTTCGACCGAAGAGGCCGAGCAGATTGTGCAGGCCGCGGATCCGCAGGGACGTTCGCTCCTCGAGCTGCGCAAATTGTGCGATGAGGGCTCGCTCAAGCCGATGATGCTGCGTGATGATGTGACGCTGACCATCGATACGCAGATGAGCGACGGAGTGATCCACACGGACAACATTGGCGGTGTGCTGCGAGGGAAGGGCGCACTCGCGGAGCAGTGGGTGATCATTGGTGCGCACTATGACCATGTCGGTTTCGGTGACTACGGTGCCGATCCATCCAATCGTGGGAAGTTGCATCCCGGAGCTGATGACAACGCTTCGGGGACGGCCGCGATGCTCTGCGCCGCCAAGGCGCTTGCGGATCGTTACCGCAGCGAGGACGCACCTGCGGATCTCCGATCGGTGCTCTTCATGGCGTTCAGTGCGGAGGAGGTCGGGCTTGATGGCAGTGCGCACTGGACCCGCAATCCAACTTTGCGCAACGAGCAGGTGCAGGCCATGATCAACCTGGACATGGTCGGCCGCATGCGCGGTGATGAGTTGGCAGTCGGTGGGACGGGGAGTGCGAAGGACTTCATGGCATTTCTCAATCCGGTCTTCGTGGAAAGTGGATTGACGATTCGTGCCGATCCATCGGGACGCGGTCCAAGTGATCACGCGAGCTTTTACCGCGCGGGTATTCCGGTGCTCTTCCTCTTCACTGGGACACACGACGACTATCACAAGCCATCGGATCGTGGCTACACCGTGAATCCGCGCGGCGCGGCGCGCGTGGTTGCACTGACTGAGTCACTCGCGCTGGGGCTTGCGTCGCGAAACGAGAAGCTCGAGTTTCAGTCGACCGACAATGTTGCCACGGGCGGGCGCCGATCAGGCGCACGCGTGCGTTTGGGCGTGATGCCTGGGTACGGCGATGCGGGCGGCGAAGGTGTGCGCGTGGATGGTGTCAGCGCGGATACCGCTGCGGCCGATGCGGGAATCCAGGAGGGTGATGTGTTGGTCGGTTGGAACGGCACGCAACTGGCTGGCCCTGCGGAGATGATGGAACGGCTTCGCGAACACAAGCCCGGCGATGAGGTCAAGATCACGCTGAAGCGCGGCGATGCCACCATGGATGTTCAGGTGACGCTTCGGGCGGCGAAGTCCGAGTGACGAAGATGCAGAGGCGCACCGCCGTGCTGCGGTTGGCAACGCACCGAGCGCTTCTGTGGGCTCTGCTTGGCGTTGCCAGATTGGCTGAATCGTCGTCGGCGGAGCCCCCAACGGATGTTGTCGCAGACACTCCTGCACCTGTTCGCTGCACGATCGCACCATCCGTGGATCCGGCGCCGGGCGGTCTGGTGCTTTGGTACGAACAGCCCGCGACTCGATGGACCGAAGCACTCCCGGTGGGCAATGGACGAATCGGTGCCATGGTGTTCGGTGGCGTGGTTCGCGAGCGCCTTCAGTTGAACGAGTGTTCCGTGTGGCAAGGGCGCCGTGGAAGCAGACCAGTGCCCGATTCTGCGTCGTCCCTTGTCGCGATTCGCCGCATGCTCTTTGAAGGTCGTTACAAGGAGGGACAGACTGCCGCGGCGCGCGAACTTCTGTGCGATGCAATCGAAGACTCCTATCAGACGCTCGGTGATCTGCTGATTGAATCGCCGCTTTCGACGGATGCGAGCGAGTATCGGCGTGGTCTTGATATGGCCACGTGTACCGCCGTGACCAGTTGGGTGGACCGCGGATTCCGATGCACGCGCACTGTGTTCGCCTCGCGAGCGGCACCCGCGCTCATTGTGCGGCAGCAGACGGAGGAACCGAGTGGTCTCTTTGTTCGAGTATCGCTGCGGCGGGAGCGGTCCTGTGATGGATGTTTGCTGACGACAGCCGCAACCGTCGAAGGTGGGCGTGCGCGGATTCGACTGCGTGGAACGACCGAAGCCGATGCGGGAGATGGTGTTCGGTTTGCCACCGATGCGATCATTCAAGCGGAGGGAGGATCCATCGCCCTGGACGGTGATGGCATCGCAGTCCGCGCGGCAAACGCGTTGACGATCACGCTGGTTGCTGCGACGGACTTCCCATTTGTCGGTGCCGGTGCAGCGGAGGCGATGCAGTCGCTTCGAGCTGGAACGGATCCTGCACGCCCGGATCCGGACTCGCTGATCGCGGCATCGGTTGCAGCAAGTGCAATGCCATTCAGCAAACTGCAGGCTGATCACGAACTTGCCTGGAAGCGTGATTTCAACAAGTTCGAGATCGAGATCGGTCCGCCTGTGGTGGAGTGTGAGCAGATGCCGACCGACAAACGCCTGCGCCGCGTGGGAGAGGGTGCCATCGATCCAGGTCTGGCAGCGCTGTATGTGCAGTACGCGCGAATGTTGTTGCTGGCCTCGAGCGTGGAGGGAGGGTTGCCGGCCAACCTGCAGGGAATCTGGAGCGAGCATCTGCATGCGCCCTGGAATGCGGACTATCACCTCAACATCAACCTGCAGATGAACTACTGGCCGGCAGAGGTCTTGAATGTGCCCTCGACGGTGGCACCGCTCACGGACTTTGTGGAGCGCCTCGCGCTCGATGGCGCTGTGACGGCGCGTCGCATGTACGGCGCATCAGGTTGGATGGCGCATCACTGCACGGACGCGTGGGCGTGGACGGTTCCGAGTCATCGGACGACGGTCTGGTCCCTGTGGCCGCATGGCGGTGGGTGGATTGCGCAGACCATTCATGACCACTGGGACTTCGGTCGCGATCGTCGCTATCTGCGTGAGCAAGCGTTCCCATTGTTGCGCGGCTGTGCGGCGTTCTACCTCGATTGGCTCTGTGAGGATCCGGATCGACACGATCTGGTGGGCGGTCCGAGCGCCTCGCCGGAGAATGCGTTCCTCCTGCCCGATGGATCGGCGGCGGATACGGCGATGGGCAACACGATGGATCAAATGATCGCCTTCGATGTGCTGCGCAACTTTCTGGATGAGGCGCGCGCGCTCGGGATCTTGGCATCCGATGACCCACTCGTGAATCGAGCGCAGAACACGCTGAAGCGACTGCGTCCACCGCAGATTGGTGCAGACGGCAGACTGCTTGAGTGGGCAGAGCCATGGCCGGAAGCGGAGCCGGGGCATCGGCACATGAGCCACCTGTTTGCCTTGCACCCTGGGCGGCAGATCACGCCACAGGATCAACCAGATCTCGCTGCAGCGGCACGAAAGTCGCTCGATGAGCGCCTGCGCAAAGGTGGCGGTCACACTGGGTGGAGTCGTGCGTGGCTGATCCTCCTCTTTGCACGTCTCCAAGATGGTCAGCGTGCGTTTGAGAACCTGCAGCAACTCTTCGCGCGCAGCACGCTGCCCAATCTCTTGGATGATCATCCGCCATTTCAGATCGACGGCAACTTTGGTGGTGCGGCGGGGATCGCGGAAATGCTCGTACAGTCGCACCGTGAAGTGGAGGGCGACTCCACTTCACAGGACAACGGGTTTGGCCATGTGATCTCGCTGCTGCCCGCGCTTCCCCCGGAGTGGACGCGGGGTTCCGTGCGCGGGCTGCGCGCGCGCGGCGCAACCGAGATTGATCTCATGTGGGCGGAGCGTCGACTGCTTTTCGCAGTCATCCGCGCATCTGGGCAAGAGCCGCTGCGCGTCGCGTGGCCTGTTGAAGCGCCGCTCCCAACCGTCACGCGGATTGCCGACAACGCATCAGTGCAATGCAAGCGCAGTGCCGACTGGATTGAGATTGCGCCTGCGGGCGTTGCCGGTAGCTACCGTCTTGCCCCCACGCGCTGATTTGGGCGAGCTGCGGACGGTGCCGCGCGTTCAATCCCAGCGGAAGACACCCTTGCGCCATGCGTACACATACGCAATCACGCTGGTGCCGACGAAAAATCCGATTCGTCCGAGGAACAGCAGCGCCTCAGCGCTGCGCGGTTCCAACTGTGCGAAGGTGACGGCCCACGGATAAAGGAAGATGATCTCGACGTCGAAGACAAGGAATGTCATTGCCAAGATGTAGAAGCGGACATTGAATCGCTTTCGTGATGTACCAATGGCGTCCATGCCGGACTCGTAGGCGAGGCCCTTGACGGCGCCCTCGACGCGCGGTCCGAGCAACATGCTCGCGACGACATTCACGATGGCGAAGCCAATCGCCATCGCGATAATCAGGATGACTGGCAAGTAGGAGGCAGTATCACCCATGCGCGGGGGAGTCTAGTGGGCGACTGAGCGTGATGTGTTCCAGTCCGCCTGCACACTCGATGGGCGTGTGAGGAGTGTGCAGCCCAACACGCTGCGGACATCAGGAAAACAAATCGGGGCGGCCGGATTTGAACCGACGACTTCCTGCTCCCAAAGCAGGCGCTCTAGCCAAGCTGAGCTACGCCCCGTGAGGGGAGCAGGAGTGTAGCAGCGGGTTCACTGCGCTCCGTGGGCTATCAACGCATCGGTGAGCAACAGTGTTCCCGTGCCCAGGCGATCCAACTCGAGTCGGGAAGTGACTTGCCCATGCTGCGGAACATGAAGCTGATCTGCGCATTGTGGTAGAGCGCGTGCGTTGGAACCTGCATGCAGGCATCGGACACGCGCTGTGAGTAGGTGCGACCATCGCGTGTCCGCTGCACGATTCGCTCACACGCTTCGGGGGTCAGCGCATGCAGGAACGCATCCCACTCGAGGCGCGTCTCCTTCCAGAGCCGTTCCACCGAATCGAGATCGGGACACTGCGCGGTGGTCGGCATCGTGATGCCGTCGGCGCGGTTGGTGACGACCCGTACCCAGATGAACTCCGCACCACACAGATGCACCATCGTCTCGAAGACGCTTCCGATTCCGATGGGGAATGCACGGTGCAGCTCTGACTGATCGAGCGTGCGTGCGGCGGTGAGCGTTCGATTGGTCATCCAGCGCAGCCACTGGTGCGCATCGCGAATGGTGGCAACGCTTTGTGATTCGATCGTGTTTTGCATGAAGGCAGCGTATCGCATCAGAGTTCTGTGAGTCTGCTGCCACCACAACGCGTAGGATGTGACTGCTGCAGGTGTCGAACTGCGCGATCGATGAAAGGCATTTGTGACGAAGGAGATTCCCGGTGGAGTTGCGCCGAAAGCTTGATCCACCATTTCAATGCAGAGTCGCATCCTGCGGCTCGCTGGCGCAGCGGCGGCGTCAGGATGAGTGGATGGACGATCCGGGTATCGCGGCCGATGCGCATCAGGCGGCGCTGCGGGGCCTGCAGCGGCTGAACGCCTGGAGCAGAAGTTGGCGACTTCTCTGGCCGCAGATTGCCGCGGCGGCGCATGCGTTCGCTGCACGTGGCGAGCGCATTCGCATCATGGATGTCGCGACGGGATCAGGCGATGGACCGCTCACCATGGCGCGCCGCGCGCGGTCGCTCGATCTACCGATCGATTGGGTGCTTTGCGATCGGAGCGCCATCGCGCTGGATACTGCGCGCCGCGCCGCACACCGAGCAGAGATACCCATCACGGTGGAGCAGGTCGATGTGCTTCGCGATCATTTGCCGCGCGGCGCGGATCTTGTGACGTGCTCGCTCTTCCTTCATCATCTCGACAACGATGATGCTGTGACGGCGCTGCGCCGTATGGCAGACGCGGCCGCCATCGGCATCGGCGCTGCAGATCTCGATCGCTCGCAAGGAGGGCTTCTGTTGGCACAGATCGCGTCGCGCGTGCTGACACGCTCTGCGGTGGTCCACACCGACGCCGCTTTGAGTGTGCGTGGGGCGTTCACCCAGAATGAGGCGCGGAATCTTGCGCTGCGCGCAGGGTTGTGCGAAGCGAACGTGCGCGCGGCGTGGCCGTATCGCTGGGTGCTGTGGTGGCGGCGGACATCCGAGGTGACTCGGTGAAGGCGCCGCTTCAGACAATCCGCGCGCGTGATGTGAACGAATGTTCATCCTCGTGGGATCTCGTGGTCATCGGTGGTGGGCCGGCGGGCGCCGCAGCAGCAATCACAGCTGCACGGCACGGGCTTCGAACGCTGATCGTCGACCGAAGCGAACATCCTCGCCCGAAAGTCTGCGGCTGCTGTCTCTCGCCGCTGGCACTGGAGCGACTGAACGCACTTGGAGTGTCCGCGATCGCCGCGCATGGAGAGCAACTGCACACCGTGCACGTGGACTGCCTCGGAATGCTCACGAAGTGGCAGCGCAGTGGTGTCGCACTCCCTCGCGACCGCCTCGATTCGGAACTGCTCCATGTGGCCGCAGCGGCCGGCGCAAGTGTGATGACGGGGGTCGTCGCCGAAGCGAAGCCATCAGGCATCGTGACACTCCGTCGCGGAGGAATGACGCAGCAGTTGAACGCCCGACTCATCGTCGCCGCGGATGGGATCGGCGGATCCTCGCTGCGCTCATCTGAGCGGTTGAGATGGAGAACGCTGCCGCGCTCGCGGATCGGCTTTGGTGCCCTGCTTGCACACGAAGCGATCGATATCCAAGCGGGTGAGCTGCTCATGTGCGTTCGCGCAGGTGGTTACATCGGCGCTGTCGCGCTTGGCGACGGCATCGTTGATGTGGCTGCCGCGGCAGAGCCTGCCGTCGTGCGTGCAGCGGGAGGTCCTGCGGCGCTGACGATGCAATGGCTCGGCCGACGGATCCGCGACCGCGATCGTGTGATTCACTCGGCATGGACTGGCACGCCTCGACTGACTCGGCGGCGTGCGGCCGCAACGGATGGGCGCATCATGGCTGCGGGCGATGCGTACGGTTATGTCGAGCCCTTCACAGGTGAGGGGATTGGCTGGGCGCTTGCATCCGGTATCGCTGCGGCGAATCATGCGGAAAGCGTGCTGGGTGGAAGCGCATCCGTAGATGCATGGGAACGCACTGCACGAAGAATGTCAGCCTGGTCGCATGCGAGGTGCGCATCGATGGCACTGCTCGTTCGTGCGCCACGCCTTCTCGATGCCGCGCTGCGCGTGGGGCAGCACGCACCGATGTTCGCTGCGCGCGTCGGCAGGGCATGGGGCGTGCAGCGAAGCAACGCGCTGCTTGGAGACGCCGCGCGATGAGTGCGAGCATTCTTGGATTCGGGCATGCGCATCCCCCGCAGCGGATGGACACCACTCGCTGGCTGGCGCTTGCAACGGCGATTGCGCCGCCGCGCGTCGACCGCGCCCTGCTGCAGCGACTCGCAGATCGAAGCGGGATTGCGCAGCGGTGGTGCGCCGCCGCAACGGACAATCATCCCGCCGGCTTCTATGCGCCTCAGGATGCCTCCGCTGCGGTCGCAGCCCCTGTGGGCACGGCAGCTCGCGTGCGACTCTGGGCTTCGACGGTTCGGCCGATGGCGTTTGCGGCATGCCGTGATGCGATGCGAGCGAGCGCGATGAATCCAGCGTCGATTACACATCTCGTGACCGCATCATGCACTGGATTCGCCGCACCTGGAATGGATCAGTGGTTGATTCGTGATCTTGATCTTGCCCCGTCGGTGCGCCGAACGAACATCGGATTCATGGGCTGCCACGCCGCCATCAATGCTGTCGCCGTGGCACGCGACATGGTGCGGGCAGATCCGACTGCGCGCGTGCTCGTGTGCTGTGGCGAAGTCTGCTCGGCGCATCTTCACTACGGCGAGCGAGTCGATCAGTGGATTGCGAACACCTTGTTTGGCGATGGTGCAGCGGCGGTCGTCGTGGCCGCCTCTGCGGAGGACCAGCACTCGCCCGCGCGAGCAGCGACACAGATCATCGACACGCATTCACTGGTGATCGAGGGATCGGACAAGGCGATGACTTGGGAGGTCGGTGACAACGGGTTCATGATGGGGCTGTCCGCCGAGGTGCCGGCACTGATTGAGCGCGCGCTCCCTTCGTGGATCGATGCTCGCCTTGCGGCGTCTGGTCTTTGCCGCGCATCCGTCGCTGGATGGGCAATTCACCCCGGTGGGCCGCGCGTGATCGACTCAGTGGTGGCTGCACTCGGTTTACCCGCCGATGCGGGTGATGCCAGTCGAGGCGTTCTGCGTGATTTCGGCAACATGAGCAGCGCCACACTGCTTTTCATTCTCGAGCGGCTGGTCTGCAGCGGAGCATCGGGCCCCGTCGTTGCGTTGGCGTTCGGACCTGGGCTGTCCGCCGAGATGCTGCTCGTCAGCGCTTCGACTCGATCGCGAAAAAGCTGACCGTCCCGCTGAACTCATTGCATACGACGAGCAGCGGCTCGCCAGTCGGACTGCTTGCCGCGGGGATCACACACAAGCCCTCGGGCGCCAAGTCGCCCGCGCCGGCGCCGCCCACACTTGGATCGCGGCGATTGCAGTAGCCCGCAAGCGCGGGCGCTGCAGGATCTGAGAGGTCCCACACCATCGCGCCACCGGGGCGCTCAAGTCCAACACACAGCAGTCGCCGTCCACCGTGTTCGACAATCGTGAGCCCCTCGGGTTCCGGACCACGCTTCGCACTGCGCTTGTCCACTGAGGGGCTTTCTTCACTATCGGCATTGAACGCATTGGGCATGCGAGCCAACACTTCATGTTCCATGCTGCTGCCCGAATCCCACACGCGTGAGAGTGTCGGTGCGGAGTCAGTGCCGCCCACCTTCCACAGGGTGACAGACCTGCCGCCGAAGCACACAAGGCGGTCGTAGTCGCCGTCGCCATCGTCATCGCCAAGCAGCGGACAAACTTCAAGCCTTCCGAGTCCGTCGCTGGCCAGAACGGTACGCGAATGGCGTAGCCCAGCCGCCGGATCATTTGGAA
>VGYQ01000038.1 GCA_016872915.1 Planctomycetota bacterium | reverse complement strand
TTTGGGGGGCGGTCGAGCAGATCGCGGCGAGGTTTCACCATTGTCAGCGTCCAGCAGCCCTCCGCCCCAAGCCGCAGTTCGCCGACGCGTCGGAATCCCTCCGTGCGCGCGCGATCGGGGCGCTCTGCGCGCATGCCATCGCCGCCCTCTGGGCGCGCACGGTCGGCAACCTCAGCCCGCGCACGATCCGCGCCCTCTGGGCGCGCACGGTCGGCACCCTCTGGGCGCGCTCGGTCCGCGCCCACCATCGGGGGACGGTGCGGTTGGATCAGAATCTCGTAGCACCGACCGCCCGTCCGCGCCGCCGAACGCATCGAGTGCAGGGCAGCGATTGCCGTTGCCTCCGTCGACGAGGGGAAGAAGAGCAGCCCAAGCACGATTGCAGCCGCCATGCCGGCACTGCCGCCGATCCACACCAGCCGTTCGCGGAATGTGCGGGGGCGCGTTCCAACGAGCCGAAGTCCGCCCTCCTGCGCACGAACAGCTGCGGTCGCACGGTCAACGCGGGCTGCGATACGCAGGCTCTCGCCCTCATCGAGTATGCGCAGCAGTCCATGCACCACGCGCGCATCGGCTTGCTGCTGCGGCGAATCATCTGCGCCGAGGTCGAGTGCGCAAGGGTCATCGGAGGTTTGGTGAGGATCGTTGTTCATGCAAAAACCTGCTTGTTTTTTAGGCATTCCGCGAGCCAGAGGCGGGCGCGGTACAGCCGTTTTCGGAGTGTCTCCTCGGCGGCGCCGACCGTTTCCGCCGCCACGGGAAGTTCCACGCCGCGGAGGTAGACCAACTCGATCGCCTCGCGCCCTTCGGCGTGCAGCCGTTCGATGCAGCGCTTGAGTTCAGCGATGCGTTCTGCAAAGGAGTCGCCCGACTCACGGTCGAGCCGACCAAACTGCTCCTCCACGCGCTCCTCAAGCAGCCCATGCAAATGCGCTCGGTAGCGGCGGTTCTTGCGCGCGGCCGCCAGAATGTGGTTGCGCGCGATGCCGCGCAGCCACGGGGCGAAGGGGCGCGTTGGGTCGAAGTCGTTGATGCGGCTCCACGCGGTGATGATCGTCTCTTGGAAGATGTCGTCCACCGTGGATCGGTCGAACGACAACGAGTAAATGAAGGCGGTGAGCATGTCCGCGTGCTGGCGGATCAGGATGTCGAAGATGTCCGATGCCTTTGGGCTCATGGGTGAATGCGAGGTTCGGCTGCATGTATTGAACCCGCGGTGCCCATTTGGGACTGCGGTCGATCGGACTTTCTCAGGAGTGCCAAGAAGAACCCCTCCTGCGGCGGCAGGACGCGCCGCGCGCATTCAAGGGAGGCGGGCAGGCGCCGCCCGCGCACCTCGGTCAGCGCTGGACGGGAGTTCGGTACGGCAATCGGCAGCGGTTCGAGGGTGATCGTCCCGCCTGCATGGTCGAGGGCGCGTTCCACGACCAGTTCGTTCTCCTCGGGGGAGAACGTGCAGGTGGAATAGAGAAGCAGTCCGCCCGGTTTGAGGGTTTCGATCGCTGCGTGGAGGAGCGACTTCTGCAGCGAAGCGAGCCGCCGCACCTTTCCCGGCGACCAGCCCGCCGCCGCCGCCTCGTCGCCCGCGAGGATCCGTCCCTCGGCAGAGCAGGGGGCGTCCACAAGGACGCGGTCGAACGCCTCCCGCTGCCCGCGCGCCCAGCGCTCGCCATGCGCGGTGATGCAGTGCGCGCGCGCGCCAAGCAGCCGCAGCAGTTCCTGCAGGCGGAAGGTGCGCGTGCGGCTTGAATCGACCGCGACAAGCGTTCCGCTGTTTTGCATCAGCGCGGCGATGTGGGATGTCTTGCTGCCTGGAGCCGCACAGAGATCGAGGACGGAGTGACCGGGGCGCGGGTCGAGGCAGAGCGCCGCGGCGATGCTCGGCAGGGACTGCACATGAACGCGCCCCTCGCGCCACGCCGCACACGCTTGCACGCTGCGCAGCGGCGCGTCGGTGGTGAAGGCAAGTGGAAGCGCCGGCTCCTCGCGCAGGGGAATGCCTGCCCCCTCGAGTTCTGCGCGGGTTTCGTGGGGGGGCGCACGGAGAGGGTTGAGCCGAAGGGAGAGCGCTGCGGCGTTCGCGTGCTGCTGCTCGAGGTACTCGGGCGGAACGACTTCGAGCAGTCGCTCGCGCAGCGCTGGATGGACGGATGGCAGTTTCATGTGCGCGGTCGTGGTGCGAGCAGCGCGATGCGCATCGCGGATTCGTCGGCGTTTCGGTAGATCGGATCGAGCCCGAGAGTCGTTTCCATTTCGAGTGGGTGGCTGCACTGCTCGACGGCTGCGTGCGCCGAGGTCGCCAGTGCGTGGAGATCGACTGCGGTGAGTGCATGTGTGCCGACGACGCGGCGGATCGCGGCGTGGTACTCGCGCGTTTCTTGCATCGCGCGCGACTGCGGTGCGGATGGATCGCCGCTGAACTCGACGATCGCGCGCGAGTCAGGATGTGCTGCGAGTGCGAAGCGGAGGAGCGCGGCGAGCGCATCTTGCGTGATGTAGTACGCGAGCCCTTCAAGGACCCAGAGGCTCGGTGCGTCGTCACGCCAACCAGCGGTGCGCAGCACGTGCTCGGTCGCGGCGATATCCGAGAGATCGCAGCAGCTGCATCGGATTCGCCCGGCGACCGTGCGATCTGCGACCTGCTCGATCGCGCGCTGCTTCTGAGGCATGTGCTCGATGTCCAGTTCGAATGCACGTGCGCTTGGGTGCTGCACGCACCAGTCGAGCGCGAGCGGCGAGAGTCCTGCACCGGCGCTGACGAGTTGGAGTGCACGGTCGGGGTGCTGCTCGGCGAGTGCGTTGAGCAGCCTGCGGATGAAGGGTTTTCGGATGAGGATGCGCCGCTGTGCGAGCGGGAACTTCGCGCGCACTTCGGCGGCGAGCGACTCGCCCGCGCGGAGATCGAGCAGTTGCAGGAGCGCGCTGCCTTGTGGCGTGGCGGCGGCGCCACTGCCGGCGATGAGCATGACCATGGCGGCGGTTGGTCCTGCTTGAAGCGGCGCGGGGCTTGCCATGCCGCGCAGAGTAGGAGTGGAACGCTTCGGAGCGCGTTTGGGTACGCGTACGATGCGCCGATGCGCGTCTACAGATTCCTTCTTCTGGTCGTGTCGTGTGCAGCGGTTCTCGCGGCGGTTGCTGTTGCGGCTGACGAGGCTGCGCCAGCTTTGCCGAAACAGGCGCCGGCCGCGCCGAGTGCACCGGCAACGCCCGCGATTCCGACTGCACCGGCCCAGTCACCTTTCAAGTTGGAGAGCGACGCGTTCAAGAGCGGTGAGGCGTTCCCCGTGAAGTTCACGGCAGATGGTGCGGGTACTTCGCCATCACTGCGCTGGGAGGGTGCGCCCGATGGAGTGAAGTCATTCGCCATCTTGATGGATGACCCCGACGCGCGTGGATTTGTTCACTGGATCTTGTGGGGTATTTCGGCGTCGGCGCGGAGCCTGCCCGAGGCGCTGCCGCGCGATCTGGAACTGAAGGAGCCCGCGGGCGCGCGGCAGGGGGTGACTTCTTGGGGGCGCGAGCGGCGCGGCTACTGGGGGTCGGCGCCGCCGCCTGGCAGCGGCGTTCATCACTACACGTTCACCTTGTATGCGCTTGATGTGGCGCTCGATCTTCCTCCGGGCGCCAATGCGAAGGAGTTTCGCAAGGCGATCAAGGGTCATGTCTTGGGTGAGGCAAAGTTGATTGGTTTGTACGAGCGGAAAGAAGCGAAGCCATGAACGTCGATGCAAATGAAGTGGTTGGCTATCTGTTCGCTGGACTGGTTGGGTTCTCGCTTGCTGCGGCATGCGGAATGCGGATTTTTGCGCCCCTTGCAATTCTTTCTGCTGCGGTGCACTTTGGGTGGATCAGTCCGGGAGACAAGTTGGCCTGGCTCGGTTCGACTCCGGCGCTTGTGTGCTTCGCGTTGGCATGCGTGATCGAGGCGCTTGGCATGATGATCCCGTGGGTGGATCATGCGCTTGATGTGGCTGGTGCTCCCGTGGCTGCGGTTGCCGGAACGCTGGTGATGGCCACGCAGTTGGCGAGTGCCGCAGGTGTGGATACCACGCCGGTACCCGCCTGGGTGACGTGGGCGCTCGCGGCGGTCGTGGGCGGTGGCGTCGCGACGGGCGTGCACGCCGCAACGGGCACGCTGCGTGCTGGATCAACCGCGGTGAGCGGTGGACTGCTGAATCCCTTCTTCTCGCTTGCGGAGACGGTGTCCTCGTTCGTGCTGTCTGCATTGGCAGTGGTGCTGCCGATCGTTGCGGTCATCATTGCTTTCGTGGTTGTTGTTGCGCTGCTTGGAGTTGCGGCGCTCGTGTGGCAGTGGCGCAAGCGTGCCGCGGCGCGTGGCGAAACCAGCGGTGCAGCGGGTGGCACGTCGCGCGCCGGCTGAAGCGCAAGAATTTTGGTGTGATTGCTCCAATCCCCCGCGCAGGGGGATAGGTTTGCGCTTTCGATGCGGGGGCGTCTCCTGCACGAGCGGGCTGGCGAATTCGGGTGCGGCGCCGGCATACGTGGGCTGTTTTGCCTTCTCTGCACCGGAAAGTGTGCCGCCACGCGCGGCCGGAGGGATTTATCAATGACTTGTGGCATATCGGGGAACCTGCAGCACTTGGCACAAACGCCGCTCGTTGGCGCTGTTGTCGCGATCGCGCTTTCTTGTGGGGGGGCGGGTCTTTGCGAGGCATCTGCTGCGGTGCACATAGCGGCGTGGAACTTCAACGGTGGACAAGGCACGCTTGAACCGTCGACTGGTCTGGGCAGAGCCGCAACGGTCGGTGGAACCTCGGGAACATTTTCTGCTGGCGATCCAACCGATTCTGGCACTGAGAAGCCTGCCGAGAACAAGGCGTGGAACATTGCCTCCTTCGCGGCGCAGGGCAGTGGCAGTGGCGAGCGCGGCGTGCGTTTCGACGTATCGACTGCGGGTCAGGGCTCGCTCTCGGTGTCGTGGCGTGAGCGGCACAGCAACTCTGCAAGCCGATTCGTGCAGTTTCAGTACTCGCTCGATGGCACGACCTTCGTGAGTGCCGGGCTCGCCAATGAAGGCATCTTCGAGGCCTCGCTCGGTGGTGAGGTTTGGCAGCCGCAGCGGACGGTGGATCTGTCGTCGATCACAGGTGTGGCGGACAACGCCAAGTTTGCGGTGCGAATTGTGAGCGTCTTTGCGCCAGGCACGAGCGGCTATGCGGCAACGGCGCCGGGCGGGAATTACTCCGCAGCTGGCACCATTCGTTTTGACCTTGTTGCATTCTCAGGAACCGCGGTACCGGCACCTGCGGCGGCTGGGCTGGGTGTCGCCGGCGGCATGATCGCCCTCGGCGGCGGTCGACGGCGCGATTGACGGCGCAATTGATGGCCGAGCGTCAGCGCGAGCTGGTCTGCGCCGCGGGCTTCGCAGCAGTCTTGGCGATCAACTTGGTCTGCCGAGTCTGAAGCGGATCCACGGCGCGTCCACCTCGTGCGGCTAGATAAAGCACAAGGTCGGTTTCGCCTGGCGCCGAAATCTCAAAGGTAAGGATCTGTGTGTCGAACTCCTGTTCAAGCGGTGACTCCTCCACGGTGTCGCCGATGAGACCAATGAAGGGCGGCAGTTGCCCCGTCAGCCGCCAGCTGTGACCCGTTCTCGGCCGAACAGGGAGCACAAGAACGAGCGACTGACCCACCTGAACTTGTGTCATGGCGGGAAGCGGTTCGAACTTCGTTTGGGCAGGAGCGTCTGTCTGCGGCTTGGACTTGCAGGCAGCAGGTCCACCGATGCAGAAGAGCAGGGCAAACGCCAAGATCAAGAGCCTTCGAATTGCTTGTCGGAGCAGCATTCGCTTGGAGGAACGCTACACCCACCCCGCATATTGCCGCAACTTCGGAGGCACGCTCTGGAAGGGTGCGTCGGAAGACTCAGTCCCAACTGCCGAGAACGATGGAGAGATCGAAGCCGTCGACAAGTCCATCGTTGTTCAAGTCGGCGGGTCCGGAAGTCTCGAGCCATGCCGACAGGACGATCGCCAAGTCAGCCCCGTCCACTCTCCCATCGTTATTGATATCGGCGGGGTTGTTCTGCTCCGTGCCGGCTGCCGACAGCGAGAGATTCAGTGAACTTGTTCCGTTCGACTCGCCGAAAGTGCCTGAAAACAGAAGGTTTGCCGTTCCACCCGTTGGAATCACGGTGGGGAGTGCTACGGCTTGGTTTTCGAGCGGTGGCAGCGCTGGCAGAGGTCCCACGGGAGCGTTGTCGGTCGCCGTGGTGGAGAGCGACGCACTGGATCCACTCACTGTCAGCGTTCCTGAGAACGCTATGACTGCGGGCAGCGGTCCAGGATCGGCCGATTGGCCAGCGACCGAGCCACTGATGGTGATCGTCACGGGTACCGCGACATTGACCGAGTACGTTCCCGCCGACGCCTGCACTGCAGTACCAATCGCGGCAGCTGACTGAACGGCTGTTGCTTCCGTGACAGATCCACTCCCAACAGGAATGGTGATCTGTCCGACGGATGGAAAGAGCGAGCTGGGGTTCACCGTTCGGAAGGTCGAGTAGGTGAGCAACTGATCGAGATTCACGGTGCCTGGGACTTCATTGAGAAGGTCGGATGTGAATCCAGTGATGGAGCACACATTGTTGTCGAGTAGCGCGAGTGAGAACGACCCTGCAGGGTTCGATGAAATCGACTGCGTGATGCGAATCGTGCTGGTGTATGGAATGGGCTGGTTGCCAGAGCCACCAAAAAGACCAGGCAGCGTTCGTGTGCCTGTCGGGTTTGTTGTGGCGTCGTAGTTGCCGATGAGCGTTCCAGCGAGCGGCGTGTTCAGCGTCAGGGTTTGCTGCACAGTGCTCGCTGGGAGCAGCGTGAAATCGAAGGTCTGCGCGTGGGCGACAGAGGCGGCCACGAGCGCGGTTGCCACGGGAGCTGCGAAGGACAGTGTGAGGGTGGGGAGTATTGGGTTCACGGACGCAAAGTAGTCCGACCGCCGAGTTTGGCAAGTTTCTTTAGGGGAATTTCTTGGGAATCAGCATTTTTGACCGCAGAATGACAAAGAGAGCACGGATCGCATCACGCGGACCGATCTTCTTTCCTGCGCGCACGCTGCGCGGGGCATAGGACACGGGAACTTCGACGATGGCGACGCCTTCCGCTGCCAGCGCCGCTGCGATCTGCGGCTCGATGCCGAAACGCTGTTCCGTCAGGTGCGGCAGGATGCTGCGGAGATCGCTGCAGCGCATGAGTTTGTAGCAGCACTCCATGTCGCTTACACGCAGTCCAGTGAGTGCGTTGCTTGCGAGCGTGAGCAGGCGATTGGCGCTGCGGTGCAGTCTTGCGTAGTTGCTGGCGGGAACGTGCTGCGGGTGCCAGCGATTGCCGAATACGGCGGTCCGTTTCGGTGCCGCGTCGAGTGCGCCCAAAAGCGAGATGTAGTCCTGTGGGTCATACTCAAGGTCCGCATCCTGAATAATGACCGCATCGGAGTCGCTGGCAGAACGCTGCAGCGCTTCTGTCATCCCAGTCTGAAGTGCAGCGCCTTTGCCCTTGTTGTGCGCATGGCGCAGCAGGCGTACACGCTCGCCCAGGGCGACTGCGATGGCCTGCGCAGCAGCTTGTGTTTGGGCATCCGATCCATCGTCGACAAGGACAACCGACATCGACCAGGTTTGTGGGAGTCGGACGGCGATCACGCGTTGCATGCACGCCGCCAGCGTCGCTGCCTCGTTGAACACAGGCATGATGACGAAGAGCGTGCGCATGCGTGCGGGTATACCGCATGAGGCGGAGAAACGTGTCGGTGCAATCGCATGTAGTGTTCCATCGTGATGCAATTGCTGATGACAGGATTCGAGCCCTTTGGTGGCAGCGATGTGAACCCCAGTGCGCTTCTGGCGGCACATCTTGCTCGAGAGCAGTGGCCTGGCATGTCGGTGGCGTTTCGGCTCTTGCCCGTTGTGACGGGAAGTGAATCAGGATCTGCGCGCGCCGTACTGGCGGACGCAATTGCCGACCTGCGGCCCGAGGTGGTCGTCTGTTTCGGCGAGTCTGCCCGTGCAACGCATATCACCTTCGAGCGCGTGGCCGTGAATCTGCGGGATGGACCCGTCGACAACGCGGGCGTCCGATGCACGGATTTGCCTGTGGAAGAGGGAGGTCCGACTGCACACTTCGTGACGCTTCCCGTGCGGCGCATGGCGGATGCATGCGAGGGAGAGGGAGTGCCAGCGGCGCTCTCAATGTCTGCGGGCACTTTCCTCTGCAATGAGGTGCTGTATGCGCTGCTCTCGGGCGCGGCGATCGGACGCTGGGGATTCGTGCGTGCAGCGGGGTTCATCCATGTGCCGCAACTGCCCGAGCAGGCTCGTGCGCGCGGCGGACCGTCGATGCCGCTCGATCATGTCGTCCGCGGCGTTCGTGCCAGTGTGTTCAGCCTCGTGCCGCCGCTTGGTTGATCGTGGGCGTATGGATCGGGTCTCTACACTGCGGATCGCACACGTGAGCGCCCCATCATGACAGCAAGCGATCTGACCGACCGACTCCGGCGCGTACGCGCGCTCGTCCTTGATGTGGATGGCACACTCACGGACGGTTCGATCCTGATCGATGATCTCGGGCATGAGACCAAGCGTTTCGATGTCCGAGATGGATTCGGTCTTGAACTCTGGAGACGCATGGGTCTCTCGGTGGCGGTGGTAACTGGGCGCCGCGGATTGGCGCTCGACCATCGGTTGCGTGAGTTGAAGATCACGGTGGCGCTTTCTGCGGTGACGGACAAGGCTCGCGGATTTGCCGATGCCGCGGCACAGTTGGGCGTTCCTGTGGAGTCCTGCGCGTTCATGGGAGACGATCTGCCCGATCTTGCGGCCATGCGCCTCGCTGCAGTGGCATGCGCGCCTGCGGATGCCGCGGCCGAAGTCTGCGCTGCAGCGCATGTGGTGACGCGGGCGCGCGGAGGTTATGGCGCGGTTCGCGAGTTCATCGAGATGATGCTGAAGACGCAGGGGAAGTGGGATGAAGCTCTTCGCGTCGTCTTGCACTAAGACGCGGTGTGTGGCTCAGCAGCACCGGACTTGTCGGTCGGTGGCAGTGCGGAGGGTGGCGTGCTTCCCGCAGTCGCCGTGCCGCCACCACGCGGACGGCGCCCACCAATGCCGAGTTTGACGCAGAGTGTCATGAGGATCACAAAGAAGACAGGCACGACCAGCTGATCCATCGATGCAGATCCCAGCATTCCGCCAATGACCGTTGTGCCGATGGACTGGCGACTATTGGCTCCGGCACCCGTCGCGACGACGAGAGGCACCACGCCGAGGATGAACGCAATGGCGGTCATCATGATCGGTCGCAGCCGTTGGTGCGATGCATTCACCGCGGCATCGATGATCTCTTCGCCGCTGTCGTAGCGCATCTTGGCAAACTCCACGATGAGGATGCCGTTCTTCGCGGCGAGTCCAACAAGCATGACCATGCCGATCTGCGCGTACACATCGAGGTTTCGCCCGCGGAGGTGCATGCAGATGAGTGCGCCGAGCACCGCAAAGGTGACGGCGAGCAGCACATTGAATGGCAGTACCCAGCTCTCGTAGAGCGCAGCGAGCAGCAGGAAGACCGCCACAATTGCCGCCGCAAACACGTATGGGGCGTACGAGCCTGCTTCGATTTCCTGATACGTGGTGCCCGTCCACTCGAAGGTGATCCCGGACGGCAGCGTGGCGGCGGCAACCTCCTCGACCGCTCGGATCGCATCACTCGAACCGTAGCCAGATCCGGTTGCACCGTTCACCTGAACTGTGTTGTAGAGGTTGTAACGAGTGGCATTGTCGGTGCCTACGTCGAAGGAATAGTTGATGAAAGTTTGAAGCGGGACCATATCGCCCTGCTTGTTTCGCACGAAGAGTTTGAAAACCTGCCCAAGACGCATGCGATTCGGCGCATCCGCCTGGACCATCACGTTGTAAACCTGATTGAATTCGTTGAAGTTGTTGACGAACGACTGCCCGAGCGTCTGCCCCATGGCGCTGAAGACATCACTCATGTCGACGCCGAGTTGGAGTGCCTTCGTACGGTCGATCTCGATGCGGACAACAGGCACCTGTGCCTGGAAGGGCGTGCTGACGTTCATCACCTCTGGTCGCTTGGAAAGCGCATCAAGGAAGTCCAGCGCCGCCCCGGAGAGGACATTGAAGCCTTGGCCGTTGACATCTTCGAGTTGCAACTGCCATCCTGCGACCGTCCCGAGTCCCGGGATAGGCGGTGGGGGGAACGGCAGGGCAGTCCCCTCTGGGATCGCTCGGATCTTTGGGAAGAGCCTCCGAATGATTGCACCTGCGTTCTCCGTGATTGGATCGCGTTCATCCCATGGCTTGAGAACCGCAATGATGAAGCCCGCGTTTGTCGTGGGCACGCTTGTGAGGAAGTTGAATCCGTTGATCTCGATGACATCAACGACGGAGGACTCTTGTCGCAAGATCGACAGTACTTTTGCACCGACCGCCTCGGTCCGGGCAAGACTTGCACCGGATGGGAGGGAGACGCCAACGTAGAAGTAGCCCTGATCTTCATTGGGGATGAATGCCGTCGGCGTTCGGGAGAGCAGGTGGTCGACAGCGAACACACCGACCAAAAAGGTGATGATCATGATCCACCAGCGGTGTGCCAGGAAGCGCACCAATGCCGAGTAGCGATGGGTGGACCAGTCGAAGCCGCGATTGAACAGCACAAATGGTGCAAAGGTCGTTTCGTGTGGCTTCTGGAGAAAGAGTGCGCACAGCGCAGGCGAGAGCGTCAGCGAGTTCACCATGCTCAGTCCGACGCTGAATGCGATCGTGAGTGCGAATTGGTTGTACAGCTGTCCGGTGATGCCGGGCATGAGTGCGGCTGGGATGAAGACCGCAAGCAGCACGGAACTGGTGGCAACGATTGGCCCCGCCACCTCCTCCATCGCACGCTCGGCTGCAACGACGCCGTTTGGCGCGCCGAGTTCGAGTTGGCGATAGACGTTCTCGACAACGATGATGGAGTCGTCCACCACAAGTCCGATCGCAAGGACGAGTCCAAGCAGTGTGAGCGTGTTGATCGAGAATCCGGCGGCAAGCATGATCGCGAATGTGCCAACGATCGACACCGGGATTGCGATCATTGGGATGAGTGTGGCGCGCCAGCTTTGCAGGAATATGAAAATGACTGCAAGCACGAGGATGCCCGCCTCGACCAGGGTCTTGATGAGATCGTGGATCGATGCGGAGACGAAGGCGGTGCTGTCGTAGGTGACCTGCCACTTGACGCCAGGGGGAAAGAGTGGCGCGATGCGCTCCATCTGCTTCTTGACGTCCTCCACGACGTTGTAGGCATTGGCGGTCGGAAGCTGATAGATGCCGATGGTGCCAGTGGCCTTTCCATTCAGCTTCGAGGTGCTGCTGTACTGGAATGCGCCGAGCTCCGCGCGCCCGACGTCCTTCAGTCGGACAACCGCACCACTTGGTCCCGTTCGAACGATGATGTTCTCGAACTCATCCACCTTCGTGAGACGACCCGTGGTGAACATCGTCAGCTGGAAGGATGGCGCACCTGTGACGGGGGCTGCGCCCACGCTGCCGATGGTTGCCTGTTGGTTTTGGTCTTGCACGGCAAGTACCACATCCTGTGGCGAGATACCCATCGCCGTCATGCGATCTGGATCCAGCCACACGCGCATGGAGTACTGAAGCAGACCAAAGATCGTGATCTGCCCGACACCATCCACACGCTCGAGCACCGGTTCGACAATGATGTTGGCGTAGTTGGACAGGAACACGCTGTCGTACGAACCATCCGGTGACTCGAGCGATACCACAAGAGTCAGGTTGGTGGACTGCTTCGTGATCGTGATGCCAAGCTGCTGCACCTGCTGCGGGAGCTCTGCCGTGGCGGTCTGGACTCGGTTCAACACATCCGAGGCTGCCGTATTCAGGTCATATCCCACTTCGAATGTCGCGGTGATGGTGGAATTGCCCAGATTGGTGCTGTTCGAAGAGATATAAATCATCCCCTCGGTGCCGTTCACTGAGTTTTCGATTGGCATGGTCACCGTAGTCGCAACGGTGAGCGCATCCGCGCCGTTGTAGGTCGCAGCAATCTGCACGGTGGGCGGCACGATGGTTGGGAACTGCGCGATCGGGAGCACCACCATGGCGACGCCACCGGCGAGCGCCGTGATGATGGCGATCACGCTTGCAAAGATCGGTCTGTGAATGAAAAATCGGACCATCGTGCGAAGCCGGTGTTGTTACGGGGTTTTCTGGGGCACGGGTTCGGGCTGCTCGGGCTTCGTTGTCGTGTCCTCCACGCGTGCGCCAAGCTTCATGCGCTGGATTCCATCGACCACGATGCGATCACCCTCGGCGATCGATCCGGTGATCGCGAGCATTCCGTTGTACTCACGCTGCAGGGCCACGAGCACCGACTCCACTGTGTTGTCGCTCTTGACGCGCCAGATATAGGTGTCTGCTTCGCGGGCGAACACTGCGCGCTCCGGTACCACGAGGGCGTTCTCGAGCGTGCCGAGGATGACCTCCACCTTCACATAGGCGCCTGGACGGAACAGCATCGTCGGGTTTGTGAACTGCGCACGAAGCATGAGCGTGCTCGTGCTCGTCGGGATTTGATTGTCGCTGAAGATGATTTGCCCCGTCGTCTTGAGCGACGCATCGCCGTCGTACGTGAGACTGACGGAGAGCGGTCCCTTGGCCAACAGGTCCTGATACTTCGGCCACTCGGTGGACGCGGGGCTGAACTGCGCCCACAGGGGATCAAGTTGCACCAGCGAGTTCAGTTCCGTGGAATTCACTTGGCCAACAACATCCCCCTCGAACTGTTCGCTGGCACCGATCATCCCTGCGAAGGGTGCTGTCACGGTGCAAAAGGAAAGATTGAGTTCTGCTTGAACCAGGTTTGCCTTCGCGGTGAGGACTTGGCCCTCCGCTGCCGTCAGCTGGGCGACGATCTGGTCGTAGGAGAGTTGACTGATGGCGTTCACGCCCACGAGCGGCTCATTGCGTTTCTGGTCGATCGCGGCGTAGTCACGGTTGGCGATGGCTTGTGCAAGACTGCCTTGGGCAGCGAGTACGGCTGCCTCGTATTGGCGCGGGTCGATGCGGTAGATCACATCGTCGGTTTTGACGATCGCACCGTCCGCCTTGACTTGCGGAAGGAGGAATCCCTCGACGCGCGCATTGAGTTGAATATTGCGGGGCGAGTACACGATGCCGGGGTAGGTGGCTTGCAGCGGGATGTTCTGTCGCGTGACGGTGGTGGTGGTCACGGGCAGTACAGGCGGTTCCGGTGGTGCGGTTTCAGGCCTTTTCGTGCATGCGACGACTGCCGTGCAACACAGCAGCACGAGGGGAAGGCGATGATGCAGATGAACGAGCAGAGGACTTTGCATGATGTGCGTGATCACTGTGGTATTGCGGTCGTGGATGCCATATCCGCAGACCGAAGTGCGGACTCGTTCACGGCACCCTCGTCCCAGCCTCCACCGAGAGCGCGGTAGAGCGAGACGACGTGTTGTGCGACGGAGCCCTCCGCGTCGACCAACAGCCGCTGTACTCGCAGCAGTTTGTCTTGAATGTTGATGAAACGATCGATGTCGATCGTCCCTGCGTTCAACTGTTTCTGGGCGAGATCGAACGCCAGTTCAGCGCTCCTGACCGCCTCGGCCGCGCGGTCAGCGGCCTGCTTGGAGTACACGAGCATGCTGGCGCTCGTTTCCGCATCTCGTACAGCACCCAGTACGGTGGCGCGATAGGACGCAAGCGCCACCTGCGCTTGTGCGCGGCTCTGGGAGATCATCGAAGTCACATAGCCGCCCGAGAAGACAAGCCAACTGATCTGCGGACCGAAGCCGTAGGAAATATTGGACGCATTGCCGAGCCCAGAGAACTGGTTTGCAGCGAGATAGAGGTTGCCGTTGATGGAGAAGATCGGGAGATTGAGGGCTTCGTTGGCGCCGACCATGGCAACGGCCGCCGCCGCAGTCCGCTCGCTTGCACGAACATCAGGCCTGCGCCGCAGGAGATCGGCGGGAATGCCCATGCCGATCCTCTCGTCCATTTTCGGCAGCGGTGCAGGGGCATCGAGCAGCGATTTGATCGGCGCGGGTGCGCTGCCGCAGAGTTCAGCGACCAAAAAAATTGCGGAATCGAGGTCGCCTTGCAAATCGGGAAGCATCGCCTCCAGTGAATCGAGTTCCACTTCTACTTGCGCCACATCGAGCGCCGTATTTGTGCCGGCAGTCAGTCGGCGCTGGGCTACATCGAGCGTGATCTTGACATTCGCGATGCCTGCCTTCAGGATCGCGATTTGCTGCTGCAGTGTCCGCACCACCATGTAGCCAGTACCGACCTCTGCACGGACCGTAATGAGTACGGCCCGCAAATCTTCGATGTTGGACTCGAGTTCCGCCTTCGAAGACTCCACCATTCGCGCCACACGACCCCAGACATCGATCTCCCACGATGCCATGACCGCACCCGCTTGCCACAGGTCGTAGGGAGAAGTCTCCACCCCCTGTGCAGCGAGCAGGGCGACATTCGTCTTGTTGCGCTCGTACAGCCCGCCGACGGAGATGTTCGGCCAGAACTGGCTCTCACTGACACCGAGCGTGCTGAGCGCAACACGCACTTTGGCAAGTGACGCCTCTAAGTTTGCGTTGGACTGCTCCGCCTGTCCAATGAGTTGATCGAGCACTGGATCGTTGAAGTTTCGCCACCACTCGCGCAGTTGCGGCGTGTCGTCGCTTAACGGCGCATCGCTGCGCCGTGACCACTGCTCCGCGGGCAGCACTTGAGGTGTTTCATAATTTGGTCCGACCTTGCAGCCTTCCAAGACTACGAGCGTGCAGCACAGCGCACTGGCAAAGGAAATGCGGCAGAGCGATCGCATCTGACCAATCTGGCGCCGTCCGACTCGCATGGAGTTGAGGAGGTTACCGCATCGGCGTGGAAGCCGCCTGAGCTCAGCGCGGCTTGAAGATGCGGAAGAGGCGGGTGAGCGGATCGTAGAACTCATCCACCACACGTTCCTTCATGGGGATGATCGCGTTATCGGTGATGCCGATGTGC
Organism: Planctomycetota bacterium; assembly: GCA_016872915.1. GTDB lineage: Bacteria > Planctomycetota > Phycisphaerae > Phycisphaerales > SM1A02 > F1-60-MAGs104. The sequence goes on along the minus strand of VGYQ01000038.1, from coordinate 4,215 downwards.
TCGGGGCAAACCTTTGTGCAGCACTTTGTGATGTTGCAATACCCGATGCCGTTCTCTTCCTTGAGGTCGGCGATGCGATTCTCCGTGTCAAGTGGATGCATTTCCAGCGCGGCCGTGTACATCAGGAAGCGCGGGCCGATGAACTCATCATGCTTGTGGTGATCTCGCAGCACATGGCAGACATCTTGGCACAGGAAGCACTCGATGCACTTTCGGAACTCTTGGACTCTGTCCACGTCCTCCTGCATCATGGTCCACGAGCCATCCGCGTGATCCGGCTTGCGCGGCTTGAAGGGCTTGATTCGCCTCTTCATGCGGAAGTTCCAACTGACATCCGTCACGAGATCACGGATGGAGGGGAACGAGCGCATCGGCTCGACGGTGACAGGGCGATCCGCAGGAAGCGCATCCATTCGCGTCATACACATCAGCTTCGGATGACCGTTGATCTCTGCAGAGCACGAGCCACACTTCCCGGCCTTGCAGTTCCACCGCACGGCGAGGTCATTTGCCTGATCTGCCTGAATGCGATGAATGCAATCGAGTACCACCATGCCTTGGGTGACTTGGACGGAATAGGTCTGAAATGCCCCGCCGGATCGATCTCCTCGCCACACGCGGAACTCGACCATGCGGCTGGCTTCGTGGTTTCCATTTCGAGCGGCGGGGGATGACATGCTGTTCTCCTTCATCTCGTTCACTTCATCTTCTCGATGACGGCCTTCAGTTCCGCCCGCATGGGCGGCAGCGGGCGGCGCGATACTTCCATCGATCCGTCCGCAGCCTTTCGGCAGACCATATTGAATGTGCTGCACGCATCGTCTTTTTTCGGGAAATCGTCGCGGAATTGAGCGCCACGGCTCTCTTTCCGATCGATCGCAGAGCGTGCAATCGATTCAGAGACTGTGAGCAAACAGCCAAGGTCGATCGCGGTGTGCCAACCCGGGTTGTATTCACGGTGACCGCTGACGGCAACATTCTTCGCACGTTTCTTGAGGTCCTCGATGATGCCAATGGCACGCTCCATCTCATCGTGCGTGCGCACGATGCCGACAAGATCCTGCATGGAGTCTTGCAGCTGGGACTGGATGGCATAGGGGTTTTCGCCCGTTCGGCGCGCGAAGGGTTCTTCGAGCGCTGCCGTCTTCGCAGCGACCTCGGCTGCGTCAATCTCGACCGCACGGTTTGCTTTGGCGTACTTGGCAGCATGTTCGCCCGCAAGCTTGCCGAAGACGATCAGGTCGGAGAGCGAGTTGCCCCCGAGCCGATTGGCGCCGTGAAGACCCGCGGCGACTTCTCCGGCGGCAAAGAGCCCTGGCACGCTGGACTCTTGGGTGTCGCCGTTTACGAGCACGCCGCCCATCACATAGTGGGTGGTCGGACCGACTTCCATGCGCTCGGTCGTGATGTCCACTCCGGCGAGCTGCTTGAACTGGTGGTACATGCTTGGCAGCTTGCGCTGGATGTGCGCACCTGCGTTTGGGAGTTTCTCCTTGATCCACGCAATGTCCAGGAAGACGCCGCCATGGGGCGATCCGCGCCCGGCTTTGATCTCGCGGTTGATGCAGCGCGCCACATGGTCGCGTGTGAGCAGTTCCGGCGGACGATTGGCGTTCTTGTCTCCGCACACATAGCGCCAGCCTTCCTCCTCGTCCTTCGCGACCTGGTTCTTGTACGCGTCCGGTACATCGTCGAACATGAAGCGTTTGCCTTCGCTGTTTCGGAGCACACCTCCCTCGCCGCGGACGCCTTCGGTCACCAGCAGGCCGCGCACGCTCGGCGGCCACACCATGCCCGTCGGGTGGAACTGCACGAACTCCATGTCCATCAGCTCCGCTCCCGCGTGATAAGCGAGCGCATGTCCGTCGCCCGTTCCTTCCCAGCTGTTGCTTGTGATGCGAAACGCCTTGCCGATGCCGCCCGTGGCAAGCACGACAGCTTTCGCCTTCCACACATGCATGCGGCCGCGCTCTCGGTCGTAGCCAAGCGCGCCGTTGACACGACCGCCGCTCTTCAGGAGCGATACGACCGTCATCTCCATAAAGACTTCCATCCCTTGATGGATGCCATGGTCTTGCAGCGTGCGGATGAGCTCGAGGCCCGTGCGATCACCAACATGCGCAAGCCGCGGGTAGCGATGGCCACCGAAGTTGCGCTGCAGAATCCGGCCATCTTTCGTTCGGTCGAACACGGCGCCCCACGCTTCCAGTTCTCGCACGCGGTCGGGCGCCTCTTTCGCGTGGTGCTCTGCCATCACCGGGTTGTTGAGGTACTGCCCGCCACGCATCGTGTCGGCAAAATGCGTTTCCCATCCGTCGCGGTCGTCCACATTGCCCATTGCTGCAGCCATGCCGCCTTCTGCCATCACGGTGTGCGCCTTGCCAAGCAGTGATTTGCAGATCACGCCGACCTTCACGCCCGCTGCGGAGGCTTCGATCGCGGCGCGCAGGCCGGCGCCACCCGCACCGATGACCAGGACATCATGTTCGTGAACAATGAACGAGTCGGGAAGGCTCACAGGATTCTCCAGTCTGTCCAGACGCCGCTCGCGCAGAGTCGCACATAAATGTCTGCGAATGCCACGCCGAAGAGGCTGATCCAGGCGAACAGTTGGTGCCGTTCGTTCAGCCAAGTGACCGCGCGGTACCGGGAGACACGCGCTTGACTGCACGAGAGGCAGTCATGCTTCCCACCAACGAGATGACGCAGGCAATGGCAACCGAAGGTGTAGGCGCCGAGGAAAGTCGGGTTGAGGATGAGCACAATCGTGCCAACGCTCAGGCCGAGACTTCGCGTGCCATCTGCGTTGTAATGCCAGAGCGCCTGCCAAGCATCCCAGGCCAGCAGGCCAATGAAAAGGATGGCGACGTACAAGAAGTAGCGGTGGATGTTCTGGAAGATCAGCGGGAACTTTTGTTCGCCTCGGTAATTCGTCCCGCGGAACGCAGGCTCGCCAACGGCGCAGCTCGCCGGATCACCCCAGAACGCTTTGTAATACGCACCTCGGTAGTAGTAACACGTGAATCGGAATCCAGCGGGGAATGGGAGGATGAGAAGTGCAGGCGAAAAGAGGAGCCAAGCTGGCCACCAGGTCGGGAGCGATCCGAGCCATGCGTGCCCTGACTCAATGCCCGGGGGATCCCACAGCACCGGCGAGTAAAAGGGTGACAGCAAGACCTGGACGCCGGGCTGGTCCTTGCCGCCAATAAAAAAGTTCTGCCCTTGGAAGGCCGCCCATGTGCTGTAGATGACGAATGCACCGAGGCCTGCAAGGACAAGCGCTGGTGTGAGCCACCAGTTGTCAGTTCGCTGCGTTTTGAGAAATCCTCTGGCTTGAGGGAGCGGGAACGGTGTCTGGCTCATGCTTTCGTAGAGTCCTTACTGCTCGGAAGAATGCGAAGTCCCTAACTATAGGGCGGCACTGCGCCGAGTGTCCAACATGCGTGAACTTGTGAATTTGACTTGCTTTGCCGGGTGGCGGATGGCATAGTCGGCAGGTATGGACAAGGGAAACTCCATCAGTAAAGTGCACCAAGTTCTTGTCGCGGCGTTCAGCCTGTTTCTGGGGATCCTGCTCGCGCGGGCGATGGGATTCTGAGGCGCTGATCCAATGCGGGAATGGAGTCCCGCTGCATGGCAAAGCGCCCTCGGCGGTTGGCCGAGGGCGCGTGAAGGATCCGTGATGCCGTTTGCGGGTCAGGGCACTCTGTGAACGATCAGGGGACCAAACCCCAGCGGGCGAGAAGAGCGCCGAGATCCTGTGGTCCGCAGGAGCCGTCGCCATTGAGGTCGCCATATTGCGGATTTGGAATGTCCCACCACCCGAGCAAGATGCTGACATCCTGCTGATTGATGATGCCGTTGAGATTCAGATCGCCGTAGGTGTATTCACACTCGTCGAGCCGACCGTCGATATCGAAGTCGGCGGCACCAGCGGCGATATCGGCTGCATCGTCTGCTCCGTTGTTGTCGCAGTCATTGATGACCGACTGCTGTGCTTCTTCTTCAGAGTTTTGTTCATCCTCCAACTTCTCGCGGGCGTCGTCTGTTTCTGCTGCGTCCTCGATCCAAGCCGCGCCTGCTTTGCGCAGCACCGTAGTGGTCTCCGCTTCAAGCGTCTCGGTGTCAATTCGCGTGACGACTCTTTTGCCCGCGGACTGCGTTGTCAAATCAATCGTGTCCGCTCCAACCGATGTGATGATGGCTGCGGAAAGC
>VGYQ01000037.1 GCA_016872915.1 Planctomycetota bacterium | reverse complement strand
GCCGTGTTGATCAACGCGTCAAGTCGAGCAAGCACATCCTCTTGCACGCGCTGGACCGCTGTACCGAAATCTCGGTCTCCGAGCAACGCTCCGCTCCGTCTCATTCCCTCAATCGCAGCCTCGAGTGTGTTCTTTGCCTCCTGCTCAGTCAAAACACGCTTCAGGTTGCTCGACCGATCGCGCGCACTCTCTTGTGCGGATTTCGTTCCATCACCACCACCGATACCCAGCAGTTCATCAAGTGAACGCTCTTCGTTTGGTGGGGGGGATTTCGGATCTTGTGTACTCGTCGGCACAGGTGGTGTTGGATTGGTTTGGGGAACCTGCGCAAATGCACATGATGTGGCAACACACACCGCAATCCAAGGACTCCTCGCCACGATGCCCATCATGGTGCTACCTCGTTCTTTCCATTGTTGGCATCTTCATCGTCACGCTGTTCTTCCTTTGGTGGAATGACGGTTGCAGCGCGTTCCTGCATCTGCCTCTCCACTTCACGGCGCAACTCATCGGCCAGCGATGCCAGTGACTCTTGTCGCCTCATCAATTGAGCCGCTCTTTCCACTTGCCCGGCGGTGCCACCTGCACTCTTTGTGCGGTCATAGATGCGCTGCTGCAGCGAACGGATCACCTTGAGTTCCGCCAGGGGCGGAATCGCCGGCTTGTCACCACCGCTCCCTCCACCACCGCCTCCACCGCCGCCAGCTTGATTGCCCTCATCTGCAAATGGATCCTTCTTCTTCTTTCCTGACTGCCCAAGGGCTTCTGCAATCTCACGAACTGTCTGAAGCACCTCGCGCTGAGCATCGGTCGTCGATTGCGTCGGAAGGCCCTTCCGCAGCTCCTCAGCTGCATCCGAAGAACTTGCACGCGCCACATCGAGTGCCTCCACGAATGCAGCAGACTTTTTGACATCATCTGACCCATCCGAGATTTCACGAATCGTTTGGCCAATTCGCTCCTGATCGACACTGAGTCGTCTCGCTTCGACAAGAGCACGACGATCACCAGCGACTCCAACAAGTGAACTCGAAGCCGTCCATACGCCCTCCTGACGATCCGCGAGTTCTGTAAACCGCTTGGCAAGTTCCTGAGCTCTCTGTTGCCGCTCCTGCTCTTCTGTGCGCTGCTCCTGCTGGCGTACCGCGTCGAGTGCCTCGCGAAAGAGCTGTGTGGCACGAGTGGTTTGCTCTTGCGCAATTCCAACATCCAGGGGTGACGACGCGAGTGCATCTGCAGCACGGATTTCGGCTTCTGAACCCCGTTCCACAAGCCTCACAATTCGCTGCAGACTTGATCCACCCAGCCGAGCCTGATCTGCGATGGCTGCCGCATTTACTGCGACATCCGATGCCTGGCGGGCAGCGGCTGAAGACCCCGCTGCCCCTTCCTCCGCACCCGCCGCGACTAGGCTCACAACACTTTCCTGGGCACTCTGCGCTTCTTGGATGATCTGCTCAAGCGCTTGTGCGACTGTTGCCAATCTCCGTTTGAGTGACTGAGCACGGCTGATGTCACTCTCCTCAAGGTCCTGCATCATGCGCTGCACCGTCTGCAGTGCACTGGCCGATGCCTGTTGTGCGGCATCCATTTTGTTTGCGCGGGTTGAACGCTCGGCTTGATCCATCCGGGATTGCAGCGATTCGCTCTCGCCACGCTGCGCGGCTTGTCGCAGGCTCTGCGCACGCTCAGGATCGTCGCCGCTCACACGCTCTGCACGCTGACGAAGATCTTCCATCGCCTCACGTGCGGCTTGTGCTGCATCGCGTGTTGCTTGAGCAGCTCGCTCAAGCCCCGCAATCTCTTCTGAACCGAGCTCTGACTCGCTTCGTCCAATTGTCTTTGCTGCTGCGCGCGTACGTTCCATATCAGCTTTGGCTATCGCTTCTGCCACCCGTTGCAACCTTTGGGTGGCGGCGAATGATTCTCGGTCGCGGTCGAGCAGTTCTGAGAGATCGGTGATCTCCGAGTCCACTTCTTGTTGTGCCGACTTTGCTTGCTCCAGAAGTCCCGTCACTTCACCAGACTCTGAGGCTTCTGCACCTTGCTTGGCTGCCTCTTGCAATGCATCCCTCGCACGATCACTTTGTGTTTGTGCAACCTCAGTGATATCGCCCGCTGCATCAAGCAGGCTTTCGGTGGCATCGTCTTCTGCGACGTTCTGTTGAAGCCGAGTACGAAGCGATGCGAGCATTCTGGTGAGCGCATTGATGCGCTCGCCAATTTCTGCTTGCGGACGGACTTCGGCAGAAGCGTCATCGTCACGCTCGATGAGGCTGCGCTGGCGTTCACCAGCTCTTTGGGCCGCTTGGCGAATCGCGGCCAACATGCCCCGCGTTTCCTCGGAGAACTGCTCATCACTTATGATCTTCAAACGACGAGGCCCTGAGCGGACTGGTGCGCGTCGAAGTCCATCCGTTTCCATGGTGTCCACGGCAACGGCGACGATTTCAATCACATCGCCTGGTTGACCGCCCGACGAAGACACGTCGAGTGTGGTCGCTGCTTCGACTTCTCGTTGGCCATCGCCTGCTGTGCTGGTCAAACGCTGTTGCCAGGTTGTGCCAAGTGACGCATCGATGTGCAGTTCAAAAACGCCCACATCATCACGGACCACACCCCTCAGCGGTATCGAGGCGCTTTGGAGAACCGTCTGATCCGATTCGGGCATTGTCATCCGTGGTTCGGGAGGTTGATCGGTCCGCACATCGACCGCTATCTCGATCGGCGTGACATTGGCAACCTGATACTCATCACGCAGAATCCAATCAAACACGATGCTTGCACGCGCAGTCCACAGGAGGGTCCATGCATCACCAGCCTGAACAAGCCGAAGATCTTCGGGTGCTTCTGCAAGCTTGCCATCTGGATGTGTGCACTCGATCGAGGATTTCACCCACGCAGCTCGGGCGTCATCGGAGTCCTCTGGGACACGCGCGGAGCTCGTCGGTCGGATTGTCACCGCACAGGTGGATCCGGCGAGCACGGGCTCCAGTAAACGACCCCGCCGACCCGTGCAGTCACCGAGTGATTGACGAATGATGGGCAGTGCCGATGCATACGCGGGTGGATTCACCACAATGGAGGCCTCCACGATGCCCGGTGCTTCACGTAGATCGATTCTTTGAATCGGCGTCTCCACTTCGGTGGTCAAGAATTGAAACTCGACGGCATCAACGCCGGCTTCGACCATTCGCTCAAAGCGGCGCTGGCCTTGGTGCACCATCGCGATCCGCTCCCATGGTCCAGTCGTCTCGCCACGCAAACGCCGAAGTCGAACCCACACAGGGTCCTCATCGACATTGCCACGCACCAAATCGACTGCAAGTGGCAGTGCGATCTCGCGTGGGTGATGTGTGTTGCTGACCGCGGATCGCAATTCGGTTCGCGCCGGCCATTCCAAAGCGATCCAAGGGGCGCAAAATCGAACCAGACCCGTCGCTGCGAGTTGTGGAGCCACAAGGAAGGCGCCCATCCACACGGCCCCCAGGAGCGCCAACAATTGCAATTCACGATTCAGCCGTTTGGTCCGAACAAGAGCACGTACTGCATCATCTGGTACCTGATGAGCCGCGGACTGCGCCACAGCTCTGGCGAATGGATTCTGTTGCAAACCTGGATCAGTCGAGAACTCCACTCCAGATGCAACGATGCCGCATGTCGCTGGAAGTTGACGCTCCAGTTCAAGGGCAAGGTGGACGCGCCCGGGTGCCGGCAGCAACGCTGGACGCACCTTTTTGCGAAAGCGCCAGATGCCAAACGCCACAAGTGCGCCGAGCACACACCAGCGCATGATGGATGGAAAACGGAATGCAGCATCAAGCAGCACACACCCTGAGGCCACGGCGATCATGGCCCTTGCCATCGCTGTCAGCGCGGCGCCAACACGGACGGTTCTGATACGACGAGCCGCCGCATCAAGATTGCGGATCAGGGTGGTGACATCGGACATGATGAAGTATTGAAAATCCTACGCCAGACGCAAGAAACGGCGCCCAACAAGTTCTGCAAAGATCAACACAAACATCAGCAGAATCGCTGCGGGGCTGTTCCAAAGCGGATCAACAATTGCACGCTCAGATACGGATGAGCGCTTGGGAAGCACTTGCCTCAGACGTTGCAGTTGGTCCGGCTGAATCATCGTTCCACCAGTTCGTGCCGCCAGATCGGCAAGAAACATGTGGTCAGCCTGTGGTTGCCCCAGCTCAATGTCGCGCCTCACCACGTCGACCATGACTTCCCGTGTCCCGGTCCGCGCTGAATCAACTCGTATGCGGCACCGACCCGCGGACACTGGTGTCCAATTTCCGATCCAACCACTTCCCTCACGCACAAGTTGAACCACGGTCCGTGAACCACGCCGTTCACCTTCCATTTCCTCAATTTGGGCCTCAAGGGGTGCATCACCTGCCGTATCTGCAACGACCGACTCGCGCGCATCAAGGCGAATGATGGACGATAGACCTGTCTCGGGGCTCCTTGGCTCTACCGAGAGTTGGAAAGGGTCACTCGAGTTTGGGGCGCTTCCTCGAGAGAGCATTCGAATCAATTGAATCCAGAAACGCTCCTGATACGACTCTCCGACGCCATGCCGCCATCGCCACGTCTCATCAGTCCCCACATACACCACTTGACCGGCACCGTATCGCATGGCGATCACGATCGGCCATGTTGCTCCTGACGCACTGCGCGCAAGGCCAAGGACCTCCGCAGATGGTTTGAGGGTGCTCATGTCGATCCGTTGTGCCCACTCCAAATGTCCCCGGCTTCCATCCTCCGACAATGCTGAGGGCCAAGGGCTTCGTGCATCCTCCCCAAGACCAAGTACGCCGACGCGACTCGCCATTGGTGTTGGCTGCATATGGATGCGCTCGTCATGTCGCTCTGGATTTGATCGCATGGGGAGCAGATCATCGAGTGGTGTGCCTCGCCAAGACATTGGTGTTGATCTTTCGCCGGCAATCCACAACAGCCCGGCCCCACGATCGCCGACAGCAAATCGAATCTCATCCGCCTGCGCTTCTGAAATGCTTCCGCTTGGTACATCGCCCATCACAAAGAGATCGAAATCCGAAAACTCCTCGCGTATCCGAGGCAGGCGCTCCAGTGGTGCGTTGCCTTCCTGTGCAAAATCTCGGTCTGCAGAGAGCAGCATGACAGAACTTTCCAACGATTCTTCACGCACAAGGATGTTCTTCAGATAGCGGTATTCCCACCGTGGATATCCCTCGATGTAGAGAACACGCAAGGGACGATCCACAACATCCACCGTGACCAGTGCTTCGTTGTTGGTTGAAACCAGATCACTGCCCGAACCTCGAACCCTGACTCGCCAAGTATTCGGCCCAGCTCGGTCGCCAGCCGCAGTCAAAACCGTTTCACTCCTGCCTTCAGTGAAGTCAGAATCCGTCAGTTCAACGGTGTCGACGACTTGTCCCGTCGACTCGTTCACCAGTTCGACTTGCACCGAGCCACGGATTGAACCACCCGTTGATCGAACGACCGCCGTCAAGGGCAATCGATCGCGCACAAATGCACTCGCTGGCGCTGTCACTTCGGCCACCGCAAGATCGATGATCGCCTCCGAGGCTCCAAGCGGAATGGTGAACAGTGGTATGGCGCGTGCCTGCAACTGCCGAAGTGTGCCTGGCGCCAGTGGTCTGGTTGCGCGTCCATCACTGATCAAAACAATGCCACTCGCTGGGCGTCCTGCAAGACGACTCAGCGCCACATCGATCGGCATTCCGATATCTGTGTCCCATCCATCCGCAGGTCCTGGCTCGATTGGTGAAATCTCGCGGGTGGTTCCATCGAATCCAATCCAGACGACGACACGCCCGTCTGTCACTTGATTCCACACTGGATCTGCCAGGACTTCGCTCGCTTGCGCTTCTCGTGTTTGGCGTTTTCCGTTTGATGTGGGTGCGTCTTCGATCTCAAGGCTTCGACTGCGATCCACAAGCACCACAACCCAGTCGGGCTTGTTTTCAAGAATTGGAAGACGGAGCAGCGGGCCCGAGAACAACACGACAAGGAAAACAATGGTGAGAAATCGGAGCACGCCAAGAACGGACCGAACGCGGCGACTTCCCACCAGCCCTTGATAGCCAAACACCGCAACCGCGACTGAGAGAATGACCACCAACAACCACATCCACGCATCCAACGGATGTTGCCAAGCAAACTCAAGTCCCGTGGCATCATTCGGAATCACGTCAATGCCAAAAAGCCACCGAAGGACGCTTTGTGTTGTCATCGCCGAGCTCCAAAGAGAGCGTGTGATGTTGCCCCGGCTGATGCTCTGCGCGCGAGCCATGACTCAAAGAGCAAACAAATCAGCGCGCCAACGAAGAACCATGATGCAAGAGAAACACCATCCAATGCTGGGGCCACCGGCAATTCAGACTCGTCTTCCCTCGCGATCGGTACGCCAGGTGCAGCTGCAATCACCCTATCCATGGTTGGTGGCTCTGGGAGCTTGGCATCAAACCCCTCGAAAAGAGCCACTGCTTCTCCGCTTGGAGTTGGGCGAATAGATGTTGAAAGTAGATCGACATTCGCAACCACCCAGGAGACTCGTTGGCCACGTGCGTCCAGTGCCTGATAGACGCCGGGGACTTGGATTGGCTGTGTTGCTCTTCCTTCGAAATCAAATGCAATTGTGCGTGATTCGGGCATTCCAAACAGGGATGCGCACATCATTGGTTCGAGGGTGACCGCTCCGGCCACGCTCACGGTTCCGCCAAGTTGTTGAATGGTCGCGCGTTCAATGCGAGCGATCGACTGCCTCAAGACCTCTTGCACCAAGGGAACCATCAGGGGCTTCGTTGGTAGTGATGTCCACTCTGTGACGAGCGCGGTCGACATCAGGAGCACAGATCCTCTGCAGTCGGAGGGCTGCGCACGAACCAAAAGGGGTGATCCATCGCTGAGTGAAAGCAGTACTTCGGCCGTGTTGGTGGGTACGCGAATCTCAAGCGATTGATTGACCACCACGGGTTGCAGAAGTATGTCGAGTTCCGATCCGAGCTGCGCCAATAAGGGGTGGGGTGTTTGTCCTGCTTCGATTCTGCGCGCGGGAAATCCGTTGTTGTCAGGTGTTTCTTGTTCTTTCTTTGATCGCTCGACCAACCATCCAAGTGAGAATGCTCTTTGGAAGTCTGGGCTCCAGACCACTGACTTATTCGTTGGTGCAAAAATCCAGACGACCATTCCATCGCGAACGGCCTGTGACAACACGCTCCATCCGGCCACATCCATACTGTCGGGTCTCAACACCATGACTGCCTGTACCCCTCGCAGGCGAACCGCATCAAGCGCAGCTGGATCAGCCACTTCCACCGTGACATCCGTTCCATCGACAGGAACAAGCGCACGCGTCAACCAGGTGGCAGGAGTGTCCTCGTTCTCACTTGATGAATCGGGAACCGCCCGATCAAGGAGAAGTACTCGTATCGATCCCGCCCCAGAGATGACCCCATAAGCCACATTGTCCGCCGGCTGCCCATCCGCCTCCAACAGCTTTGCTTCAACAACAAGATCTTCGCGCTTTTCAGATGATGGGGATGTCACTGCACCGTCCACCCGAGCAAGCACCTGCCCACTGTCCCACTCCACACGAAGTGTGTTTCGTGAACCACCATCCGTCCGAACTTCGATTGTGGAACTTGAAGTTGGAAGCGTGTTTCCATCCCGTTGCAACATGACTCGAAGTGGGTGTTGGTCGCGATTCGGAAGTGGACCCGATGATCGCGTTTCGATGGCAACGACCTGAACGTTCGCCGGTTGGTCTTGTTGTGGATTAAACAGAACTGTTGTGGCACGTTTTCCAGATGCCGTCAATGCGCTGTCGGATTGTTTCGGTTCGGAAGCTCCACGCGTGGAGCCACCAAAGGATCCCATTCGAAAGTCACTGAGAACGATGACATCACGGCCACCCTCCGCGGCGCTTGCTGCGGCCGCTACCACATTGGACCCCTCGAATGAAGGTGTCGTGATCATCAATTCTGAACGAACCGCATCGAGGTCGCTTGATGGCGGCCACACGATTGGACGCGAACCAACGCCTCGCAATATTCCGATGCGATCGCCTGGTTCAAGCTGTGTCATCAGCTCCAGTGCTCGCTCTTTTGCTTCGTCCCATCCGCTTGATCCATCGCGCACGACCTGCTGAGCGATACCGTCGTCAAGCACGATCGCTCTCTCACGAGTTTGCGATCGCAAGGCAGTGGAGTCCGCCAATGATCGCTGGAGGAGCGGGCCGGCAATGGCCAGCCCAGCCGCGAGTACAAGAAGACAGCGAACCATCAGAAGCAACCACTGATCGAACTGTCGTGTGCGGGCGGTCCGCTCCAGCGCACGCCTGAGAAGCGCCATCGCCGCCCACTCCACAGGTTGATGTTTGCGGCGCAGAAAGAAATGAATCAGAATCGGCAGGGTCGTCCCCGCGATTGCCGCAGCAACCAAACCAAGTGATGCGAATGTCATCCGCGGACTCTCCGCCGCAGTATGGCTTCGCGGCGCGCCAACAACGACGAGAGGATTGGTCCCACAGACTCGTGTGAGTCAAAAACCTCCATATCGAATCGGAAGTTCCTTGCAATGCGGTCCATGTCGGCAAGATGCTTTGCCAGCTCATCGAGGTATGCCGATCGAATCTTCCGTGTCTCGACCTCCAGCTTGGGTTCTCCCTCAAGTCCGACAAATGCAGCATCCACATCGATGTTGAAGGTGCGTTCCGCACGGTCGAGCACGGTGACGAGGATCACATCGTGACCCCGGTGACCAATCCTTGAAAGCGCCGACTGAACGACCGCGGGTGGCGCCAGGAAGTCGGAGATGATGATGAAGAGCGTTTGTTGGGAGTTTTGGCTCACCGCCTGATCGGCGACTCGCTCCCACGACACCGCAGCATCCACAGGATCCGAAGCCAAACACCTGACGACCGATCGCCAGTGATCGTTACTGCCTGAGCGGCGAACGCCACTCCGTATCCCATCAGCGAAAATGCCGAGTCCAACTTGATCGCGCTGGCGAAGTGCGAGAAAGGAAATCGCCGCTGCGATGGCTGTTGCGTGGTCATACTTGGTCCAGACATTTCGTCCTCGCTGTGCCTTTGTGCCGCCCCAACCGGACTTCGTCGTCAGGGTTCCAAACTGCATGGACGCTGAACCATCCACCAAGACCACCACATTGAGATTCGTCTCTTGTTGAAACTGCTTCACCTGCAACTTGTCGCTGCGGGCAAACACCTTCCAGTCCACATGGCGAACGCTGTCCCCAGACACATATTGGCGGTGTGATGCGAAATCCGTGGCAGACCCCTTGCGTGGTGACACATGCATCCCATTCATCAGGCCTTCGGCGATGCGCTTTGCCCGAAGCTCAAATGGTGCAAGTTGGGCCAGCGTCTCTGGTGCGAGATACTGCTCAGCTCTCAGTGACGTTGTGGGTACTTCTGCCATTCATCACGCCGCACTATCCAATGGAATGGTCTTGACAAGATCCTGGACGACTCGATCTGCGTCGATACCGTCGGCCTGAGCGTTGAAGTTCAGCATGATGCGATGACGCATGACTGGAAGAACGACTGCATGCAGGTGGTGCGGCATCACATGCTTTTCGCCGCTTAGTAATGCTTGGGCTTTCGCTGCGAGAATCAGGTACTGACCCGCACGAGGGCCTGCGCCCCATGAGACATAATCTCGAATGAACTTTGGCGACGACCCATCGAGTCTTGTTGCCCGCACAAGTCGAAGGGCATAGTGGATCATGTGGTCTGCCACAGGAATCTCGCGCACAATCTGTTGGATGCGAAGACACTCCGCGGCGCCAATGACTTCGTTGGGTTCCGGTGCTGTGCCACCCGTCGTTCGTTTGATGATCTCGACCTCTTGCTGCTCGGATGGGTATCCGATTCGTACAAGGAACATGAATCGATCAAGCTGGGCTTCTGGCAGCGGGTAGGTGCCCTCTTGTTCGATGGGATTTTGGGTCGCGAGCACGAAGAATGGGCGCGGGAGTCCGTGTGTCTGTCCGCCAACGGTGACTTGGCCTTCCTGCATTGCCTCGAGCAAGGCAGCCTGTGTCTTTGGGGGAGTCCTGTTGATCTCGTCAGCGAGCACGACGTTTGAGAAGATCGGGCCCTTGACGAAATGCAGAGCCCTCGTCCCAGACATTCGATCCTCTTGAATGACCTCACTTCCTGTTACATCGCTTGGCATCAAGTCGGGGGTGAACTGGATTCTTGTGAAGTCCAGCGACAAGGTTTTGGCGATCGTTGAGATGATGAGCGTCTTGGCGAGACCAGGGACTCCTTCGATGAGGGTGTGCCCGCCACAGAAGACCGAAAGGAGTATTTGGTCGAGAATGGAATCCTGGCCAACAATGACGCGGTGCACCTGTTCACGAATTTCCTGCGAGATTTCGTGTACTGCCGCGGCGGCCTCGATTGGATCACTGCTGTGAAGTCTGTCGGTAGTGCTTGTTTGCATGGCGGGATTCGCTGTCGAAGTATAGGGTTGATGCATGCCTGAACTGCCAGAAGTGGAGTGTGTCCGAAGGGGACTGGAGTGCCTTTTGATTGGACGAACATTTCGGCTCGATCACATTGGTCGTCGTGACATTGTCGGTTCGCTGGCTCATCCGCGGGGGCAGCGAAGAGGTCGAGTCTTGCCTGTGTCGGCCGAGTGCTTGCTCGATGGTTGTGTGATCGATCGTGTTCTTCGCAAAGGAAAGCAGTTGGCGATTGGCGCTCGGTCTGGGCGCTGGTTGATTATTCGTCTTGGAATGAGTGGCCAGATCTTGGCTGGGGATCTTCCTGAATCGAAAAAGAACCATGTTCATATTCGTTGGCTCTTAAGCGATGGCACTTCGCTTGCTTTTCGAGATGCGCGTCGGTTTGGATCGGTGATTCCCTGTCGCGACAACGATGCTCTGGAGGCGCATTGGCGCCAGTTGGGGCCTGATGCTCTCTCGGTTGAGTCGACTGATTTGCAGCGTCGCTTGCATTCCAGGAAGACTCCGCTGAAGGCGTGCCTGCTCGACCAGCGCGTGTTGGCCGGCGTTGGAAACATCTATGCGGACGAATCCCTCTTTCGCGCTCGGCTTCATCCACAGGCTCGTGCCTCTGGGCTGCGACGTGAGCAGATCGACCAACTCGTTCTATCGCTCCAACTGGTGCTTCGGTCGGCTATTGATCTTGGCGGCTCCACGCTGCGGGACTTTTGTTCCCCAGACGGAGCCCATGGTTCTTACCGTTCCGCTCATTTGGTCTACGGACGCAAAGGACTGCCTTGTCCCGTCTGTGGGACTGTCCTGCGCGGTGCACGGATCGGAGGAAGGGCATCTGTCTGGTGTCCGAATTGCCAAAGCAGGCGAATAAAGTCATCACGAGATGAATAGAAAGAAACATCATCATCACAGTGGTTGTGTTGACGATTTGTGGAAAAACACAAAACAAACACGCTAAAACATTGCCAGATAACGCCTTAGGGATGACGGATGGTTGCGGGCAGACTGTCGATTCGCATTCGCAAAGCAATAACTTGATTTCAAGCACGGTGAGGGGGGGCTTTGATCCGCCAGCAAATGATCAAAACAAACGAAAGCGAATATCGCCGAGAGGCAGACTCTCCACAAGCTGTCCACAAACAATCGAAAGATCAGCGACTGCTCGGACGAGCGAACACGCACTCAATGCGGTTGACAGCATTGGCGATATCGGGATCCAAATCTTTGCGCTGCCCAATGCTTCGCACGGCATGCAGCACCGTGGTGTGATCGCGACCACCGAAGTAGCCCCCAATCTCCTCCAGGCTGTACCGAGTGTGCTTTCGTGCAAGCCACATACACATCTGTCGTGGTACCGAGATGGACTTGTGCCGGCGCTTCGAAAGAAGATCGGAAAGCCGGATGTCGTAGTACCGAGTTACTGCTTCAGCGATGGTCTGGATCGATGGCTGTGCTGAAGAGGAGAGGCCAAGGCTGTCGTCCGCGAGCGCTTCCTTTGCAAGATCAAGATCAATCGTCCGATCATTCGCAAGCGCGAAGCATCGCACCTTTGTCAGACAGCCCTCGAGCTCTCGAATGTTGGTGTCGATGCGTGCGGCTATGTAGGAACAGATCTCTTCGGGAATCTGTGCTCCAACAAGCGCGGCCTTTGACTTGAGGATCGCAACACGCGTTTCGTAACACGGTCGATCCATGCGAGCGACGAGCCCACAATTGAAACGGCTGACGAGGCGTTCTTCGAGATCCGGAATGTCGTTGGGCGATGCATCTGATGAGAGCACAATCTGCTTGCCCGCCTGATACAGCGAATTGAATGTGTGGAAGAACTCTTCCTGACTCTGTTCGCGCTTCGACAGGAAGTGAATGTCATCCACGACCAGCATGTCGAGATTTCGAAAGCGGTGACGGAAGTCTTGCATGCGACCCGCTTTCACACACGCCATAAAGATTTCAGAGAATGACTGGCAAGAGACATAACCAATCCGTGACTGTGGCCTTTGTCGGAGAATGACCCGACAAATGGACTGCAACACATGGGTCTTTCCAAGACCCACGCCCCCATGGATAAAGAGTGGGTTGTAAGCACGCCCAGGATTTGAGCCAACAGCAATCGCCGCCGCATGGACAAGGCGATTTCCAGGACCAACCACAAACGAATCGAACGTGTAATCGGGCGAAAGCGTGAGCTGCTCATCAAGCTCACTTGGCGCCTGTGTGACACCAAGCTGCGACGGCGATCGCGTCGGCATTTCATCCGCATCACCAACAAACTTCACCGCCACCAACTTGCCCGTTGCTGCTTGTGCTGCTTCTGTGAACGCAGCCATGCACGATCGCTGCAGATATTGGCGGTGCACTCGCTCTGGGACGCGCAGTGAAACACATCCACCCACAACAGAGGAAACGGTGATCTCATGAAACCAATGTCTACAGATGTCGGGGTGATGGCGACGCAGGTAGTCGTCGATCAATGGCTTGATATCTGAGATCGCGAGGGGAGCCTTCGACATGGAGTGGTGCCACAAGAGTGGGACGTTCCAACATAAGACACGATTGGCCGATGGTCAACCCGCGTCAGAAGTTTCGGCACTTTCTGTTTCGCCGCTCTCCCCGGCAACAGGATCAAAGTGAAGGGACTGTTGCTCAAGTCTCTTGCGATTCATCTTGAAGTCCATCAACAGATGCACAGAATCTTCAGGGCGATCACCAGCAACCGCAGCGAGTCGCTCGCGTGCGAACGACAGCAGTGTGCGACGCGATGCGTGCACAACCACCACGTGTTCCGCTTTCCATGCAGCAAGCAGAGGACGCAAGTCCTCGATATGGAGATGTTTACCAATCTTCGCACGATCGCGGTGCTCGCGGTCGTAGAAAGTGCACTCACAGATGACGATTCGCGCATTGGTGAAGTCGTCATGAAAGAGAAACGGCGCAGGCTCCGTATCACCCGAGTAGGCGACCAGTGGAACTTCCATGGTCTGCGTGATTTCTTCGCCACGGATTCGACGATCGCGAAGATCATCCTGAGAAACACCAACCAGGTCCGGACGCAACTTCTTGCGCTTTTCAACCAAGGCATACCCAAGACTTGGGATGGTGTGACTTGATGCGTGGGCTCTCAGCCAGATGCCCGGCTTGATCTCCACCTCATCGCCGGCCGCCATCCCAACAATGTTGTGGGGGGTTTCTTGGCGCTCAAGGGCAATCCAGGATCGCATCATCTCGCGAATGGGATCTGCCATCTCCAAAGGGCAATAACAGGTTCCAGGCACCATTTTCTGAAAGAATCTTTGACTGAAGTAGTAGGGCAGCCCCGCAACATGATCCATATGCGTATGCGAAAGGGCGATCAAAGGAGCTGTCAGAATGGGCCTTGGGCACAATCCAATATCAAAGGCGATGTCGTACTCAGGTATGGAAATGGCGGTTTGCTCGCCGGCAATGGAAATGCCCTGGACCCGAATGGGTGGGAAGTAGAGAAAGCCGATCTGTCCATCGCGGGGAGCTTGTCGCGGAATCATGGGAATTGTGACGAAAGTCCTTTGGGCGGCATCACTCTGGCGATACTACAGGGGTGGTACCAACGAAACATCCAGATAGAACTTGCGGCAACCCGACGTGAAACACATCATGTGTCATGACGATGGAGGGAAGTTGTTCATCAGTGACGAAGCGAAGCACGACAGAAAGAACGAACCCAAGTGAGTGGGATTGACAACACATGATGATGCAGCCATCGGTGCCGAAGTTGCTGGCGATCGACGATTCAGAGTTGATTCACCGTTTGCTGCGGCTCCGCTTGCAAAATGAGAGGATCGAGATGCACTCTGCCACAAGTTCCCTTGAGGGGCTTCGTATGGCGAGCGAGCTGAAGCCGGACGTGATTCTCCTCGATGTGGACATGCCCCAGATGGACGGATTTGAGTTGATCAGTCGTCTCAAGGCAAACCCAGAGACGCAAGACATCGCAGTCATATTCGTGAGCGCAGCGAATGACCCAGGCAATCGAGTTCGCGGCCTCGACCTCGGGGCGGTCGATTTCATCTCGAAGCCATTCGACATCGTGGAACTCAAGGCACGGTTGAGATCCGCGCTTCGCGTTCAACACCTCATCGCTATTTTGGCGCAGAAGGCACAGATAGACGGTTTGAGTGGGTTGTGGAACAGGACGTATTTCGATCAGCGACTTACTGCAGAGTTGTCAGAGGCCGTGCGCTATGGGCGACCACTGACAGTCGTCTTGGCTGATATCGATCATTTCAAAGACACAAACGATCGATATGGGCACCTTTTTGGTGATGTGGTGATCGAGCGTTTTTCCACCATCCTTGGCGGGGGACGAGTCAGCGACATTCCTTGTCGATATGGTGGAGAGGAGTTCGCGATCATCCTTCCCAACACCACAATGGTGGAAGCGGTTGATGTCACAGACCGCTATCGACAGCAACTCGAATCTGCGACATGGCCAGAGCAACCATCGGCGACCATCACGGCAAGTTTTGGTGTGAGCGATCTCTCGGTCTGTGACCATCCGCCGACAACCAAATTGCTCTGTGCAGCAGCGGACCAAGCCCTGTACTCGGCAAAGCAGGCGGGCCGAAATCGTGTCAAAGCTGCCGAGAGAACAACCGTCAGCCGGTGAATCACATCGGTACCTTGGCACCGCAATGGCGGTAGCCGAAGATGACGCAATCTGCATTCGGCACTGGGACTATTCAGAGACAAGCCAGACCGTTGGACTCCTGACGCTCCGTCATGGAGTTGTGCGTGCTCTTGCGAAGGGTGCGAGGCGGGAGCGGAGTGGGTTTTCCGGGGGTGTGGATCTGCTGACCGCGGGGCGTGCCACACTTCTCATCAAACCAAATCAAACACTCGCAACACTGACGGGTTGGCAGTTGCACGACCACTTTCCAAGGATCCGATCCAGCCTGGGGGCAAATCGAATTGCGTTTTATGCGGCGGATCTGGTGAGTCGACTCACGGCGCCACATGACCCACATCCGGCGATGTATCGGGGCCTCCTGAATCTTCTGCGGCAGATCGGTGGTCGGCAGTCGGAACAAGTCACACAGTCATTGTTGTTGGAGTTTCAGTGGCTCCTTTTGCACGATGGGGGACTCCAGCCATCGCTTGGTGCAATGGAGGGTGATGATGACGTGGTGCTTTTTGCGCCACACGATGGAGGCAAGATCACCAAACAGGCGGATGGGGTCGTTTGGAGGGTGAGACCGTCAACGGTCAGACTGCTGCAAGCCCTTCAGCGCGATGGGGGTCTGCCAGAAGGCACTCTTGATCGAGAGAGTCTGCAACGTGCGAATCGGCTGCTCGCCGCGTACATCAGAGAAACGATCGGGGAGCAGCCACCCACAATGCTCGCGCTGTTTGGTGAAATCACCTGAGGGCTAGACTGCGGTTGTGTCAACTCGCTTTCAAGAAACAACACTGTCAAACGGACTTCGGATCGCAGCCGAACTGACGCCAACAGCGGCAAGTGCCGCAGTGGGCATGTTTGTTCGCACGGGAACGCGTGATGAGCCACGGGAATTGATGGGCGTCAGCCATTTCCTGGAGCACATGATGTTCAAGGGTTCGCAGACTCGGCGGGCCGATGAGGTCAACGAAGCCTTTGACCGCATTGGCGCCCGCAACAACGCGTTCACATCTCATGAGTTGACCGCGTATCACGCGCATACCGTTCCAGAACACACGCTTGATGCCCTTGGCCTCGTCGCCGACCTCCTTCGGCCAGCACTGCGACAAGAAGATTTTGATCAGGAGCGCGGCGTGATCCTCGAGGAAATCGCCATGTACGAGGACAATCCATTCTGGACCATCTATGAGCGTGTTCAAGAGGCATACTTTGGCGATCACCCGCTCGGTTTTCGCGTGCTTGGCACACCAGAGTCGATTCAAGCGCTGCAGTGTGAATCCATGCGCAAGTACTTTGACGAGCGGTATGCACCATCCAACACCGTTGTGGCTGCCGCTGGAAACATCGACTTTGATGCACTCGTACGACGGGCAGATATGGAGAGTGCCTTGTGGAAGTCGCGTGGTGTTGCACGAACCTATCGACCACATACCCCCCGCGATTCAAAGTTCACCTTTTCAGACAAGCGCGCCACGCGCGCGTACATGATGTTTGCCTGGCCTGGGCCAGACCAAGCAGATCAACGCAGGTACGCAGCAGCGATGTGCGCGTACATCCTTGGGGGACAGGATGGATCTCGGCTGTATTGGTCGTTGATAGAGCCGGGCATTGCTGTTCATGCGACAACGGAGCATCAAGGGCACGATCGGGTGGGGCAAGTGATTGGTGCGGTCGTGTGTGCGGGTGATGACGCGGAACGAGCGAGCGACATTTTTATGAAGGAGTGTGCGGCACTGCGAGATTCACTGACCGATGCCGACCTGATGCGTGCACGCAGCATGGTCGCCACAGCTGTTGCGTTGGCCGGGGAGAGCCCATCGGGTCGCATGCGGAGACTTGGGATGAAACTCTCCACCACGGGTGAGTACAGGTCGCTCGAAGACGAGCTTCGAAACATTCAAGCGCTGACCTTGAAGGACCTGCGCGAATACCTCGACGCTTTTCCCGCTGTGCCGATTGTCAGTGGTTCTGTTTTGCCCCCGAAGTGACACAGAGCTGTTACAAGAGGCGAAGCCCGGCCTCCCAAATCACATCGTTGCCTGTGGACTTTGATTCGCGTGTCCAAGAGAGAACAACCGTTCTGGTTGTGGGAATACCCGCTTGAGAGAACGTGGCACGCCCCGTCAAACCCTCGGCCAGAAAGTTGTGTGTTCGGATACGAAGCCCAGTCTCGCTGCAATCAAGTCCCTCATAAGACTGCAACTCGAAGGGCCGATGATGCCAATGGATGTTGACTGGGCAGGTCAGTTTTGTGCGTCCATCACTGCGCCGCTCTTCTGCCAAAGCGAGTTCTGTCGCACGCCGTATTGCTGATCGAATGGATTGACTGAGTTCCAAGTTCCCTTTCCTTCCGCGGGCAAAACACCCACACAGAAATTATTGGATTGCGCGGTCCCAAGGGCAAGCGCGAGAGCCAAAAACAACAACTTTTACTCGGCGCGCAGCCGCAGCGACCGCATTATCTTCCAGTCGCGAGCTGTGCGGCCTGCTCATCCGCGTGATAGGAGCTTCGCACCAATGGGCCGCTCTCACACACCCGAAAACCGCGGTTCAGAGCTTCCTGCTTGAAGCCCGCAAACACTTCCGGATGAACCCATCGGTCGATGGGCAGGTGGTTACGCGTCGGTTGGAGGTACTGCCCAATCGTCAGGATGTCTGCATTCGACTCCCTTCGCACATCATCCATCAGCTCAAGGACTTCGTCGTCGCGCTCTCCAATACCGGCCATGATGCCCGTCTTGGTGATCAGGCCGCTCGCCTTGAAAGCAGCAAGAACAGCGAGACTTCGTTCATACTTCGCTTGTGGGCGAACAGCCGGGTGCATGCGCCGAACAGTTTCCATGTTGTGACTGATGATTTCGGGCTTGGCATCGCACACGACACGCACAGCATCAAGGTCGCCACAGAAGTCACCCACAAGAACCTCCACACTCATGCGTGGACACGCGTGGTGCACGCGCTCGATCGTTTCCGCCCAAATGGCAGCGCCCCCATCTGGCAACTCGTCGCGGTTGACGCTCGTGATCACGACATGGCGCAGGTCCATCAGGCGCAGACTTTCTGCAACTCGGCGCGGCTCATCGTGATCAACAGACATCGGCCGCCCAGTCTTCACATTACAGAATCCGCATGAGCGCGTGCATGTATCACCCAGAATCATGATGGTGGCAGAGCCTCTGCTCCAGCATTCACCCATGTTCGGGCAGCTTGCCTCTTGGCACACGGTGTGGAGGCGATGTTCGTCGATGATTTTCCGAAGGCGTGTGTACCCCTCGCCACCAGGCATTCTTGCACGGAGCCAATCAGGTTTGCGGCGAAGATCAAGTTGTTGGAGACCATCACCATCCTTCTGTCCAAGGATGCGATCTGTCAAACTGAACAAGGATGCACCAGTCGAACGCTGGGTATCGCCACCAAGCGGCCTTGGATGTCGGGCGATCGTTCGAGCAACGGCGTCTTGTGGGATGGGTGGAACAGCACTCATCGAGCCACCAAGTCTATTCCCCCCATGGCCCACACCAAGCACATCGCACTATCTGCTTGGCACGGTCTGTGGGGTCGCTTGTGTTGCCTTGGTGGCAGGTGGGGGTGCGATAAAGAGTCGGTCAGGCTGTAAGACAAGGGTCTGGATCTCGCCACCGGCATTGTTTGTGATGATGACTTCACCCGGCTGATTATCGAACTCTCCAAGCGTGAACGGCACACCATCGATTCCACCAGTCTTGATCCCTTCATCGGGTTCCCACGTCCACCGACCATCCATGGGTGTTCCGCCGTTCCAGATACGCATTCGGCCGTCTGGCAGGAAAAGAATCGAGTCAGCACTCACAAATCCTTTGGTGGATCGCTCGGTGTCGACAGTCCACTTGCCAAAGAGTGGTGATGCAGCTTGGGCAATCGGCAGCGCCTTTCGTACACCACCTTTGACGGTGGCACCCTTCGAATTTCGTCGTTGTGGCATGGATGTGCGACGCGATGAATCAGTCGGCGCAGTCTGTTGCTCGGTCTCCTCAACCTCCGTGGAACGCTCCGCCCTTGCGCCAGTCGCCTCAGCAGGCGAACCGTCCTTCGCTTCGGGAGCGGGGGGAATCTTGATTGCCCCAGATTGCGGTGTGGGTGTTCGAGTATTCGATGCCGCCGAAGAAGCTGAATCATCATGGCTATAGAGCGGTGTGATCACGTCATCTTCGTGGGCGGTTTGTGTCGTGCCGGCCGGCAGGGGCTCCTCGACCGGCGTGCGCGAATTCACGCCTTGCTGTGCATCACATCCCAGGAACACAAACACCCCAGAGAGAACAGCAAGGACCAGCGCGCCCCTGAAAACGTTGTGTGTACGACGATTCATCGGAGAATCAGCGTAGCGCAGAGACCGGTTGGCTAGGGAGCTAATACCAGCGGGAGCGGAACGCCGAGACGCTCGGAAATTGCCCGCAGCAACAAATACTCTCGGTCGGTGGTTTCTGCGTCATGTGAG
This sequence comes from Planctomycetota bacterium, assembly GCA_016872915.1. Lineage (GTDB taxonomy): Bacteria > Planctomycetota > Phycisphaerae > Phycisphaerales > SM1A02 > F1-60-MAGs104. Next base: position 76 of record VGYQ01000037.1, on the reverse strand, counting down.
ACACAGGCAAGGGCCGCATCGATGAATTGTCCGGCAGCCGCAGGGCGGAGCATGCTGATGACGTCCAGATCTTGAG
>VGYQ01000036.1 GCA_016872915.1 Planctomycetota bacterium | reverse complement strand
AGGAGCAAGCTCTGCCGGGCGAGTTCTCGAGCCTGCGAACGCGCGGCGCAGCCGCGTGGAGCAGGCGAGAGCTGTCTGAGCCCCGGCAGGCTTGCTCTGACCCGCGCGCGGACCCTGTGCGCGTCATTGTGCAGCACGCGCGCATCAGCGCGCGACTCACGCGCGCGTCAGCGCGCGGCTAACTCGCTCCGCTGCGCCAGGCCTTCACAACAATCCAACCGTTGAGGAGCATCAGCACGAACGCCGGCAGCATCAGATACCACGGGTCGCTGATGCGCATGCGAACGATCAGCCCCGCGAACATCAGCGCACAGAGCCCGCCTGCCGCAGCGATCACCCAGTGATGCGTTGGTGCGAGGAGCAGTCCGAGTGCGCCAACGATTTCAAGGATTGCTGTGAGAACGCGCATGCGTGGCAGCCCGTAGCGCTCGAACTCCGCGATCATGGCTGCGGACGAGAGGCAACGAATGCCGTAATACAGGAATGCGGCGGCTGAAATCAGGCGAAGAGCGAGAAGAAGACTCATGAATCCTTGCAGAATGATGGTGCGTTTGACACCAACGATAGGCGAGAGGCTATAACTTCGGGATCATGACCGAACTTACTCTCTCTCTCTTGCCCGACTTTACTCTCACCACGGTTCTCCAAGTGATTCTCGCTCTTGGTCTTTTCAACGTTTGGCTTTTGAGAACAGGGAAGGCGACGAACTACCGCGGTGGACAAGCGAAGAATCTGAAGGAGGAGTTCGCGACCTATGGACTGCCGCCGTTCATGTATTTCCTCGTGGGTGGGCTCAAGATTCTCTGCGCGATCGCGCTGCTTGTTGGGCTTTGGGTTCCAGCTGCGGTGGTCCCCGCCGCGGGCGTGCTCGCGATTCTGATGCTCGGCGCACTCGCGATGCACATCAAAGTGGGCGATCCGATTTCGAAGTCCGTGCCTGCATTCTGCATGCTCGCGATGTCGACTGCGCTTGGTCTGCTCGCGCTTTGATCGGCAACAGAACGCTCTCCCGCGACCACGGGGCGTGCGAAGTCATCCCCAGATCCGCTTGCTGAGGGCTGTTTGCATTCGCAGTATTGCCCTTTTTTCGTATTTATGGCTAGGGAAAGATCGACATGTGCGATTTGTGGGCTAGATTTCGGCAGCGGTTCGCGTTTGATTCTCTCCCCCACTGGAGTCCTTGCATGTCCACGTCCCGTCTTGCCGCCACGATCTTTGCCTGCTCCGCAACCCTTTGCTTTGCCGCCGACTCGTTCGCGCAGAGCAGCGGCGAGAACGCCAGACAACGCATCCCTGCGAACCCCGTGGGGAGTGAGCAGGAGCATGTGTCGACGCTCACGCGCGTTCGAGATGGTGGGACGCCGTACAACCCGGACCAGTCGCTGTTCCCCTACGCCATCGATCTTGGTGGCATTGCCGAGGAGCCCGGGGGCAGCGGCGGCGCCGGCGGCAGCGGCGGACTGATTGCATCGCCGCCCGAGTACGCGCCGACGCGCGGCGTGCTCTACCAGTACGGGAACAGTTGGAACTCCGTCGTGACTGCGCTGGTGGCGTCACTGACATCGAGCGCGGCGTTCGATGAGATCGCCTATGTGGTGGTCGCGAATCAGACGACTGCCAACTCAGCCGCCACAGCGTTCAGCAGCGCGGGCGCGAACCTGAGCAAAGTGGTGTTCATCGTGCAGCCGAACAATTCCGTGTGGATGCGCGATTACGGTCCGCACTTCATCTTCCAGAACGGCACGCTTGCGGCGGTGGACAGCCACTACTACTCCAACCGTCCGCAAGACAACTTCATCCCGACCCTTGTGGCCGACTTGACGCTTGGCATCCCAAGCTTTGACCAAGGGCTTTACTACTCGGGCGGCAACTTCCAGCCTGGCCCAAGTCGAACTGGCTTCTGCACAGCGCTGATCACGCTCGACAACCCGACTTCCGGCGGCCACACGGAGACTTTTATCCGCGAACTTCATCAGACCTTTCAGGGCATAGACACCCTGCACATCCTGCCACAACTTCCTTTCAGCGTCGACGGGACGGGACATATCGACATGTGGATGTATCTGGTGGATGAAAACACTGTGATCATCAGCGAGTTCATCGCGGGCTCAAATGCCACGGCGATCAGCGTGACCAACAACGCAGTCCCCTACATGCAGGGCCTTGGGTTCGAAGTGTTCCGACCACAAGCATGGAACGTGTCGACCACGCACTACACCTATGCCAACGCATTTCGCGTGAACAATCGCATCTTCGTGCCGTGCTACGGAACGGCGCTCGCGCCGGGCGGCAGCGCGACCTACAACACGCGAGATGCCGATGCCCTCGCGAAGTGGCAGGCTGCTGCGGGCCCTGGCGTGACGATCGTCCCGATCCAGTGCTCGAGCATCATCGGTGCCTCGGGCGCTATTCACTGCATCGTCAAGCAGGTTCCGCGGTACGTCGCCACCATCCCCGCCGCACACATCACGGCGCCGCGTGGCGGCGAGGTGTGGGTTGCCGGATCAACGCAGAGCATCAAGTGGAATGCAACCGACACCAACAATGCAGCGCTCACGAACGTTGATTTGGCATACTCGGCGAATGATGGCGGCACTTGGACCAACATTGCGACCGCGGTGTCGGATTCAGGCTCATACAACTGGGCGACGCCTGCAATCTCCTCGAACAATGTTCGCGTTCGCGTGACTGCACGTGCGGCGGACGGCGACACCGTGATCGCCATCAGCAACGCCATTCGCGTTGGTCCCGGGACCGCCACGGTGTACGACTTCTCATCGGGCGCTGGCGTGAACAAGTTTGGTTCGGGTCGGCAGACGGCTGCATGGACAAACGTCAACGGCAACAACAATCCCGTGTCGACCGCACTCACGACAACGAACTACGCGGCGCTCGCGACATCGAATTCAACAGGAGGCATCACGGATTCGAATCGTTACGTGCCTGCCGCACTTTCTTCCAGCAACGAGAGCACGAACGTCTTCCGCTTCACGATCACCGAGCCAATCGCGGACATCGATCAACTTGCTGTTCGCTTTGAAGGCTTCGCTGACTTCTGCACACAAGCCGAGCTGTATGTCTGGAACCTGTCGCTCAACAACTGGGGGGACTTCAGTGGGCGCGTTGGCCAGAACCGTTACATCGATTGCTGGGCTGGCAACTTCGATGGCAACATGACTGGCTTCACGAGCACGAATCTGTCGAACTACATCGCAGCAGACGGCACGATTCGGTTCCTTGTGTATGGAGATCGTCCGAACGACGAGATCGGTCATGACTACATCTCCGTCACAGTCACGAATGTGAACATCGCCCCAGCATGTCCTGCAGATCTCGATGGCAGCACGAACGTCGAAGGGGGCGATCTTGCCGTGCTGCTGGCCTCATGGGGCGGCATCGGCGGCGATCTCGATGGCACCGATACGACCGATGGAGCGGACCTCGCAGTGCTGCTCAGCGCATGGGGTCCTTGCCCCTGACGCCATCCGAGGCGCTCTTCAGTTGATGGCGGGACCAAGCGGATCCCAAATCAGCTTGGAGGTATTCCAGTCGCCACTGGGGGTCGTTGGGGAGCGACTCCCCTGCGCGTTGGTCGTGGCTTGTTCGTTCGTGAACCATGCCACATGACCGTCCGCGAAGCTGAGGTGCCCGCCCTGAAAGTGGCGCGCGGCGAAGCGCTTCCAACTGCAGGCGGCTCGATCAAGGTTTCGGTTGTAGAAAGGATCGTTGGCGGGTAGCTCAGCCGGGCTGGCGCGCATCTCGAGCATCACGACGGTTTTGTCAGGCGCTGAAATGTGACTTTGGCGCATCAGTTGCTTGAACGAATCGCTCGGCAATCCGGCGTTCAGAAGCAGAGTCTGATTGAGGCGAATGTTCATCACGTAGCAGAACCAGAAGCCGCGCGAGATGCCCTGCTTCCCCGATCCGCCAAATGCCCAAGGCTCGGCATTCATCGGCTTGGCCGCCGGATCAGTCCAGACAGAATTGTGATTGCCCCAGTTGGCGACATGAACCTGCTGCGAGAAGGCATCATCAACCAACTCGCTGTACGGCTGCTCTCCAACGAACGGCGCGAGGGCGTTGGGCCAGAAGACATCCTGCGTCAGGTTGGTCGCCATCGGCGGCGTGTCCTTTGCGCCTTCCCAGGGGATCTGTTCCTTGTTTGCATTTCCCCACTGGACAACCGCGAAGCCCCACTGCTTCATGTTGGACTGACTTTTGGTCGCGAACATCTGCGCGCGCACCATCCCTGTCGCCGGGATCAGAAGGCCGATGAGTACCACGATGATGCCGATCACGACCAGGAGTTCGACAAGAGTGAATGCTTGGTTAGATGGCCTTGATCGAAGTCGCATGTCCATTCAGTATCCGCTCGAACCCGAAAGAAGTCGCAGGAGTTCCGCATGAAATCCATCCGAAGCCGCGCAGACACTCTGGATAGGTGGATTTTCCCCGATTTTTCCATGCCAGTCCGTACAGACCCCCCCTGCTTCACGCACGAGGAGCGGGAATGGGCCGATGTCCCATGGCGCCATCACAGGATCCACCCAGCCATCGCAGCGCCCTGTCACGAGCAGAACGCCCGCGTAGCAATCGCTCCAACCACGCAGCGAACCCACCGAGCGTGCGAGGCGTTCCCATGCATCGATGCGATCACTGCGGCGAAAGAACTCCGATCCCGATGTGCACACCAATGCGTTCGCCAACGATGTGCAACGGCGCACGCGGGCGCGTTCGGCTGCAAGTCCACGGTTCGCGCCATGATCGCCATGAACACCATGAGCGCCGCTTGCTGCGTGCTGCCACCACGTGCCACCGCCGGCGGACGCCCACACACGCTCTCCGAGTGCAGGCATCGAGCACGCACCTGTCAGAGCAATGCCCGCATACGACGCAACGATCAGCGTCCCAAACAGTGGCACACCGTTCGTGAATGCAAGCGTTCCATCGATGGGATCTATCGTCCACGTCCAGCCGCTGCTGCTCGCGACTGTGCCATGCTCTTCCCCGATGATGCCATCGCGTGGAAAGCATCGCGCGACTGCACCGCGCAGGTGTTGCTCGATGGCAAGATCCGCAGCCGACACGGGCGTCTGATCAGGCTTGGTCTCCACCTGCAGCGATGCGGACTGGAAGTACTCGCGCGCAGTGGCGTCGGTTTCATCAAGCCAGCAGAGCATGCGCTGCATGCGCTCCTGCAGCTGCTCACCTCTCGCTGGCTCGGCGGTTTGCATCATGCAACAGCAGAGTATCGGGGAAGGCGGCTTTGACTCCCCGGTCACCACTCACGAACGGATCTCGCCGACCTTTGCGAGCCCGAGTGCGGCCAGCGTGCGCTGGCGGGATTCGAGTTCGCTGATCGCGTAGACGGCGGCTGACTCAATGATTGGCCGTCCGATGATCTCCTCCAGGTCAGGCTTGCTGTATGTGCGGGGCGCTGCACCTTCGGCACGCGTTCCATATTGGTTGAGGTTGCTCGCGAAGATTCCAGCCGCGCTGAGAGGCAGGAAGTCCTCATAGCGGATGCCCTCGCAGCGCACGAGTCCACGGCGCAGGAGTTCAACGAAGTCATGCGTGTCGATCGTTCCTCGTGCAGCCAGTCCCTTCGCAGTCGGCTCCCACTCGGCGTGGACCAACCCTGCCGTGACCAGTTCCTCAAGCGTCTTGGGAATGCGCGCGAATGGCACGGCGAGTGCACGCTCGTACGCCGCCAAGTCATTTGCCTCGGATGACCCGCTGCTGCGCGAGCGCTCGGCTTCCGCAAGACACGTGTCATACATCGCGCGTCCCGCGGGGGTCGTTGCGTAGAACCGCTCCTCAATCTCGCCGAAACGCGCCGTGTGTTCGCCCTGCACGCTGCTGCCGTCCGCCTCCGTGAACGACACGCTCTCTGCCACGGCGCGGTAGGCATCCTGACGCAGCAGAACGGGCGTGCCGCCGGGCGGCCCCTCCGTGAAGTCCTTGAACCCCGCGTTCTTGAGCGACGCCAACTGAAACTCGGGCGCGTTCAGTCGCTGTTGTAGTTTTTGAATCAATCGATGAACAGTCTGCTGATCCACTGGCGCGACCGCGAGGGTGTCAACCGTCGCCGCCGGAAGATGTGGCAGGTGCAGCCGCAGCCAATGTCGATCGGCGGTCGCGGCGAGCCGTCCGAGCACCTCGCACCCACGGGACGCGAAGTGCTGCACATCGACCTGCCCGAAACAGCGCTTCATGACCGCCGTGTAAAGATCCATGCACAGGGTGTTGGGCGTGAGGTGATTGAGATGGTGTGAGTCGAAGCAGACGATGTCTGCCGCGATCTTGAAGCCCGCCGCGCAGAGGTCCGTGTACAGCTGGTAGTCGCGCGCACGCCCTGTCCACTTGAAGATCCGCGTGCATGCTTCTGCAATCAGCGCTTCGCCGTCGGCAGACGAAAGTCCGCCATCCCGCTCACACCGCTCGATGAGGCTTCGAGCTTTGGCGGAGAACACCGATCGAGCAGCAAGGGCATTCTCGAGGCGCCCGCGCGTTGCAGAATTGAATCGATCTGTCACGAGCAGCGATGTGAACACGCGGTGCTCTGGCCGCGACGCGGAGCGGAATGCCGTCGCGATCACGGGCTGACTCTTCGCACCGACGTCCGTCATCGAGTAGAAGTTGTGCGGCTCCATGGCAAACACGCCAAAGAAGCGGGCGACCCATCGGTATTCATCCGGTCTTCCGATTCGTATGGCACCGTGACGCTCGGCGCTTGCGCGAGTGACTTCCGCTGCGGTGACTCGAAGGCCCACAAACCGCTCCGCCATCAGTTCGCACACCAGGCCATTGACGAGTTCATTGACCGCGAGACTTCGGTCGTACAGCGGCACTTCGCTTGCGAACATCGCCGACAGCCGCGCAAAGAGCTTGTGTTGAAGATCAATTGGATCTGCGAACGCATCTGCCATCGGCGTACCTTTGAGTGACGGAGATTCCGGCGCCAAGTACGACATACGGGACCGTTCCGCCATTTATAGGCGCGTTGCAAGCAGGAAACCATGGGATACGCCTCCGTGCTTCATGCGATGTTGGATTGCGGTACAACATTCGCCCCTATGCCAAAGACCGATATGCCGCTCCTGCGCTTTGTTGCAGACAACTTCCGCAATTTCAACTCGCGAAGCACCCGTGATGCGCTCTTTGCCTACTGGGATCATGTATCCGCAGGTGGAAAGATGTTCTGGGCTGTCGCGGGCGCCATGAGCAGCGCACAACTCGGTATTTCACTCGCACCCGCGATTCGAAGCGGGTTGGTTCATGGGTTGAGCGTGACTGGTGCAAATCTGGAGGAGTCGCTCTTCCGTCTGGTCGCGAATGACAGCTACAAGGACTTTCCTGAGTACCGCTACTTCACCAAGCGCGATGACACTCGCATCCTCAAGCAGCGCATGCGCCGCGTCACGGACACCAGCATTCCCGAGGACGAAGCATTCCGAGCCGTCGAGAAGGTGCTCGTGCCCATGTGGACACGCGCAGGCGAACGCGGCGATCGGCGCTTCTGGCATGAGTACTTCTACGACCTTGTGCTGTCGCTGCCTCGATCCAAGTTCGAAGGCAACCCCAGCGAGTGCTGGCTGCTGGCCGCCGCCAAGGCACGACTGCCGATGGTGGTTCCTGGCTACGAAGACTCCACATTCGGCAACATCTTCGCTTCGCATGTGAAGTACGGCGATTTCCCCGCATCGATCGCATGCAGCGGGATCGAGTACATGGCGCAGTTCTATGAGGATTATCGCGGGCTCTCATCGGGTCGCGGCGTCGGATTCTTCCAGATCGGCGGCGGCATTGCGGGCGACTTCCCGATCTGCGTGGTGCCAAGCATCAAGTACGACCTGCAGCGCCCCGTGAAGCCGTGGGCGTACTTCTGCCAGATCTCCGACAGCACGACCAGCTACGGCTCCTACTCGGGCGCGACACCCAACGAGAAGATCACCTGGGACAAACTGACCGAGCGAACACCGATGTTCGTGATCGAAAGTGACGCGACGATCGTGGCTCCACTGATGCTTCAAGCCCTGCTGGAATGCACGGCTGCGCCGAAAGCTGCGGCAAAGATCATCGCCGCATCGCGCGCGCAGACGCGCCGATCACTGGCCCGCTGAAGCAGCGACCGACGGATTCGTGCAGGGATTGGCAGGCGTCTTGCCGAGCCGATCGAAGATGTATGGTCCCTTGCGCGCGCCCCAGACCTGCTTCCCTTCTGCATCGAAGCCGCGGTCCCATGTCTCGATCCGCTCTGGAACCAGAAGTACTTCGCTTGTGGCGAATGTCGCTCCGCGCAGTGCACTCAGGCATGACTGCCCATCCGTCGATCCTCGCCACACACCGTTGGTCTTCCGAAGCGTGATGCGGCAGCCCTCGCGCTCCGTCAACTTGGCCGGGTCAAGCGCATCGAAGCGATCGGGCGCTGCCCATGCACAGATGAATGCGCCTGCATCTGGCATCTCAAAGACTTGGCTCACCACCTCGCTATTTTCGTCGACGAGCGGGCCCTCCGTGATGCGATAGATGCGCTGCCGGTATGGCTTGCATGGAGCAGACTCCATCGCCTGTTCGACATACAACCAGATGGCATCGCTTCGCGAGTGCCAGATCTGCACCATGTGAAGGCGCACATCGAAATATTCGCTGTCTGCCTTCGACTGCGCCGTGCTGGCAAAGTGCCCACACAGCAGCGCAGCAACTTCGGTTGCATCACAAGGATGAATTGAGGAACTGGCGCGATTGAAATCGTCCATCAAAGCACGTGCTGTCTTGGGGGTTGATGTCGTCGATCCCGTACTGCACGCAACCACGCACGAACCGATCAGCGCGAAGCGAATCAGGCGAAAGGCAAGACCGAAGGGTCCGACGCATCCGTGGAGGGAAACTCTCATGCCGTGAAGGCTACGACGCGCCCGCCGAAAGTGCGCTCAGGCGCCGCAGCACTTTGCGATTCCACTCATCGCGCTGATACCGCAGCGCATCAATGATGAATGCCGACTCGGCGGAACGCTTCTCACACTCTTGAACGATCTCCGATCGGATGGCACGGGATCGCTGCTCCCAAGTGCTCCGAAGCGCGCGAATCGCGGCAGCGCTCTCCCCACTCCCCGCGAGCCGTTCCGCCTCATCCAAGCGGCTTGCAGGACTGGTGTCGTCGGCGAGCTCGAAAGGGAATCTCTGATCATCCCACGCATCTTGCAGTCGCTGCGCTGACTCTGGAGGAAGTGTGCCCTTCACGCGCTGCACCATCGAGTCGCATCCCGACCGCAGACTGTCCGAAGCCTTCTTGGTGTTTGCGGCAGCAGCTTGGAAGCCTGCCATGTCACGCGAAGTCGAAATGACCGACACGCTCGATGACACTTGCACTCCCGCGACACCACCGGCTTGCCCCTGCGGGGCCGCAGGCGAGACCTCCGGAGGCACAGGCGACAGGTTCACGGATGGCTTCGGCCGCACCTTGCGTTCAGCCTGATCGGCATCCGTCCATGCCCGCGTCAGTGCGGCGAGATTGTTGCACTCCGCAGCAATCGTTGGTCCCGCATGACACCAATCCGCTGCGGTCAACTGCGAGCGCATCACCGCCATGATTGGGTCGCCGCGGCTTGATGCCCCCGACGAACTCTGCGAGAAGAAGGACATGCTCGGTGCCGCAGCGCGTTCCTTGACGAGCGTGCGCCACGGCACGATCCACGCCACAGCCGATGCACGCTTGGTGTCCGTCAGTGGCATCACGGATGTGTCGATTGCACCGACTTCTGCAGCGAGGATCGCCTCTCGTACAGCATCTGCCAAGGTGGCGCGTTCCTCCGCATCCTTTGACGACTGCTGCTGCAGCGAGCCATCCTCGCCCATCACAAACAGCCCACCCGCCACAGCACCCCCACTCACTCTGGCCCCCGCAGATGGCTGAACCTTCTGCCGCTGCTCTGCCAGCGTCGCTTCTGCATCCTGCAGAATCTGATCGACGACAGGCATCAGGTCAGCACCCACACCCGCAGCGGCCAGCGCGCCTTCGATCTGCTCGACTTTGATCGGCTGCTGGATGCGCGTCGATCCAGTGCCATACAGCATGGCGAGCGCGTTGCCGGCAGCTTCACCAGTGTCCATCTCTTCCTCGTCGAAACTCAGAGCGCCAATACCCGGTGCGCCCATCTCCAGAGAAATATCCTGGCCGGCAACAACAACACCATCCCCATCTGAAAGCAACATCTCAACATCTGCAAGGCCCATATCCCCCATGTCGACGTCGCCAAGATCGAACTCGTCTCCCGTCACCGAAATCTCCACGGTTGTCGCAGCAACAATGATGGGCTGACCATCTCCTCCCCCGCCTCCCGGCACTCCCGCCGCCTCAACCACGACTCCACCGTCGGAGTTCGGCAACGCCAGCCCACTGCTTGCAGCGCGCTTCAACCCAGCGAGAACTTGAGGCGCCAGATCAGGGACGATCTCAGCGATCTCCGCTGCAGCACGCGATGTTGCCTCCTGTGCCTGACGCAGCCCGCCACCTTGTGGCGCATCGTCCTGCGCCAACAGCGCAGCCAGACCTCCCTTGCCCGGCGCAGCACTCGTGAACTCCTTTCGAGCGACGGGCCACCACGCCGATGCCCACCGATCGAGAACATCATCCATGCGCGCCGCACGAGCGGCATCCAAATCCTTGCAGCTCTGCACGACTCGCTGCAGAACAGTGACTCCAACTCGAAGCGGACCGAGCCCCGATCGGGTCGCCATGCTGCTCAGGAGCCGAAGCTTGCCACGGCCGTTCAACTGCGTCAGAAGTGCATCGATGGTCTGCGCATCGCACTCCGCAAGTCTCGCGCGTGCAGCGGCCACTTCCTTCATGCCGACCTGCCCCTGAGACAGCAGTGCCGCGAGAAAATCCCGTCCGAGATTCGGGTCGACAGTCTGTACTTCGATCGCTGTGTCTCCTTCCGCATCTCCAACACGCACACCCGAGTCAGATGTAATCAATGGAGCCAGCGCCCCCGGAACAGCTGACCCACCTCGCGACTTGAAGCGCGCCAGCGGCGACTGCAGAGCGGCCTCTCGCAGAAGACGCGTCGCCGCCGATCGATCGCCACCCTGGGCATTCAGCCGCTCTTGCAGCGCACTGCGCTGTGCATCTGTCAGTTGCATTCGTGCTGCGACTCGCTGCCAATCCACGGGGCGCGGCTGTGCGCGTGATCCAAGCGCAGCCTTCCAGACCGCCAGATTCCTGCGCTGCTCCAATTCCAGGAGAGCGCAATCCAATGCAGCCGTTTGATCAGGACGCGCGGCTTGGCGCATGGCCTGCACGACTTGCGCTTCAACCGCATCGAGTTCTGATGCGGCCGCTCTTCCACGCCCAACGAGCGCGTTCGCCGCAGCCTGATCCGCCGGACGCACCGCAAGCGCAACCTGCCACGCAGCCGTCGACTGCCGCATGCACTGCACGAAGCGTTCCACTTGCTTCTCGTGCGCATCAAGCACAGCCGCCTGCTGCTGCGAGTCGAAGCCGTACCGCGTGAGAAGCTCGATCAGTTCCGTACTGCGCAGTGGATCGACCTGCGCGTGAACCGTATCGACCGCTGAGACAACAAGCAGCATGCCAACCAGTCGGACCGTCTTCTTCCACACTCTGCGAGCCAAGTGGGACCGACATTGTTCGATCGCGGTGTCACGCATGCCCTGATGCTAAGTGCCAGCGAGCCTGTCTCTATGATCTAGGCCAAAATGCACGTCAATACCTCTGCGCCATCGGCGGGTCGGCTGCAACCGCCAGATCCACTTCGTTTGACGGGTCCCCGCCCGCGCCTGGAGGAGTTGGCGCGTCTCTTCCGCATCTTCAGTGAGTTTCTGCGCGGCTTTCGGCAACTGCACTTTGTCGGCCCATGCGTCACTGTGTTCGGCAGTGCTCGATTCGACGAGCAGAGCCATTGGTACAAACTTGGCAGGTCCGTGGGTGCGGAACTTGGACGCGCCGGATTCAGCGTGATGACAGGTGGCGGACCGGGCATCATGGAGGCTGCGAACCGCGGCGCGAGAGATGTCGGCGCACCCTCCATCGGATGCAACATCATTCTTCCATTCGAACAGCAGTCGAACCCCTACTGCGATGTCGTATTGACATTCCGCCACTTCTTCGTGCGAAAGGTGATGCTCGTCAAGTACTCCTATGGATTCGTTGTGCTTCCCGGCGGCTTCGGAACGCTCGATGAGCTCTTTGAAGCGATAACCCTGATCCAGACGAAGGTGATTGCCGGGTTTCCCGTGGTGCTCGTCGGGCGCAGTTACTGGGATGAGCTGATGGACTTCATCGAGACTCGGCTTGTCCGTCATGGCACCATCTCCCCCGAAGATCGATCGCTCTTCCATGTCACGGATGATCCCGCCGAAGCGGCAAAGTACATCGAAGAAATCGCGCGGCGGCGTTTCGGTCTGAAGTACGGACAGAAGATGCGGCGGCGCTGGTGGCTCTTCGAGTGAGTGGCGATCCGACGCCCCGAGCGCCCATGGCAGGACCACCGATTGACATTTCATTTCGCCGCGCGATCGCGGCTGATGTGCCTGCAGTCGTTGCCCTCGTCGAGGGTGCCTTTCGCGGCGAAGGAAGTCGGATCGGCTGGACCACCGAAGCGGACCTGCTCGACGGGCAGCGAACGGATTCGGCCGAAGTCGGCGCACTGATCGCACACCCGAACTCGTGCATGCTGCTTGCAGAGCGTGGGGGAACTCTGCTCGGCTGCGTGAAGCTGGTCCGTGAACCGGACTCGGGTGTGATCGGCATGGTGTCCGTCGCGCCTTCGCTTCAGCGCGCCGGCATTGGCAAGGCGCTGCTGCGCGAGGCAGAGCGTCTGATCTTGTGCGAATGGGGGCTTCGCCGTGCAACGATGACAGTGATCGTTCAGCGCGACACGCTCATCGCGTGGTACGAACGCCACGGCTACAGGCGAACGGGCATCATCACTCCGTTTCCGTACGGTCAGCCGCGCTTCGGTCTGCCAAAGCGCAACGATCTCGCCTTCGAAACGCTTGAAAAGGGCCTCAGCGACACTGCGCCAGACTGACCACGCCCGACCGCTCCGTTGGCAAGGCGGATCGCGAAGTCGTGACTCTGTGTGAGGATGGCGGTGTCTCCGTCATGGAGCGCGTGCTACTGGGTCATCGGACTTGTGCCGATCATCCGCCGCTTCTTCTTTCGGCGACTGCCCGAACTTGCGCCGCGACTTCAGGGTGCCGCTCGAGCAGAATCTCGAAGGCAGCGCGGTCAAGCGCGTAGACATCGCTGTACTCGGTCGCGCGCACGCTTGCGTTGCGTGGCTGCCGCTTGAAGAGCGCGATCTCGCCAAAGAAATCGCCATCCCGCAACGTGCCGATCACCTGCCCATCTGCCTTGACCACCTCCAGTACACCCTTGATGAGGAAGTACATGCGATCACCCTCCTCGCCTGCACGGCAGATGTACTCCCCCGGTACATAGATGTCGGGCTTCAGGCTCAGAGCAACGGCATCAATGAAGTCCACAGGCAGCGCCGCGAAGATCGGTATTCGCCGAAGAATCTGCTGCTTGAGATGCATCTCCACCTCGCGCCGAAGTCCGCTTGGAAGCGTTTCAAGGAAATGTGACTCATCGAACCCAAGCCGCTCCTGCCAGATGTGTGCGTAGTAGTCCTGAATGCGACGGAGAATTTCCGGCGGCAGTCGTCGATACTTGATGAACGCATTCAACTGATCGAGGCTCTCGAAGTAGTGAGCCTTTGCCGGATCGCGCTTCGCGAGCATGCTCGCGACATTTCCGATCACATACCCGTAGACCGCCACACCGCACAACATCACACCCAGCGCAAAGATGCGCTGCGTATTCGTCACGGGTGTCGTCTCGCCGTACCCGATGGTGGTGAGCGTCTCGATCACCCAGTAAATCGACTGCAGATAGCGCGTTGGTCCGTCCCCTTCATAGGTGGGCGTGATCGTGGACCAAATGCACGCAAGCCAGTGCGCACTGATGAGAAGCCAGAACGCGAAGAACGCCAGCTTCAGCGAGTCGCCCCACTGCACCAAACTGACCCGCCAGACATGCATGGAACGCGCGACACGGAGCACCTTGCAGACCAGCGGCAGCGCAGTGATCGCATTGGCGCTGAACCAGAGCAGCGGCAATGCGGCCATCGCATCGACGACGATCCAGATACTGCCTTCGCCTGCTGAAGCGGAGTGCGACGATCCAGCACGGACTTTTGATCGCGCCCGAAAGCGCAGGATGAGATCGAGAAGAAACAGGAGTTGCACCACACGCAGCCCCGGCATGCCCACCAGCGGATGATCCACCGCAAAGGCAAGCCGAACAGGAACGGCAATCGCCACTGCGATCGACAGGACAGTGACGAGTGCATCCCAAGCCTTGCGCATCAGAGCATCCGAATACGCCGCATGAAGAGCACGAGAATGAGGGCAATGACGATGACCACGCACCAGAACGCACCGTATGCCCACTCGAACTTCAACTCAGGCAACACCTCGAAGTTCATCCCATACACGCCGCACAGGAAGGTCAAAGGAAGGAAAATCACACTGACCACGGTCAACTTGCTCATCACCTTGTTGGTGTTGTGCGCCACCATCGACATGTAGTTGTTCAAAGAGTCGGAAAGGATGTCGCGATCCACCAGCACGTCCTGCAGGATGCGTTCCACCGTATTGACCATATTGCCAAGAAAGCCTTGCGATGCTTCGCTCACAAACGCGGACTTTCGCGCCGAGAGGTCCGTGAGCACGGTCCGCGCGGGCAGCACCACCTTTCGGAAATGCAACAATTGCGAACCCAGTTCGGATGCATCGCGAAAGATGGACTCATCAGGGCTCCCTGCGAGCGACTTCTGAATGTTCACAACGCGGTCCTCAAAGGACTTTTGAATAAGTACGAAATTGTCCAGCAAATGGTCCCACAACTCGTACAGCAGGAAGCTGGGAGTTGCCGCGTGGCGTACGAAGTCCGTCAGATATTCGCGCTTGACTGCACGCAGAAAGTCTGGCTCGCCACGATGTATGGTCACGAGCGCGTTTGCTGAAATGATCGCATCGAGCCGCTCTTCGATGAACCGATCGCCGTTCAAGCGACACCCCACGAGTACCAAGTGGATGCACTGCTCGTATCTGAAGAACTGGATCGCAGGCTCTCCGGTGCGGGCGTGACTCAGCACCTGAGCGGGACAAAGCCCCTGTGTGACGAGCGCATCCGCAGGCACACCTCCGTCGGCATCGAGATGCAGATCGACCCAACAGAACTTCCCCGATCGACACGCATCTGGGACTCGATCAAGCGAGATGGACTCGAAGGTCTTTGACTTGAAGTCAAGGGACATCACGGACACGGATGGTTGACCCGCTGCCGCACCACCTGTCTCGGGAGATTTGGTTTGCATGGCGATTCAGCGCTGACACATACCGGGCGCCCAGGCGAGCGCTATCGCGTGGATAGTAGTGCTCTGTGAATGACTGGTCACCCGCCCCGAGGCGCACCAGCCATCACCCGTAGATCTGGAAGCGCAAGCACATGCTCAGCCTCCGCAAGGACCTCATCGATTGATATCGCGGCCATCGAGGCGGTCGGGCGCTGCATGTCCAGTGGCTCAGCCGCAAGGTCGCGCTCATGGGTCCATCGATCCTGAAGCGTGCTGATGTGTCCGTTTCGGAAGGAACCCCCGTCGTACGGAAAGTCGTACTCCACAGGTGCGAAGTTGTTCCACGGTGCCCAACCACGGATGGGCGTCGGGCCGTAGAGCGCCACGATGGGCACATTGCATGCCGCAGCCATGTGTGTGACGGCTGTATCGACACCGAGGTACAACCGTGCACGAGAGAGAAGGCAGGAGATTGCAGCCAATCCGAGTACGCCCGCAGCCTGCACGGGCTGCACGACTGCATGTTGTGCTACCTCGCGCATTCGCTCGGCATCGCTCGGTGCACCCGTCCAGACGGGCTGCAATCCATGGCGTTTCGCGATGGCATCACTGACGGTGATCCACCGCTCCATGGGCCATTCCTTGTAGGGGTAACGCGAGAATCCGTGCAGCACGAAGCAGCGTTCGGCACCGCCGCTTGGATCCAGGAGTTTGGAGACTGCGATTTCATCTGCAGTACTCCAGAACAGACGCGCCTCGCAGCGGCGTGGCTCGATGCCAGCTGCCTGTGCAAGCGTGACGCACCACTTGATGACAGGCTTGCCACCGCGCACAGGCGCTATGTCCGTCAACAGCAAACGCTTCCAGAACTCTCGTGGTCGTGCGGGACCCGTCCCTGCCGCGAAGCGACGCCTCCGACCTGCAAAGGCGACGCTCAACACAGAGCGATCGGAACTGTTTTGCGTCAATGCCCAATCTGTTCGCAGCAGTGTCTTCAGCATGTAGCCCGATCTCCCTCGCTGCTGCTCAAACACACGACGGACTCGTGGATCATGCCGAACGAGGTCCGCCGCACCTTTCGGGACCACCATGTCGATCGCGCACTGCGGATGATCCTGCCGAATCATGTCGATCAGCGGCACCATGAGTACGACATCGCCATAGAGTCGAAGTGAGGTCAGGAGAGCGCTGTTCGGAGCTCGACTCATGGGGCAGCCCTCCAACAAGATGGTCGAGACTCACCAGCCACGCGGCGCTGCCTCCGTTGCCTTCGATCCGAGCGCGGGCTCGCCAAGGTAGCCCTTTCCGACGATGAACATCTCGACACTCTCCCGCCGGGACGATTCGGGCTTCATCCCCTTGACCTCGTCGAAGAGCTGCTCAGTGCGGCGAAGCAGTGCGGGATACTCGCGGCCCTCATAGACCTTCATCACAAGCGATCCTTTCTTGCGAAGCCACTGCGGCAGACGATCCAGCAGCGTATTGCAGAGTCGGGCAGACCGCGTCGCATCGCTCGCCGCATCCCCCGAGGTGTCGGGTCCCATGTCGCTGAGTACCACATCGAACAGAACACCACCGAGCGCATCCGCCTCGATCTTCTCAAGATCCGCCTGCAGGAGCGTGACATGGGGCGGCAATCCCTTCGGCTCGATCATCTTCAAGTCGAATGCGACCACCGCGCCTGCGTGCCCAACACGCTCAGCAGCGACCTGCGTCCACGAGCCCGGTGCAGCACCGACATCAAGCACGCGTTGTCCGCGCTTCAGCAGACGCTTCTTCTCATCGATTTGGATCAGCTTGAATGCGCTCCGAGCCCTGTAGCCACATTCCTTCGCGCGGCGAAACCAGATGTCCTGCACTTCCTTCATTGGGGTGGATCGATTGCCTTCGAGATTTCGCAGGCGATCCCGCGATCACTCCTGATGCCCGCACTGTACGAGATGATCGCGCATCTCCCAGCCGAAGCGCAGCTGCGCAAGCAGACGAACATCAGCCTCATCCGCCCCCCCAATGATTTCGATCCATCCAGGACCGACCGGGAAATCCTCCCCTTCTATCACGGCTGTCTGCATATGCCCCACGAGCACACCCTGCAGATTCGCAACTCCGACCTCGCGCATGCGCTGGTCCCGATCTCCCACCAGGATGCGTGCCACGGCGGCAAGTGTCCGTGCAGAGCCATCACGGTCTTGCCTTGCACGTCGCACCAAATCGAATGCACTCCACGACTCGACCGCCACCGGATCGATCGCACCCGTCCGTGGATCGCAGAGCCTTCGTGGCATGCCACTGCCGGCACTCGTTGAACCAAAGCGAGCCGCCCACTCATCCCAGATAGTCCCTGAGCGACCAGCTGGAGAAACAACCGCCGCTGCCTGCACTTCCTCCGCAATGCGAAGGGGAACAAGATCATGCTTTGGACCAAATGGAAGCCGAAGCGCTGCACGCGCCTCACCATTCGGCGAGAGGAACAGCGACTCATCCCGGTAGATATCAACACCAACCATGCTTGAGAAGTCGACGGCATCCGGACAACTCGCGAACGCAGCGCCAAACACTTGTGGATACTCCGTTGCCAACCAAAGCGCCGCCCATCCTCCAGCACCATGCCCCAGCAGCAGACGCGCCGAAGGCTTGGAGATCAACCGAAATCGCTGCTCCAGTGCAGGAATCAACTCCTGCACCAGTGCCGAGGCGCATGGCCCATTGGCCATGCTGTCGACAAACGCATGATGTCCAAACGGGCCGCTTGGATCAAGCACCACATGCACGGCATTCGGCCACGCTTCGCTTCCGCCAGCCACCCGCAGCATTTCCGCAATGGCCTCGACCTGCGTTGCGAACTCGCCCTGCGGAGGAATCACGTACACCGTGGGCCACACCCGGCGCCTTGCATACACATTCGAGTAATCCGCAGGAAAAACAACAGCCGCGCGCTGCATGACATCCCGCCCAAGCGCGGACGACCGAAGGGGGCTTGGCCGCTCGATCCACTCGACACCCCGAGTGGGTCCGCGTGCGCTTGCCAGAATGCGACCATCAATCGTCAGTCGAACACGATCGCTCACTCGTGAGTCAAGCGCGAACTGCACGGAAGCACCAATCCAGTTGCCCACCGCGTCAAGACTGCACTCATCGGCGCCACCAACAACGACCGCCTGCATGTCAAAGACTCCATCGAGCGCCTCAGGGGGGCACGGCCACCACATGCCATCGCGCGAGCAGTCGATCGTTGCCTTCACATCGCTCGGTTGCAGTGCGAACGAACCGATCGGTTGAAGTGGCGTGTCAAACACTGTGGCTGCTGGCGGCTGCGCCTGTGCATTCGAAGCGGCACGCACACAAATGATGAGTCGCATGGGAAGCGCCCACTCTTTCAGCATCTCCTGAACAGAGGGTGCAAGTGCAACGTGAACATCGTCTGATGGGAACACTCCACCATCTGCTGCCGCGGCGTACATGGGCATCTTGTCACGACGTTCACGCTGTGACGGTCCGATGCTGTGCTGAACCGGAAGACTGATCGGTGTGGCGGCAGGTTGCGGCAGCGGGAGCGCACGAGGCGGACCAAGGAGCGCAATCGGCAACAGGACGGCAGCCAGCGGCATGGTGAAAGCGGGATCGTAAAGGTTTCGCCCGCTAGACTGCAGGACGTGCAGAGCCGCCGATTTATTGCAGCCGAAACTCGGCGCACCTGCATGCCAAAAGGGCTTTGGAATGGTCGCCACACGCTGTCCTGCGCAGCCTTATGCGCCATATTGCTTGGGATATCGGCGTGTACGGCACAGAGCCGACCAGGGCTTGGAAACGGTCTCGGCCGAGCCTGGAATCAAACGTTTCAGGGGCATGTCCATCAAGACGAGGAAATCCAGATCCCCGTCCTAGGTTCCACCGACATTGAAGTCGACAACTTCGCAGGACACGTTCGCATCGTGCGCTGCCGAGCTGGCGGAACGCCAACCATGTACATCACGCGCCGTGCAACCCACGGCATCGGGAGAGGCGAGACCGCCTCCCAATCGATGCCGGACATTTCAGTCGACTATTTCGTCGAGTCAGACGGAGATCGGCAACGATTCATTGTTCGATCAAAGACGGACCACCTGCAACCTTGGTTTCAGGCGGTGGATATTGACATACGAGTTGAGCGGATGGGTGTTGTGGTCGTCCGCACGAAGGATGGCCATGTGGAAGTCGTCGATTTTGAAGATGGGGTCGACATTGAAAGCAGCAATGGGGACGTGCGAGCATCGACGCGTGCAGCGCTGAAACAGCCATCGACGATCTTGAATCAGGATGGATCGATTGCGTGGCGAGTCGGTCCGCACGCGAGCGGATTGCTCGATGCCGAGGCGGTCCACGGGACCATTCGGACCAATGTGCTCAAGGGCAAATGGAATTCTTCACGAAATGGAAATGATCTTGACTCATTGCGCGCACAGCTCAACGATGGCATGTCGCGCATCGTGCTCCGCACCGTCGATGGCGACATCAGCGTCTATGTCGGCGAACACCCGACTGAATATGGCACGTTTGTGCGCTGATGATTTCGGCTTTGCAAGCCCTGACATCCTCGCAGGAGCGCTCAGGCGCGCAGCCATTCTTGGGGAACACGCCCCGATGACACCACGATGCGGGATCGGATGCCGCCACGACCGCGCCAGTCGCTGACAATCTGCAGCCACTCCGGACTCATTCGCTCCGACAGATCAGCGCAGATGCGATTGGTCACCGCTTCGTAGAAGATCCCCTCATTCCGAAATGACTGGTAGTACAGCTTCAGACTCTTGAGTTCCACACAGACTGCACGCGGCTGATAGCGCAGCGTGATGGCAGCGAAATCCGGGTGACCCGTCTTCGGACAGACGGAGGTGAACTCCTCCTGTACATGCTCAATGAGGAACGGGGTCGTTGCTGGGCTATCGAAGAATTCAAGAAGGTCGGGCTGTGGCATGGAGTGTTCTCAGAGACCGTAGGTGGTGAACAATTTGACGATCTTGGGCTGATCCGGGTTCGCCTGCAACGACGATCGAAAGGCCCGCCGTGCGTCGTTGCCTGCATCGCTATCGCGCTTGTCGGAGCGGATCCACGCATTGAGTGCGTTGACGCCGATACCGTTCCATGCGGGCCAGTAAGTGGGGTCCAAGGTGACCGCTTGACGATAGGCAGCTCCTGATTCGTCATAGCGCCCGGCGCGAAAGAAAGCCCATCCGAGACGCTCAAAGGACTCTGGGCGTTCCG
>VGYQ01000035.1 GCA_016872915.1 Planctomycetota bacterium | reverse complement strand
ACCATGTGCCGATCCTGACGGGACAACGCACGCCATCGTTCACAGGCGAGGGGTCAAGCGTGGACATCGACCGATCAGTCCGTGCAGCATTGCATGCAGGGGAATCCCTGTACACACTCGATGTTGATCGACTGCGCGCTCTGAAACCCGATGTCATCCTGACGCAGGATCTTTGCGAGGTGTGTTCCATCGACTTGCCGACCGTTCAGCGCGTCGCACGTGCGTTGGAACCGATGCCGACCGTGGTGAGTCTCGATCCAAAGTCCGTGTGGGCCGTGCTCGATGATCTGCTGCGCGTCGGCGCAGCAGTCGGACTTGAACGCGAGGCAGAGGCGGCGATGGTTGAACTCCGCGAAGGCTGGTGGACAGCCGTCGACTTCGTGAACCCCTACGAGGAGGGACCCGAAGTGCTCTTTCTCGAGTGGATGAATCCGACCTTCGTCGGAGGTCACTGGACACCTGAACTCATTCACGCTGCAGGTGGTCGGCACTCTCTCAACGCTGCCGGTTCAAAGAGCCGTGTAGCGACACCAGAGGAGATCGTTGCCGCCGCGCCCGACCGTGTGATCGTCTGCCCTTGCGGACTCGGGCTACCCGCGATTGAGTCAGAACTGCCCGCTCTCACTGCGCAGCGCTGGTGGAATGTGCTGCCCGCCACGCTCGACAAGGGTCGGATTGCTTTGGTGGATGGCAATCAGATGTTCAACCGCCCTGGACCGCGTCTTGTCGATGCGTTCCGCTGGATGGTTGGTTGGCTGCACGACCGACCAGAACTGATACCGAGTGACTTTCCGGTGATTTACCGATAAATCAGCCCTTTTCAACGGCCCCCCGCATCCGCATAATCGGCGGCATGGATATTGCTAGGCGGAGGGTTCCATGAACTTTGAACGCTTCACCACTCTCGCACAGGGCGCCATCTCGCAGGCACAGTCGCTTGCGGTTCGTGACCAGCACGGTGAGGTCTCTTCGCTGCATCTGCTGACGGCGCTCCTTGCCGAAAAGGATGGTCCGGCAAGTGGCGTTCTCGCCAAAGCGGGGCTCGATGGCGCACGTGTGCTCTCCACCGCGCAGGCTGAACTCGCGCGGCTGCCGAAAGTTCAGGGTGCGACACCCGGCGTCTCGCGCGATCTGACAGGAGCGCTCGGCGCAGCCGAACGACTCGCGCAGAAGATGAAGGATTCGTATGTGTCAAGCGATCATCTGCTGATCGCGCTGGCACAGGTGAAGGGAAGCGCACAAGATGTTCTTGCGGCGGTCGGTGCGGATGCCAAGACGCTTGAACGCGCCGCACTCGAAGTGAGAAAGGCCAGCGGCGTTCAGGGAATCCATGATGCCGGGGGCGAGAATTCCTTCGAAGCACTCAAGAAGTACGGAAAGGACTTGAACGAGCTCGCGGCATCGGGCAAGCTCGACCCAGTGGTGGGACGCGACGAAGAGATTCGCCGCTGCATGCAGGTGCTGTCGCGACGATCCAAGAACAACCCGGTGCTGATCGGCGAACCTGGCGTCGGCAAGACCGCCATCGCGGAGGGACTTGCGCAGCGAATTCTCAACGGCGACTGCCCGGAGTCCATGCGCTCCGCCCGAATCGTGGCGCTTGATGTCGGCGCACTGCTTGCGGGCGCGAAGTACCGCGGCGAGTTCGAGGAGCGGCTCAAGGCCGTGCTCCGTGAGGTGGCGGCCAGCGAAGGGCGCATCATCCTCTTCATCGATGAACTCCACACGATCGTCGGCGCGGGCCAGGCCGAAGGTGCCGTGGGTGCGGGGCAGTTGCTCAAGCCTGCCCTCGCCCGCGGCGAACTGCACTGCATCGGTGCCACCACACTCGACGAGTACCGCAAGCATGTCGAGAAAGACGCGGCTTTCGAGCGCCGCTTCAGTCCCGTTTACATCGGCGAGCCATCCGTGGAGGACACGATCGCGATTCTTCGCGGACTCAAGGAGCGGTATCAGGCACACCACGGTGTCCGCATTCAGGACAGCGCACTCGTGGCGGCGGCGCAGCTCAGTGATCGTTACATCAGTGATCGCTTCCTCCCCGACAAGGCGATCGACTTGCTTGATGAGGCCGCCAGTCGGCTCCGCATCGAAAATGACTCGATGCCAATGGAATTGGATGCCATCCGTCGCAGCATCACGACGCTTGAAATTGAGAAAGCAGCGCTCCAGATTGAGAAGGATCCGCAGAGTGCGCAGCGACTCGTTGTGGTCGAACAGGAACTTGCCGAGGAGCGCGAACGCGATCGGGCCATGACTGCACAGTGGGAGGTGGAGAAGGCAGATCTGGACGCAGTCAAGCACATCGACCGCGATATCGAAGCGCGGAAGGTGGAGTTCGAGCAGGCACAGCGGCGCGGGGACTTTGACCGCGCGGCACGCATCCAGCATGGCGAAATCAGAGAACTCGAACGGCGACGCACCGATGCGGAAGCAGCACTGCGCAAGCGCCTGGAGTCAGGCGCCGCGCTCGTGAAGGAGGAGGTCGATCCGGAGGCCGTTGCCGAAGTGGTTGCCAAGTGGACGGGTATTCCCCTGTCCAAGCTCGTCGAGAGCGAACGGGAAAAGTTGTTGCACATCGAGGAGTCGTTGCAGCGGCGAGTGATCGGACAAGACACGGCCGTTCGTGTGGTTGCAGAGGCGGTTCGCCGCAATCGTGCGGGACTTGGTGAACCCAACCGCCCCATCGGTTCGTTCCTGTTCCTCGGTCCGACCGGTGTGGGCAAGACGGAACTCTGCAAGGCGCTCGCCGAACTGCTCTTCGACTCTGTCGATGCACTCGTGCGCATCGACATGAGTGAATTCATGGAGCAGCACTCCGTTGCACGCCTCATCGGCTCACCTCCTGGGTATGTGGGCTACGACGAAGGTGGCCGACTGACCGAGGCGGTACGTCGGCGGCCCTACTGCGTTGTGCTGTTCGACGAGTTCGAGAAGGCGCATCCTGATGTGAGCAATGTGCTGTTGCAAGTGCTCGACGATGGGCGGCTCACCGATGGACAAGGGCGCACTGTCAACTTTGCAAACACCATCATCGTCATGACGAGCAATATTGGATCCGCAGCGATCCTTGACATGAGCGAGCGCGGCGAACCGGAGGAGATGATCGAAGCGCACGTCCGGAAGATGCTCAAGGAGCACTTGCGTCCAGAACTATTGAACCGAATCGATGAAACAGTTGTGTTCCAGCAACTCAGCAGCACTCAACTGGCGGCGGTCACGAAGATTCAACTCGAGCTTCTCGGCCGGCGACTGAAGCAGCGTGGTATCGGGCTTGATGTATCCAACGATGCCTGCAAAGCGCTTGCGGCGGAGGGATATGACCCCCAGTTTGGTGCGCGACCACTCAAGCGCGTCGTGCAGCAGCGAATTGAAAACCCCATTGCATCAAAGATTCTGAGCGGTGAGTTCCAAGATGGCGACACGATCGCGGTGGACTATCGGGGCAAATCCTTCACCTTCGAGAAGTCCAAAGGAACTCCGCAGAGGGCGTAAGTCGCCTCTCGCGGACGCTCACTCGGCATGCAGCAGCGGACCGAGTGCGGCCGCACAGAGGAGCAACTCTGCCGTCTCGCCCTCGCTGTAGGTCCTCGGTGCGACGCAGGCGATGCCGATCACGCCCACGACATCACCTGTTCGAGCATCGATCGCCGGAACCGTGATCGCACCTTCCATGCCCGTCGCGCGCGCGCCAGGGCGCACATCACCTGACTGATCGCTCTGCAGATTGCACACGTTCACGGGTACACGGCGCGATGCCGCAAGTCCCGCGAGCCCCTTCCCAAATGGAATCGTGCGAATCGCATCAAGCACGGGCGGCGGAAACTGGCCCACGACTGCACGCAGGTGAAGGTGTCCATCCGTTGCTGTTCTGTGAATAGTTCCACTATCGCATCCAAAGTGATGGATCATCGCTTCGAGCGCCTGCTGCAGCGTGAAGTGATCGCCCAGTGAGGCGAGTGGTGCAGGTTTCGACGTCATGCGGCGAAGGCTACGCGCTGGCTGCTCAGCCCTAGCGCCAACGCTCACTCCATGCCTGCAGCATCAGCACGGACCACACTTGGTGGCGCGGCGCATCATCGCCCGCCAGCAGTTGTTGCCAGAGTCGCTCCACGGCATCCGCGCGGAGAAGCCCCGCGCGCGAAATGGCGCTGCGTGAAAGCAGCGATTCAGCCCACGGACGAAGGGGGCCGCGAAGCCAAGCGGCAATCGGAACGCCGAAACCCATCTTGGGGAGATCGGCAACCTCGGGCACCACGGAACGCGCCAGTTCGCGGGCCGCCCACTTGCATGTGAACGACCGATGATCCCGCCCAAAGCGAACCTTCGCGGCAATCGGCAATCGCCACGCCCACTCCACGAGATCACGGTCGAGAAACGGCGAACGCACTTCGAGCGCGACTGAC
This sequence comes from Planctomycetota bacterium, assembly GCA_016872915.1. GTDB lineage: Bacteria > Planctomycetota > Phycisphaerae > Phycisphaerales > SM1A02 > F1-60-MAGs104. The sequence goes on along the minus strand of VGYQ01000035.1, from coordinate 17,135 downwards.
ATCGATGTGCGGTCCACCTTCACCAACAGATCGTCCACGAGCGCTCCCGCGAACTCTTCGCGCAGGACGCGGCGCAGAACGCCATCTGAAGTGATTGCATCATCCGCATCCTGCAGGCGCGCCAACGGCTGTGCGGCCTTCGCGAGCAGCGATGCGCTCTCCGGTCCGATCGATGACAAGGCATCGATCGCCCCATCGAGTGACTCCGACAAGACGAGTGCGCGCACTTTCTCGAGCTTCTCATACAGGCGCACAGCGCTCCCCTGCCCAGTCAACTGCGGAACCCGTTGAAGGAGCCGGACGAGAAGCGGCGCCATCTGCCGCGAGAAGCCCGCCTGCATCCGTGCAACCCATCCGCGCCCGCCAAGTCGCGCACTCCACCACGATGCGATCGCCGCACAGCGCTCGTACCCGCCAAGCACCTCGTCTCCGCCGTCGCCACTGAGAGCCACCGTGACCGATCCCCGTACAAACTCGCTGAGCATCAGGAAGCCGATCTGACTGCTGTCTGCGAATGGCTCATCATGCACCTGCGACAGTCGAGTCGCCGCCGCAAGCACATCCGCACCGCTGGCGATGCGCAGCGCATGCTTCGATCCGATCGCGCGAGCTGTGGACTGCGCTGCAGCGCTCTCGTCGTAACCCGCAACATCGAAACCGAGGGTGAACGTATGGATTGTGGAACCGGTCAACCGCGCAGCAGATGCCGCGATCAGCGCGCTGTCGATCCCGCCCGAAAGACACACACCAAGCGGAACATCCGAACGCAGCCGCCGAGCCACGGCCGCGTCGATGCGCTCCTGCAACTGCCGCGGAACCTGCAAAACATCGGTCGACAGCGGATCGGATTCGCACGCGCGTGCGACACGAAGTGGATTCCACCAATCCAGTCGCTGCGGCAGTGCGCCCGCGGCAGCGTCGATCGACCAAGACAGCACTGCACCCGGCGGGACACGAAAGATTCCCCGCAGGATCGTCTGTTCACCGGGCACGCAGCCGTACCGCAGGAACGCCGCCACAGCGCCTTCGTGCACGGGTGGCATCGACCGCCCCATGGCTCGCAGTGCGCGCAACTCGCTCGCGAAGCCGAGAACGCCATCGATCCAACCCCACACCATCGGCTTCTTTCCCGCACCATCACGGATGAGATGCAGCACGCGCCGCTCCAGATCCATGATGGCACCAGCGAACATGCCACGCCAGCGATCCAGCGATCGCTCCAACCCCCAAGCATCAAGCGTGGCGAGCATCACTTCCGTATCGCTGTGACCGCGCCACGCCGCGATTCCCGCACGGTCAAGTTCGACGCGCAGTTCTGGCGCGTTGTAGACCTCGCCATTCCACGCGATCACCCAGCGACCTGATGCGCTCACCATCGGCTGATGACCCGCAGGCGTGGGATCCATCACCGCAAGCCTGCGGTGCGCCACACCGACCGGGAGCGGCGGCTGCCACCACACCCCGCTGTCATCGGGGCCACGGTGTTGAAGTGCATCCGACATCCGATCGAGTACGACGCGCGCATCACGCACACGACTACTCGGATCGAGAAGACCCGCGACTCCGCACATGGCTCCGAGGATAGGGCGATATCCAACGAACCAAGTAGGATGCATGCATGGCGAATCTCATATCCGTTGCTGCATCCCGACCCGCAATCCGACACGCCGCTCGATCACTCCTGCTGGCTGGCATGCTGCTCCTTGCCATCGGCTGCGAACAGGTCAGCGATCGGCTGCCCGCCGCTGCCTGCTCTGCGTCCACGACAAGTGTGGTGCGTATCTCAACTACAGGTACCGATGCAACCGCCATGCAGGAGAGCATCGAGGCGCTCGCACGCATCATGATGCGATCCAAGATTCCAGTGGTTGTTCAGGCTTCGGGTTTGCTGCAACTGCAGGCCCTCGGAATGGATCAGCAGCCCGACATGGTGAAGTATGGCAAGGCGCTCGCTGCACTTCGCGCCTTGGAAGGCAGCAACATCTACTTGCTTGCTGATGAAGCGCCCAATCTCGATCTCGGCACCGTCGGAGCGTTGATGGAAGATCCTGATGCGCTTGTACTGCTCGTGCAGACCAAGCGGCTCGGCGCGGAGAAGGAGTTGGAGGCGGCCATCCGCGAGTGGATGCCGGATGCGTCCGTGGAGTCGGTGGGTGGCGGGTGGTACCAAGTGAAACCAGAAGGAACGACCCGTGCCCTTGGAAGCGGCGATGTCTCGGTAGCGGCTGCACTGGAGAGCGCACTCGCTGGGGTACCCGCATCCTCCGTGACGGTCGGACTTCGCATCACCGATTCGATGCGTGAATCGCTCGCAGAAGGAATGGACGAGGATGGAGGCATGCTGACCGCTGCGCTCGCCGGGTTCGAGGACTCCATGAAGTCGCTGCAGACGGCGTCCATCGCGCTTCAGTTCGGTGAAAAGCCTGAAATCCGTGCTGCCATGGTGTTCAAGAGTGAGGATGCGGCACAGGAGTTCAATGAGTCGTGGACATCCACCACGCGCAGCCTCACATCGATGCTCGGCATGATGATGGCTTCACAAGCCGCGGACGAAGAGGAAGAGGGCGAAGATGCACCGCCGCCGATGGATATGACGATGTTCTCCGGCATGGCCGAAGCCCTCGCCATGAAGCAGGACAAGCAGCGACTTTCCCTTGTCATCGACGACGCAGGTTGGCGCAAGCTTCTTCCCTGAAGCCGCCACCGGCGAGGCGTTCAACCGCCGCCAAGCTGGCGCGCTGCGTGCAGGAATGCAGCATGATTGGTGCGTAGCTCGCTCATGGAGTCGCCACCGAACTTCTCCAGGAATGCGCGCGCGATCTCGAATGCGACGACGTGTTCCATCACAACGCTCGCCGCAGCAACGGCGCTGATATCGGAGCGCTCGTACTGACTCTGTGACGCCTCGCCGCTTCGGAGATCCACGCTCGGCATACCGCGAAGCAGCGTGGAGATCGGCTTCATTGCACCTCGCACGACAACGGGCATGCCGTTGGTCATGCCGCCCTCAAGCCCGCCTGCATTGTTGGTCGGGCGCGTGAATCCAAGATGGCTCTCCCCACGCCGGGCCGGATCGAAGTGGATCGGATCGTGCACCTCGCTGCCCCGCCGTGCGGCGACCGCCATTCCAAGACCGATCTCCACACCCTTGAACGCCTGAATACCCATCACAGCTGCAGCAATTCGCGAGTCAAGTCGTGCATCCACGCTGACACACGATCCAAGTCCAGGGGGGAGACCAAAAACATGCACTTCACACCAGCCACCCACCGTGTCCTTGTCGACCTTCGCCTGATGGATCGCCTCCACGAGGCGCGCAGACACGGACTCGTCAGGGCAGTACATCTCGCTCGCGTCGCGTCGAGTGCGCAGTGCAGGGAGTTCTGCCGCACTCGGCTGAAGTGCACTCTGCAGATCCAGAGCGCCTCGAACGAAGCCAAAGACCTCCACTCCGAAACAGCTGAGCAGACAGCGCGCCACGGCGCCCGCCGCAGTTCGCGCAGCCGTCTCGCGTGCGCTCGCCCGTTCGAGCGTGCCGCGACAGTCGGTCGTGAGCCATTTGATGCTGCCCGCAAGATCTGCATGCCCAGGGCGGGGACGGAAGACAGGCGGGGTTCGCTCCGCATCATCGATTCGTGAGTCAGCGTTCACGATCTCGATGGCGATCGGTGATCCGATGGTCATCCCCTGCCGCACACCCGAGAGAAAGCGGACCACGTCTGTCTCAATGCGCTGCCTCGCACCGCGCCCGTAGCCACCTTGTCGGCGGCGAAGTTCGCCATCTATGAATGCCGCATCGATGGGGACCCCAGCGGGCATTCCCTCGATCAGCGCGATCATCGCGGGACCATGCGATTCGCCCGCCGTTCGGTAACTCAGTGTCGCCAATGCATTCCTCCTTCTTCGATGCTAGAGGGACCGTGATCTCGCGTTCATATCCATACCGATGTCCATGTTCTTCGGGTCATGACCCGTCCACAATCGGTGCTGCTGCGCGGCCTGTGCAATGAACATCGACCAGCCACCGATGGCATGCGCTCCTGCTCTTGCTGCGCGCCGAAGAAATGGCGTCTCCTGCGGCGTGTACACCAAGTCCATGGCAATCGTCGTGTCGGTCAGTGGCACCGTCTCTGGCAGCGGATCCACGTCGGCATCTTCGCCGCTGACCATCCCCGCGCTCGTTGCCTGAACGATCACATCGAAACGAGTCGCACCGAGATCAAAGAGCGAACGCGCGGCGATCGATGATGCCGCGTTTGCGCCGAGACCGAGCGAGTTGTTCAATTCTGCTGCGACGGACATGGCACGATCTGTTGTACGGTTGGCAATCGTGACCTCGGCACCTGCGGAGGCCAGCGCGACAGCCGCCGCTCGACCTGCGCCACCCGCACCGATGACGAGCGCGTGCCGCCCACGGAGGCCACCACTCCAACCGTGCGTCCTCGCCGCGCGCGACAGCGGATCGCACACACCCGCAAGATCGCTGTTGGATGCGTGCAATGTCCCATCCGCCGCAACGCTGATGGTGTTGGCCGCGCCGATGCACCGAGCCATCGAATCCACGACACCACCACGCTCCTCGACGAATCGGATGGCGTTCAACTTGTGCGGCAGGCTGACCGCGCACCCGCTGAAGTGCAGCGTGTCGAGCGAAAGCAGTTCAAGAAGTGTCGCCTTGAACGACTCCCATGTTGGACCGGCGGCAATCGCAAAGAGGCGCGCATCCACACGCGCCTCACGGAACCAACGGTTGTGGAGGGCGGGAGAGCGCGAGTGCCCGACGGGATGCGCAAGCACGCCGTACACACGTGTCTTCGGCCCGATGCTGCGGAAGTCCCACTGCTGCACCAGTTCCTCCACGGTCGGCTGTCCTGGCGCGGTGCCCTGCGCATCACTGCGCGCATACGTCAAGAACGCGCCAAACTTCGGCGCGAGAACGCGGCTCATCAGACCATGCTCACCCATGCAGAGCGCAATCGTCGGCTTCGCGCGCGCCGCGAGCACCTCGAACGCCTCCGTGTTGTCGCGTGGCGTACGTGCTGTCCATACGACTTTGCTCACCGTGCTCGACGGGTCTGCCCACATCTCGGCGATCCTCGCGGAAAGTCCATGCGGCCGACCCTCAAAGTCATGAAACGAGAGAATCACGCGAGGCCCGCTTCCGCTTCCAAGAGATCCAAGCCTCGACATATCACGAGCGCGTTCCCCCGCCATGCTGTCCGAGCGATAGGTTGCCAACTCAACATCCACGTAGGCGGCAGGCGGGTGCGCGGTGCAGGCAGCGGTCCACACCTGCTGCCGCTGCTCGTCCGTCCCGCAGAATCCACCACCCTCGGCGACATGACGAACCGTCACGATGCACGGCATCGGAGCGTCCTGCACGAGACGCGTGACCGCGCTTGCAGCGCCCGGCTCCTGTGCGAGTGAATCAACGCGCCACTCCACCAGATCCGCTCCCTGCGCCTTTGCCAATCGAGCGGTCTCCAACGCGGCGCTGATTTGATCGGCGCGCACGACTGGAACAGCAACGGCGATGAACGTCATGCGCCGAGCATAGACCGCGCTCAGCCCGTCCTGCTCGCGTGATGACCGCTAGCATCGGTCGTGCGCACGAGAGACGCATTCATGAGTGAGAATTCAGAAATCGAAGAGAGCGCATACGGTTGGCTGCGCGGGCATCTCGCGGGATTCATCCGCTTCGATGGTGAGCGGGTCGCTTTTCGGATCGCACCCATGCCAGATGGGCGATTCGTCGCGCCGGTCATGGTGGCCATGTTGCTCGCCGGCGAAGTGGTGATCGAACTGCCCGATGATGGCGAGGAAGATCTGCATCTCATGGTGACCCTGACGCAATTCCACGACCGCGGTGAAGATGGTCGCGCGGCGGATCGATGGCGCGCCTACCACGGCGATCCGCCCGATGTGAATTGGGCGTTCATCGAAGTGGATGCCGCGAAGTTTCGCGGGTACTTCATCGACGGCGAGGTCTTCCGACGTCCCAATCCAATCCTTGCCGACGAACCCGCCATTTGCAGAGCTCTGAATGCAGGCGACCGCAATCTGCTCCGACGGGCCATCGATGCTGCGTTCCGCATCGACGCGGCTGATCCTCTCGTTGTTGGCGTCGATGGATCAGGGATCGATGTGCGCCGCCAGTTTGATGTGGTTCGGCTTGCGCTGCCCACGCCATTCACGGATGCCGCAGGTGCCGAAGCCGCACTGCGTACGCTCATCGACCGCGAAGGCAATCCGCGCCGCACGCGCGCATGAGTGACGCGCCCACGAAACGTCCATGACCGACGTAAACCCAGCCGCCGAGCGCCCCTCTCTGTGGGATTCGATCCGCGAGGATCTCGCGCCCGAACCGGGCCGCCTGGGTGCTGCCCTGCGGCTCGGGCTCGCAGCCATACTGACCATCGGTCTCGAAATGACGCTTTGGTACGAGATCCTCTATCCGGGAATGACGACACTGCTGATCCTCACCGAATCGCGCGGCCTCGGCACGCTGACGCGTATCGTGTTCGCGCTCATCGGCGCCACCTTCGGCTGCGCATGCGCGGTTGCACTTGCTGCACTCTTCATCCAACAGCCGTGGTTCCTCCTTCCGATCATGTTTGCGTACATCGTGGCGGTGATGTACTGGATGGGATCGAGTCGATATCGTGGCGCGCTCTTCGTCGCTGGATACTCCTTCATCGTCACCATCTACATGTCGTTCTTTGCCAAGGAGCAGGCAGAGCACATCGCCACGATCGTCTACCGATCCATCATCACAGGCATCGGGTGTGGCGGTCTGGTGATGACCTTTGTTTGGCCAAACCCCCCGTGGCGTCCCCTTCGTGCGCGACTGATCGAAAGCCTCGAGCAGAGCCTGCAGGTTCTCCGTTCCATCCGTGAGGCAAGTGTGTCTGGAAGTCCGTTTCCTCCCAAGTCCGTTCATGACCAATCGCGAACGACCGCGCTCATGCAACTGATACAGCACACGGAGACTGACCTCGACTTGGAACCCAACGAGACGAGTGCGCTCGTCACGCTTGTCGCATTGGAGAGCCGTGCCGCGGCTGTCAGCGCCTTCGTGTCCGAGGCTGCGCATACCAATCGCAGAGCTGACATCGTCGCAGATGTCATGCTGCTTCAAGATTGCGAGGAGCAGTTGGAAGTGGTGATCGCCACGCTCCAACGTCCACCCTCAACGCGAGCATTCGATGGCGATGAGGGCGATCTCTCGCCTGATGCGCCCCCCAACGCATCACCGCTGGAAGTCTTGCGCTCGCTCAAAGCCACCGCACCGCGGGCGCAGCGTGCCGCGACTGTCTTTGGTTCGCTCCCAACCGAGCGAAACTTTCTTGTCGAACTGTTCCGCGAACTCGAGCACTGCATCCCTCGCCTCTTTCGCATGCCACTGTGGCCACCGAATCCGATGCAGTTGAAGCACGCCACCAAGTGTGCCGCATCCATCATGTTCTGTGCGCTCTTCTGCATCTCGATCAACTGGGCAACCGGCATCGGTTGCGTCGAGACGGTGATGCTTGTTGTGCAGGCCACCTTCGGCGGCACGCTCCTGATCGGCGGTCTCCGCTGCATCGGTGTCGTTGCAGGCTATGTCCTGTCGATTCTGCTGATCATCTTTCTGATCCCGACTCTCGAAACGATCCCCGGCTTCCTCATCATCTTTGGCATCATCGTGACGGGCGCGGGCTGGGCACTTCATGGATCGCCGCGAGTCGCAGTACCTGCCTTGCAGACCGTGATCGTCCTCGACTTTGCACTGTTGCAGTACACGGAGCCCTCCATCTCCCTTGTTCCCGCGATGGACTTCTCGCTCGCCGTGGCCATGGGAGTGCTCGTGACATTCATCTTCTACCGGCTGCTGTGGCCCGTCCGTGCAGCGCACGAGATGAGGATCGCAGTCGCGGACATGCTGCGCAAGACCGCGGCCCTTGTGCGAAGCGCGTCCACCACCCCGCCGCGACAGGCACAACTCGATGAGATCCGCCTCGCTGTCGCCGATGGAATGCGGACCGCCATGTCCTTCCATTCGAACGCCCAGCTCGAGGCACAGGTTCAGCCCATGCGCGGAACGACAGAAATGAGCCTGATCACCAACAGCGCCAAGGTGTGCAACGGCATCGTGGGAGCACTCGAACAGGGCAGAGCCATCCGCGGCGAGCTTGACGGCGAAGCACCTCTTTTGAACGCCAGCGCGGACGCGCTCGATGACGCGGCGGCGAGCATCGCGGGGCAAACATCTCACGCCGAGAGCAGACCTTCGCGAGCGATCGCAGCGGATCCCGCGCGCGCATGGACACATCGGTTGGTGGAACAGACCGCTCGCGTCGATGCGCTACGCACACTCGCGGAGAATCTCGATGCGCAGCCGGAGGATCGCCCGCTGCTGCTCGGTCTGTCGTGAGCGAAGGGCGCGCACTTCGGCGCAGTGAAGTCAGGGCGTCCGTCCCGGCGAGGGGGGCGTTCGTACCGCGCGCGTGTTGAGCGTGTCGAGCCAGCGTTCCAGCGCATCGGGGAGCAGCGGCTTGAGGATGTCAGGGACCTCGCGCTTGTCACGCGAACACACGATGGCCGTCGCCGTCGCTCCCATTCGATAGGGTTGCTTGATCGGATCGGGCGTTGGATCCATCACGATGCGCACGGGGAATCGCTGCGCCAAGCGAACCCAGTCCAGCGTCGGCGAAACCGTGGGAAGAACACCATCACTGCCCTGGTCCGAGTTGTAGAGCGCCCACGACACACCCTGCACAGTGCCAGAGAACCGCGTGAGCGGATAGGCCATCAGATACACATCGACCGCCATGCCAGGCTCGATGCCGCGCAGATCCGTTTCTTGGTAGTTCGCCAGCAGGTACCAGTTGCTCGCATCCACGAGCGCGAACTGCTGCTGTCCGATCTGCGCGAACTGCCCCACCGAAATGTTGAAGTTCGTCACATAGCCATTCACGGGTGAACGCACCTCGCAGTAGCCGACGTTGAGCTGCTGCTCCAAGACCTCCGCCTGTGCGCGCATGCGCCGCACATTGAGATCACCAATCTGACCGAGATTGGCCTTCGCAGACGCGATCGCCGCCTTCGCCTGCGCCACTTCCGCCTCGGATGCCCGAACATTGCGCTTCGCCGCGTCCACCTGATCCGGCGTTACGAACTGGCGCGGCAACAGCGGCTCGATGCGCGCGAGATATGACACGTTGTATTCCGCACGCGCCTCCGCCGCGACAAGATCCGCCTCCTTCTCGCGAATCACATCCTCGAGAGCCTGGATCTCCAGATCGACATAGCCGAGGTTCGCGACCGCAAGATCGAGCGCCGCCTGATAGGGACGCACGTCGACGCGGAACAGGAGATCTCCCACCTTCACCTCCTGATTGTCGACCACATTCAGTTCCGTCACGTAGCCCGAGACATTCGCCGCGATGCCCACGATGTTGGCGCGCAGATAGGCATCGTCGGTGCGCGGACGGATGTCGAGTTCCCACCATGTCAGAAAGGACAGCACGAACGCGAGTGCCACCATCACAATGCTGAAGCCACGACCAGCCGCGCGGTTCATCGCGTCTCCCTTGTTCGGCGAGGATGCGGCGGACTGACTCATGTACGGAAGATCAGCAGCCAGAGTCCGAGCGTGCAGTTCAGGTACACGCAGAAGTACACCAGCACGCGCGGGCGCACGAACGATTCCCAGCCCAGCCGACTGACGATCCATCGGATGCCGCCAAGCAGGAACCCCGAGGCAATCATGCACAGGAGCCACGCGGGGAAGAACGCCCCATCCACCGACAGAATCGGATCGCAGCCGCACAGCAGCGACGCTGCCGCGGTGGCGACAAGACCGTGCCACAGGAGGCGACCGCGCGATGGAATCGGCGAATCACTCATAGGACCGCAAATCATAACGATCATCCATCGAAAGCTCCTACCGCGTCGATGTCACACGTTGCACGCCATCGGATCGGAAGGGCGAGCCCATACACTGCCTCATGCGCGCCGAAGGCGCGTAGGAGCGTTCCATGGCAGAAACCAGCGGTCCATCCAAGTTCGCAGGCAGCCTCAACAGTGCGATGATCGACGGGCCCGAAGCGCAGGCGGCGCTTGAGTACGCCATGCGGTTCGGCGAACCGGGCTTCGAGGATGTCGAACGCATTTTCATCACGCAGCACTATGAGGGTTACTCGGCGGAGAATCAGGAAGCGTGGACCACGCTTTTCGACCGCCAGATGGAGTTCCTCGAGTCGCGCGCATCAAAGACCTATCTGCAGGGTGCACGCAGCATCCAACTCTCGCGGGATCGCATCCCACATCTGCACGGACCTGAATCGATCAACCACCACCTCATGCGCCTCACCGGATGGAAGAGCCGCGGCGTACCAGGTCTTGCGCCTGCGAAGGCGTTCTTCGCCGCCCTTGCACAGCGCGAGTTCGCCACCACCATCGTCATGCGCCCAAAGGAGTCGCTGAACTATCTCCCCGAACCCGACATCTTTCATGATGTGTTCGGTCATGTGCCGCTGCATGCGGACCCGATCTTCGGAGAGTTCCTCCAGACCTACGGCAAGGCGGCGTCGGCGACATGCAACCCTGAACACATCAAGCGGATGGGAACGCTGTTCTGGTTCACCGTGGAGTTCGGGCTGATCCGCGAAGGCGGCAACATGAAGCTCTACGGTTCAGGGCTCATCTCATCCCCCGCCGAGAGCCGACATGCGCTCGAGAGCAGCGATGTCCAACGACGACCTTTCGACCTCGAAGCGGCCTGCACCACCCCTTACGAGATTGACCATTTTCAGCCGATTCTCTACGTGCTCGACAGTTTCGACCAGTTGCGCGATGCGATGAATCGCTATGCGGAGCGCATTCTGAACGAGAGCTCGAGGCAACACAGCAAAGTTGCGTGAACGCGCAGGGGCTGCAACACTCCCCCAAATGCCAACACGCACTCGCCGTTCGCGTCCCTCTGCGCGCAGCATCCAACGTTCCACTCCATCGATCGATCTGAAGGAGTTTGCACAGAGGCGCGAGCGCGTGCTGCACCAACTCGCGCGTGCCGGGAACGCAGTCGGTCTTGTCCTTGCGGGCGACGTGGCAGGATCGCTCGATCAACCCTACCGGGCGAACGCCGACTTCCGTTACCTCACGGGCATCGATGACGAACCCGGCGCGATGCTGCTGCTCGATCCCGCCCATCCGATCCGCGCACGTCGCGTGCAGCTCTTCCTCCGCCCACTCAACCCCGAAGTGGAACGCTGGGATGGACTGCGCGAAACGGTCGGCAAGTCACTGCGCAACAAGTACGGCGTCGAAACGATCCTCCGTACGGGAGCGCTCGGGCGATTCCTTCTTGAGTCGGCGCGTCGCTCGAAGCGGCTTGCTTGCCTGCATGCGCTCGCCAGTCACAACGCACCTCTCTCGCCTGATTTGGCAATCCTGCGCGAGAGTGCCTCGCGGATACCTGGTGCCTCGGTGATCGACCTCTCCACCGTGCTGCCCTCGCTGCGCGCGGTCAAGAGCGCAGATGAAGTCCGCTGCATCGAGCAGGCAGGACGCATCACAGGGATCGGTTTCGCCGCCGCGCGAGAGGCGTGTCGCCCAGGCGCGAACGAGTTTGATGTCCAGGAGGCGATCGAGCATGCCTATCGCACGAATGGATCGCGCGCACTTGCGTTCCGCACGATCGCAGGGAGCGGTGTGAATGGCACCGTGCTTCATTACCACGCGAACGATCGTCCCCTGAAGGACGGCGACCTTCTGGTGATCGATTCCGGCGCGGCGTTCGGCGGCTATGCGTCAGACGTCACGCGAACACTCGCTGTTTCAGGTCGCTTCACAGCACGGCAACGGCTGGTCTATGACACCGTTCTCAAGGCGCAGGCCGCCGCGATTCGAGCGTGCAAACCGGGCGCGCGTATGGGTTCCGTTGATCAGGCCGCACGCAAGATCATCACAGCAGCCGGGTTCGGCGACTTCTTTCCTCATGGGATCGGGCATCACCTCGGACTCGAAGTACATGACGCGGATCCTGCGTCGCCACTCGAACCCGGCATGGTCATCACGATCGAGCCAGGGATCTACATCGAGAGTGAGGCGATCGGGGTTCGCATCGAGGACGATGTGCTGATCACTCGCGGCGCCCCACGAGTTCTCACTGCCCATATCCCGAAGTAGCTCGAACAGGCCTTGCTACAAGGCACTCTCGGGCACGAGCCAGTGATACGCGAGCAGGATCCCCGAGTAGAGCACGGGGCTGAGGGATACCACCAGCGAAAACCAGACGAGAAACACAGCCGATCGGATGCGGCGGCGCACAACCCACTCGCAGGCCACGATCACAAAGAGCACGAGGCTGAACTTGAACGCAATAGCTCCCCACAGTCCCCATGCCTCAATGACCACGCGCGCGACGGGATTGACTTCTTCGCCACCCTTCTTCTCAAGGATGTACCACGTGAGCATCACGTCCATCGACGCCAAAAAGAGAAGCCAGACGTACTCCTCTTGGAAGCGAAGCCCCGGTACTGACAGGAACGCCGGCGCATGCGCCCCCGCCACCGACTCTCGGTTGCGTTCACCCGATGTTGTTCTTGGCGCCCTTTCGACCATGGTCTGAACCACGCTCATCGTAAGCGACAAAACCGCTCTGTTCATTTTTCGTGAGCCTTGGCAAGGAAATCATGCTGTCGCACGCGCTCGGACGATGCTGAAAGTGAAAGCAAGGAGATCGATGCGATTCCACTACCGCACCGTGTTCCTCAGCGATGTGCATCTGGGCATGCGTGGGTGCCGCGCGGACGAACTGGCCGCATTTCTCAAGCGCGTGCGATGTGAGCGCATCTACCTCGTTGGCGACATCGTGGACATGTGGGTGTTGCGGCAGCGATGGAACTGGCCCGCATCGCACAACCAGGTCATCCGGCGCCTGCTGAAACTCGCGCGCCGTGGTACGCAGATTATTTACATCCCCGGGAACCATGACGAATCACTCCGCCCATACCGCGGTCTCGAACTCGGCGGGATCGTCGTTGCAGCGCAAGCCGAACATCTTCTTACCGACGGTCGGCGGCTGCTGGTGACACATGGGGACGAGTATGACCTCGTGGTGCAGAACTCACGGCTTGTGTCACTCATCGGTGCGTGGGCATATGACCATCTCGTCGCGCTCAACCGATTCGTCAATGCGGCGCGGCGTCTTGTCGGGCTCCGCCGCTGGAGTTTCTCGCAGTCGATCAAGAAGCGCGTCAAGAGCGCCTGCACCTTCATCAGTCGATTCGAGGAAGTTCTGCTCGCGCATGCGGCTCGAAGCGGATTGGATGGCGTTGTCTGTGGGCACATCCACGAACCGCGGCTGGAGTGGCGCGAACTGGAGGGGCGGCGCGTTCTTTACGCCAATTGTGGCGACTGGGTTGAACGCGCAAGTGCCCTTGTCGAGCAAGAGGATGGACAACTCGAACTGATCGATGTCGATCGACTGCTGAGCGATGCGGGCTGGGAGCCGGATCCCAAGGAAGTGCCCGAAGAGCTGGGAAGTGATGAGGATTTCACCGTTGCCGCGTGACATCGCAGGAAGTATGTCCGTCGCACTCGTCAGTGCATCCATCGGTTCGGGCCACATGCGCGCGGCGGCGGCAGTGGGCGATGCACTGACCGAATGGGGCGCCAAAGCATCCCCCGTGATCGATGCACTTGAAACATCCCCCGCGTGGTTCCGCCGCGTGTATCGCGATGGCTACCTTCGCGCGATCCGCCTTGCACCTCGACTCGTCGGCGCCCTCTACGACCTCTCGGATCGCAAGCGTCCCCTCTCCAAGCCAGGCAAGGGGCCGATGGCACGCACCGAAGACCTCGTGCTGCGGGCGCTTGGACGCCACGCAACGGTGCAATTCGCGGATGCGATCGTCTCGACGCACTTTCTCACATCGAGTGCACTGGGGCGACTTCGGCTGCGCGGCCGCCTTCGTGCGCGCCTCATCACGGTCGTCACCGATGAACATCCGCACGCGATCTGGCTGAGCGCAGGTAGCGATCTCATTTGCGTCGCGAGCGAAGCGGCGCGCACCGCGGCGATTGCCAATGGCATTCCCGCGCATCGACTCGCAGTGACGGGCATTCCTGTCGACCTTCGGGTCGCACAACTCATCGCAAAAACGCGAGAAGCTGACGAACGTACGACTCGCCAGCCGCAAATCCTGATCTGCGGAGGAGGGCATGGACTCGGTCCAATGGAGGCGGTCGTTCGCTCGCTTGTGGATGCCGAGGTGGATGCCACGCTTGCGATCGTCTGTGGACACAATACCGCGCTGCAGCAGCGGCTGAACCAAGTTCCCATGATGCCCGGAAGCCGAACCACTCTGCGCGTGATCGGTTTCACCGATCAGATGCCTGCGCTGATGGCATCATCCGATCTGATGATCGGCAAGCCGGGCGGTCTCACTGCCGCCGAGGCCCGCGCCGCGGGTCTTCCACTTCTCGTTCTCGATCCAATCCCTGGTCAAGAAGAGCGCAACGCCCGCATCCTGATCGCTGCGGGTGCGGCGAGATCGCTCACCAATCCACGGGGTGCGGGCGAAGCGGTGCAAAGCCTTCTGTCGGATCAACAGGCGCTCGCCGCGATGCGAATGGCGGCGGCATCCGCAGCGCGACCCCATGCGGCGCATGAGATCGCGCGCGCTGTCCTCGCCCAAGCTGCACGCCTCCCGGTCAAATCACCGGATCGTGCGATGGAAGATTGTGCGCAGGCGCCGTGTTGAGTTGCACCAAGCGTTCCTCCTGAACACGGCGCGCGGAATCGGGATCGACGAAGTCGCTGTGGCATGATGCCTTCGCGGTATCCGCATCGACCGCCTTGCGAGTCTTTGCCGCGAGCCGATGGATCTCCTCGGGGGGCAGCACACCGCGCTTGGCAAGAATCTCCTGCTGCTCGGCAGTGAGCGCGGCACTTCGCACGGGCTTCCCGCGCTCGAAGCCATCCGCCTTCCCACTCGCGAACTCCTGGATTTCCTTGCTGATCCGCACGCTGCACCAGTCATGCCCGCACATCGCACAGAAGTCCGTATCGACATCGAGATCCTCATCGTGGTACGCGCGCGCCGTGTCAGGGTCAAAGCTCAACTCGAAGTGCTTCTCCCAGTTCAGTGCCGCTCGTGCCTTCGTGAGCGCATCATCGCGGTCGCGCGTGCCAGGAATGCCGAGCGCAACATCCGCCGCATGCGCAGCGATCTTGTAAGCAATGCAGCCCTGCTTCACATCATCCTTCTTCGGCAAACCAAGATGCTCCTTCGGCGTCACATAGCACAGCATGCTCGCACCGTGGTAGCCCGCAGCGGTTGCGCCGATGCAACTGGTGATGTGGTCGTATCCCGGGAAGATGTCCGTCACCAGCGGACCGAGCACATAGAAGGGCGCGCCATGACAAAGCGAGCGCTGCAACTTCATGTTGAACTCGATCTGGTCGAACGGCACATGACCAGGCCCTTCCACCATCACTTGAACACCTTTGCGCCAGGCGCGCTCGGTGAGCTCGGCGATCGTCGAAAGTTCCGCCAACTGCGCCTGGTCCGTCGCATCGGCAAGACCACCAGGACGAAGTCCATCGCCAATGGAGAACGTCACATCCCAGCGCCGCATCACATCGCAGATGCGTTCCCAGCCCGTGTACATCAGGTTCTGACGGTTGTGCACGAGCATCCATTTCGCGAGCAGACTGCCGCCACGGCTCACGATGCCGATGAGTCGATCGCGCACGAAGGGCAAGTGTTCGCGCAAGACTCCCGCGTGGATGGTGAAGTAGTCCACGCCCTGCCGCGCCTGATGCTCAAGCGTCTCGAGCACAACAGACTCATTCAACTCTTCCAACTTGCGTCCGATGATCATCGAGTAGATCGGCACCGTTCCAATCGGCACGGTGCTGTTTCGAGTGATCGCTTCGCGGCATGCGTCCAGATCGCCGCCCGTCGAAAGATCCATGACCGTGTCGGCGCCCCAGCGCTCCGCCCACCGAAGCTTCTCCACTTCTTCATCCGTTCCACTGCTGATCGGGCTCGCGCCCATATTCGCATTGATCTTGGTGCGCGATGCTCGGCCAATCGCCATCGGATCAAGTCGGTGACGAAGATGTTCGATGTTCGCCGGAATCACCATGCGCCCCGCCGCGACTTCATCTCGCACCTGCTCGGGCGTGAGGTGCGGCTCGCGCTCGGCCACCCGCCGCATCTGCTTCGTGATGGTGCCCGTCCGCGCATGCTCCAACTGCGTCACCACGGTGAATCCACTCGGCGGAATACAGCGCACGAAGGTCCCTAGATGACCCAGTGAGTGGCCCGCGCACCCGGCCTTGTGATCGGGCGCAGACTCGACGCGCCAGTCGGGAGGAAGGAAGTCCCACGCCGTGCGCACACTCGGCGCAGGCATGCCGGGCGTGTCGGGCGAACTGAATGCACGGGCACCGCCGACATCCGGGGCGAGCGCAAAGCTGCCTCGGTTCGTTCCCTCACGCAGCGACGATGGGTTGAGCGCTCCATGGAGGAACGGCTCTCGAGCATCGGCTTGCTGTGGGTTCCGGCCGATGGCTTGACTCGCGATGCGCTCGTGACTGTTCATGTTCACTCTCCTCAAAGCATTTGCTTGCGAAACTGGCTTGGCGACAACACTTCCTGACGCCCAACAAGGCTCAGTGAGGAAAGGAACGGGGGGCCTCAAAAAGGCTCACGCTTCCCTTCGTCGGTATGAACCGAATCAGGTTCGACGGGTGCTTCTCAGCCTGCCACACGCGGCAGACGCCCCGAGCGATGTATGAAAGTATAGACTTTGGGCATTCTGTGCTGCGTGGGCTCGGCAGTTCTTTGTGGGAGCCCTCGTACTGAGCGAGTGATTCGCTCCCGGGGGGCGAGTCAATCCTCAGAATGTCGTTGTTGCATCTCTCGTTGTGTTGCTTTACTTGCAAGTTCTCGGCTTGCCCTGAAGGAACTCTCGATGGTTCGATCTGTCTATCTCGGATTATCCGAAGCTCTTCGACGAGCGGACGATCTCGATCGCCAGATCGCAGATGCCCTTATGACGGATGGGCGAATGTCGGGACGCGACATCGCACATCACATCGGCATCTCGGAGGCAACCGTCAGTCGGCGACTCGCCAG
>VGYQ01000034.1 GCA_016872915.1 Planctomycetota bacterium | reverse complement strand
ACGCCAACCTCTCCCGCCGCGCCCATCGTCAAGTTCACATTTGTTGGAGTCGATGCTCGCGAACAGATGGCGCTCGATGTGATCGCGCGCGCGGCATCAAGCGAGGCTGCGATTCTTCGCTCGCATGCACTCGAGGCACTTCAGACACGGCCGGACGCACTTGCGGAGGTCGCATGCAAACTGCTCGGTGATCCAAGTCCGGGAGTTCGTTTCGCGGCAGCCGTCACGATCGGGAGAAAGCGGCTCGATCGATGCACAACGCTCCTGCAACCGCTCTTGCTCGATGCGAATCCCTCGGTACAGGCAGCTGCGCTCTTCGCACTGGCGCGGCTGGGTCAGCGGATGGACCTCAATCCACTGCTGCGTCTGGCAATGAGTGAGGATCCTGAAACCCGCTCGAATGCGTTCTTTGTTCTTGGAGAACTGCGCAACCCATCTGCGATACCTCTGATTGAGGCGTGCATCGGGCGACCGCTTCGGACTGTCGATGAGGTACGGACTCGCATCGTCGAACTGCAGGCTGCCGAAGCGATGTGCAAAATGGGCGACTATCGGCAGTACGATCCGATCCGAGCAGCGCTCTTTGCACCAAGTGAGCAAGCTGAGTTGATCGCGCTTGCGTGCCAGATGGTTGGCGAAGTGAATGATCGTGGCGCGCGCGGCAGTCTGATCGGCATCTGGAATGGACGGGGATCCATGGAACGCCCTATGGAGATTCGGCTGTTGACGGGGACGGCGCTCGTGCGCATCGGAGAGCCAAATGCGGAGCCGATTTACCTGCTTTGCCTGAAGGCGATCAAGGATCCGAGCGCCTCGATCCGGGCACAAGCCGCTTCAACGCTTGGATGGATTGGTGGCGAACGCGCTGCTGATGCAGTTGCACCGCTGCTGCAGGAAGCGGACAGTTTGGTGGCGATCTCAGCATCTGCCGCTTATTTGCGAGCAACGGCAAAACCAACCGAGGCACTGCCCCCGATCGGAGCCACAGATTCTGCTGCTCGGGCGCGCTGAAGCGTTGACACAGACCGCTTTCCCGTGTAAAAAATCAAGGTCTGGTTTGGTCTTGGATCAGTGCCGTCTTGGTTTGCAGCCTCAGTCGGCGCTCTTGGATTGGTCTTGGGCTGAGTGCGATGTGAGCCTGAAGATGATCCAAGTTGGATTGACGGAGGCCTGACCGTGTTCGGCATTCATCTGCAAGGTCAATTTCGTGCACATCCTCACTAAAGTCTTCATCGTTCTTGTCTCGCTTCTGGCTGTTGCCATTGTGCCCCTTGCTGCGGTGCAGTCAAGCAATCAAGCTGCACTTCGACAACAGGTGAAGGATGCGGATACCAAGGTTGCCGCCGCTCGAAATGAACTGGAGACGGAACGTGCGCTGCGCTCAAAGGCAGAGAGTGACGCCGCACTTCAAATCAAGGATCTCGATGCAGAGAAGGGGCGTCTGCAGGCTGAACTTGCACAGGGCATGGCGAAGATCCGCACCGTTGACGGTGAGTTGGCACAGGCCAAGATTCGCCTGGCGAGCCTGGAGCAGTCACTCGCGGTCGTGACGGATGGAGATCGTGCCAAGATGGAACTCATCAAGACCATCAGCCAGGAATTGGACACGCAGCGCACGTCTCTGACGGACTGTGAGCGGATGAAGATCGATGTGGAACAAAAGTATGGAAAGACCGAGAGCGATTTGCGCATGGCGCAGGAGGCGCTTGGAGACCTCCGCGAGCAGGTCGCATCCCTGTCCAGTTCGAAGGCCAAATCCGATCAAGTGGTGCAGGCGTACACGGCGCGCTTCGGACCAGCCGAGCAGGAGCAGCAGGCTTCCGCCCCCATGCCAGTCGCGGAGGTTGCCGACCGAAACGTGTCCGCGCAGATCGTCAATATCCGCCGGACGGATGGCGGGGTCTACGCGGAGATTGATGCGGGGAGCCGGGATGGCGTGAAGGTTGGTTGGGTGATGACCATTGGAGATGGGTCACGTTTCATCGGCAAACTCCAAATCACCTCTGTGGATGTCAACAAGGCAGTTGGCACTGTCGAGATGGAAGACGCGGCGGGCCGTGGCGCGGTCCGGACCGGTCAGAAGGTAACGATTCGCAAGGGACAATGACACTCACGGCGGCCTCTGAGAAGACGAGCAAAGACACAGATGGCATTTCTTGGCATAGGTAAGAAGACCCCCAAAAAGCCCGCTGCCACGGCGGATGCGGCGGGAGACTCCACGCCAGTGGAGTTTGGTGAGGCAGTTGCCCCAACCGTGACCGCTCAGAAGAAGGGGCTCTTTGGGCGAAAGAGCAAGGCCGTTCCTGACAAATCGGCGAAGGCAAAGGTCGAGAAGGCCAAGCCCGTTGCGGCGCCGAAGGCGCGGAACGCTGGCGGGGAGTTGAACATTTACACGGGCGTTCTGGCCGCCGCGGCTGTCGCGCTCTTGGTAGGTTGTGCGCTGATCGCGCTCGACAATTTGGCGGGAGTAGAAGGGACTGCAGAGGAAGGCAATCCGATCGGAACGATTCCGTCGCGCTAGCGTCGGAGGGCGAGAAACCCACTGGCCAAGGAGGTGGCCGAACATGACACTTGACAAGATGATGAGTTGGTTCAGCGTCGACATGGGGATCGACCTTGGGACATGCAACACGCTGGTGTGTGTCCGAGGCGAGGGCATCGTTCTCAACGAACCCTCGGTGGTGGCGGTACGCAAGGGCACCAATCAGGTGCTGATGAACGGCGCGGCAGTCGGATTCGCTGCGAAGGAGATGCTCGGGCGTACGCCTGGCTCCATTCAAGCGATTCGCCCGTTGAAAGACGGTGTTATCTCGGATTTTGAGATCACCGAGGCGATGCTGAAATACTTCATCCAAAAGGTGATGGGACGCAGCCGCATCTTTGGACCGCGTGTCGTGATCTCGATTCCATCGGGAATCACTGCGGTGGAGAAGCGTGCGGTGCTTGACAGCGCAGAGCGTGCAGGGGCGCGAAAAGTCTTTCTGCTGGAGGAGCCGATGGCTGCAGCGATGGGCGCGAAGTTGCCCTTCGACGATGCGGTCGCGAGCATGGTGGTCGATATCGGTGGAGGAACCAGCGAGATTGCCATCCTGAGTTTGGCCGACATTGCCAAGGCATCGAGCTTGCGAGTGGCGGGCGATGACTTCGATGAGGCGATCATCGTGCATCTCGAAGAGAAGCGCGGACTTCGGGTGGGTGAACAAACTGCGGAGCAAATCAAGATCCGTATTGGAAGCGCTTGGCCCCTTGAGCAAGAACTTGCCATGAAGGTGCGCGGGCGCGATGTTTCCACAGGTCTGCCGCGGCAAATCGAGGTCAACTCTGTCGAGGTGCGCGAGGCATTGTCCGAGCCGCTCAAGAAGATCTGCGACGAAGTGGTCAAGACGCTCCGCGAGGCAGATCCTGAACTTGCTGCCGATCTTTGCAACCCGGATTTGCCGCACAACGGCATCACGGTGGCTGGCGGTGGTGCGCTTCTGCGCGGCATCGACAAATTGTTTGCCAATCGCACCGGACTCGTTGTGAAGATCGCCGAGGATCCACTCACCTGCGTTGCACGTGGTACGGCGGACTATCTGGAGAATTTGGAGCAGTACAAGTCCATTCTCGAGTCCAACGTCGAGGAACTCTGATCGGGCGCCGCTCGCGGCACTGAGACGGGCCACCCTGCGTGCGCCGCATTCCGCCGATCGTCATCGCCGTTGCGTTCGTGATGCTGCTTGGCTTGGTGCCCGCGCGTTGGGTCGCACCGTGGTCGTCGGATCTGTCGGCCGTGGTGTGGGTTCCACTCTCACCCCTTGCGCACGCGGGAACCTCCATCCGCCTTTGGCTTCGGCCGGGCAATGCTGCTTCGCGAGAAGCTGATGCGAGCGTCGTTGAGGAGCGCGATCGATATCGCGGTCTCTGGCATGCGGAACAGATCAAGGTGCAGGAACTGGAAAAACGCTTGCGTGCCTACGAAGTGGCTGCAAAGACTTCACGCGGTGGGGATGCGAAATTTGCCGCGGCATCAGTGCTGACTCGAAGTGCAAGCGGTGGCGGCTTTGCGCTGAAACTCAACTGTGGATCGCGGCAGGGAATCGCGGCAGGCGACGTGGTTCTCTTTGGTGGGGATGCAATCGCAGGACGCATCGCTCCCGATGTCGGAAATGTCACGAGTACCGTCATGTCTGTCGCAGACCGTGCCTCGGGCAGGGTGGACGCTTACATCACCCCCGCAGCACAGGAGGGCGCCAAGCGCACCGAGCCGATTTCAGTGCAGATCGTGCCGGACGGTCGTGGGCAACTCCGAGCGGATATTGATCTCGGTTCCGCCGTGGCGGCGGGCGACATGGTTCGCGTGCGCGACCCAGCATGGCCGCAGGGTGCGCAGGGGATGCGGATTGGAGTGGTCCGCGAAGTCCGACGAAAGGACGCGCAGCCGCTTCGCGGTGAGGCGATCATCGATCCCGTGGTGGATGGTTCAAGCGTGGGAGAGGTGGTCGTACGCGTCTCGAACGGGGGCACACCATGAGGTGGCCGACTGCGCTCGTTGTCCTCCTCGCGGCACTTGTGGCGGATGTGTCGTTCATGGGTGTGCTTGAGCTCGGAGGCGTCACGCCTCGTCTCGTCTGTGTGGCAGTGGCGTTTGCAGCGATGCAGGCCGAGCCCGGTGCCGCCCGCTGGTATGCGATGTTGGCAGGGCTGCTTGTGGATCTCTCGGAGCCGTCGATGGCCGGTCCCCGCGCGCCGCTTTACTTGATTGCGCCGTGGACACTCGGTGTGTTCTTCGGCGCAGAAGCGGTCTTGTCTCTGCGTGGCATCGTTGTTCGCAAGAATCCCCTTGCTGTGGGTGTTCTTGCAGGTGTGCTGACGCTGTCGGCAGGACTGTTCTGGACTGCCTGGTGGGCACTGCGGTCGTGGTACCCAGATTCGCCGGCGCCCTGGGGTACTGGAAGTGCGCTCGGTGAGTTTGGCAGGCAACTGCTGACGGCGATCTCCACGGGCGTTTGTGCGGTGCCAGTTGGTTGGCTTTTGCTTCGAAGCGGCGGGATGTGGGGATTCCCATCCGTCATCAGTCGGCAGCGCGGAGGCGGACAGGCCCGCATCATTCGGGAGTAGAGTGCCACCATGACCGAGCAAACAACGCAGGTCGTCCTGTTCGATGATGGGCTCTCGCGGTTTGGCCCGCTCTCGGATCTTCGAGCATCATTTGAGCAGCGCCTGGGTGCGCTGACATGCCTCGAGCGTGCGCGGATCGTGCTCGGGCGCGTCGATGCGATCTATCCGCTTGAGCATTTGCAGGCCGTGTGCACGGAGCGCCATGGTGCGTCCGGGATAGGTGTATCGAAACTGCCGGCCGGCGGCGGTGATGTGATTCTCATCAACGGCACACTTGATTCTCTCGAAGATGCTGCGACACTCGGATCCAGTGCCGTTCGCACGGCTGGAGATGGTCGGCTCGCCATTGCGCGGCTTCCGCGGCGTGATGCGGAGCGCATCTTGGAATGTCCTGCGCAGTGGGAGCGCACTTTGTCGACTGCCCAGCGTGCGCCGCTTGCGCATGGGCATCTCGTGGGTACTCCCTGGGATCTTCTGAACCGTCTGGAGCGCAGCTTGCCTGCAGACATTGCGCTCTTGAGTCGATCGGGTGAATGGGGGGATCGCAGCACCACCGGCGTCTACCGATTCGGACATCACGCTCTCTTCATGGATCCAACGGCGAAAGTACTGCCAGGCGCCGTGATCGATACCACCGATGGTCCGGTGCTGCTTGCCGCGGGGGCGGTCATTCGCCCGGGTGCGGTTGTCACTGGTCCTGTCGCGGTTCTTGATCATGCGACGATCATCGACCGTGCACAGGTCAAGGCGCGCAGTGTGATCGGTCCTTGGTCCAAGATGGGGGGCGAAATCGGATCAGTGGTGGTTCAGGGGTACAGCAACAAGGCGCATGACGGGCATCTCGGGGATGCCATAGTGGGCGAGTGGGTCAATATCGGTGCGGGCACCTGCAACTCCAACTTGCTGAATACCTACAGTGAAGTCAGCACCCGGCTCGATGCCGCAGGCAATACCGAGCGCACGGGGCGTGCGTTCTATGGTGGCGTGATCGGCGACCATGCAAAAGTCGCGATCCTTGTCGCGCTCAACACGGGCAGCACCGTAGGCACTGGTGCCATGATCGCTGTGGCACGGCCGCCGACCTTTGTCCATCGCTTTGCCTGGATGACCCCGGAGCGCACTCAGTCCTATCGATTTGGGCGCTTTGAGGAGACTTTACGTGCGGCGATGCAGCGAAGGGGGCTCTCACCGGGGATTGCCTACCTCGCCCGGCTACGCGATCTGCACGCTGCGCATGGATCCTCTGTGACGGGCGCCTGATCGGGCTATCGTTGGGAACCGTGACCCCGTTGCAGAACACTCCCATCTCGCTGCCTGTCATCGATGAGCGTGCCAGGCGGCGTGTGCACGACGATCTGGCCGAGCGTGTGCAGGGGGAGGTGCGCTTCAGTCGTGGCGACCGAATGCTCTACGCGACGGATGCCAGCATCTTTCAGGTTGAACCGATCGGTGTCGTGATCCCTGCATCGATTGCGGATGGCATCGAAGCGGTTCGGATCTGTGCGAAGCATGGGAGCGCCATCCTGCCGCGTGGGGGCGGAACCGCTCTCGCTGGGCAGACCGTCAATGAAGCGGTCGTGATCGATTTCAGCGCGGCATGTCGATCAATCGAAAGAATCGACGCACCACGTCGGCGTGCAGTCGTTGAATCGGGTGTGGTGCTGGACCAGCTCAATCAAGCGCTCGTGCCATTCGGATTGATGTTCGGTCCGGATGTCGCCACGTCGAGTCATGCCACGATCGGCGGCATGATTGGAAACAACTCGGCTGGAGCAAATTCCATACTGTTCGGACGGACTGTTGAGCATGTCGTAGCGCTCGATGTGGTGCTCGCCGATGGGCGAGCCCTTCGCCTCGAGGAGGGAGCTTCGCAGAGCAATGCGGACATTGCCGTGCTGACGCAGCGTGTTGCCGATGTCATTCGCCCGCTTGCGGGGGAGATTCGAAAGCGTTTTCCAAAGATTCTGCGCCACACGGATGGGCTCAATCTCGATCTGATGCTTGCCCAGATCGAGGCCTCGGATCCGAAGAGGCTGGAGAAGGTCAACTTGGCGCATCTCTTCTGTGGTTCTGAGGGCACGCTTGGCACAACCCTGCGCGCCGAAGTGTCACTGGTGGAACGGCCCAAGGTGCGGGGGCTCGCGATTCTGGGATTCGAGAGCGTCGAGGATGCACTTGCGCCTCTGTTGGAGATGCTTGCGACGAAGCCGAGCGCAGTCGAACTCGTTGATGACATGGTGATTGAGATGGCGAAGCGGAACGCGCTGTACAGCCGCGATGTGGCTGTGATGCCAACTCCAAAGTCTGGTCGGCTGGGCGCCGTGATGTACGTGCAGTGGTTCGGTGCATCGGAGTCCGAAATCACATCACGCATGGACGATCTTGCGCGCCGAATTCCATCTGCTCCGATGGCGCGTCATATGGGTGCCGCACAGATGGAGGCTGCTTGGCGGCTTCGCAAGGCGGGCGAGCCTCTTCTGCACGCGGTTCCGGGTGATCGGAAACCGCTCACTTTCGTGGAAGACACTGCGGTCGATCCAGCGCGTCTTGCTGCCTTCGTGCGCGACTTTCGCGCGATCGTCGAGCGTCATGGCAGCACGGCCGCGTATTACGCGCATGCTTCGGTGGGTTGCCTGCATATTCGACCGCTTGTTTGCGCACATGATGAGCAGGGGCTTCGCATGATGCAGGCAATCGGAAGCGAGGTGGCTGATCTGGTGGTGCGCTACGAGGGAGCGCTGAGCGGCGAGCATGGCGACGGTCGTGTTCGCAGCCCGCTACTGACCCGCGTTCTTGGCGCCGAGCTGATGGAGGGGATCCGCCGGATCAAGGCCATCTTCGATCCGAAGGGTCTGATGAACCCTGGCAATCTTGTCGCGCCCGACGATCCAACGCTGATCACGTCCAAACTCCGTGTGCGTCCCGATGATCGTCAATTCGTGCACGCTCCGGCGGATACGCAAACCTTCTTCCGCTACGACGGAGAGGGAGGCTTTGATCATGCGCTCGAGCAGTGCAACGGGGCGGGACTCTGCCGAAGGTTGACACCCGGCGGCACCATGTGTCCCTCCTTTCGCGTGCTCAAGGATGAAAAGCAGACCACGCGTGGGCGGGCAAATGCGCTGCGACTGGCGATCACGGGGCAACTTGGGCATGCGACCGCGTCGGAGCGCTGGCAGGATCCTTTCGTACAGGAGACGCTCGATCTGTGCCTCTCATGCAAGGCGTGCAAGACCGAGTGCCCGAGCAATGTCGACTTGTCGAAGTTGAAGGCGGAGTACGCGGCACAGGCTTTCTGGCGGCGGGGGCGTGTTCCATGGCGTGTTCGCGCACTCGGCCGGGTTCGTTCGGTGAACCGTTTGGCGAGCGCGATCTGGCCCGTCTCTGATGTGCTTCGGCGATTGGCGCCCGTGCGCGTGGCCGTTGCCACAGCGCTTGGCTTCGCACCCGAGCGATCACTGCCGCCTGTTGGGCCTTCGCTCCGCCGATGGATGGAACGTAGGACAAGCAAGCGGGCCGGCGTCGAGGGCCCTCTGACCCTCGAGGACCGCCCGACTGTTCTGCTGATGCCGGACTGCTTCTCGCAGTGGTCGCAGCCTCAGGTGGGTCGCGCAGCGGTGGAGTTGCTTGAGGCCTTTGGATACCGAGTCGTGCTGCCGCATGCGGGCTGCTGTGGTCGCGCGGCGATTTCGTGCGGCATGCTCGCGGAAGCCGCGACAGTGAGCGCGCAGACTGCGCAGTCGCTGATCGATGCCATGAAGCGAGAGCAGGCGGTCGCGCTGCTTGGGCTCGAACCGTCCTGCGTATCGGCGGTGAAAGACGATTGGTTGGACCTGAAAATGCGCGTCTCTCAGCAGGATCTCCAGTGGCTCGCCGCCCGAACGTGGATGGCGGAAGAGTGGATCGATCTTGCGTGGGATCGGCACCCACGCCGGCCGCGTTTCATGGAGCCGGCGGAGCACGTCGTCCTGCACGCGCACTGCCACCAAAAGGCGCTGTGGGGGCCGACATCGCACGGGCTGCTTCGTCGCATCTTTGGCGACCGCGCGAGCGTCCTCCAGACTGGCTGCTGCGGTATGGCCGGAAGCTTTGGATTCAAAGCGGAGACCTATCCGCTTTCCCAGCAGATTGCACAACTCGATCTTCTACCCAAGTTGGCGCAGTCACCTGAATCACTTGTGGCCGCCCCCGGAACGAGCTGCCGCCACCAGATTCATGATGGTTGTGGGCGAACGGCGCTCCACCCAGTCGAGATTGCTGTACGTGCGATCGACGACCGATTTTCCGCAAACGCATCGGCTTAGGTGCCACCGCGCGTACCATTGTCGGGATGGCAGCGAGTCAACCGCCTACCGAGATTGAGCCGAGCCACGATGTCGATCTGTCCGAGGGCAAGGTCCTGATCGTGGATGACAACCCACAGAATCTGGAGTTGATTCAGGCCTACATGGAGTCGCTGCCTTGCAAGATTGTGCTTGCGCAGGATGGCGCCGAGGCAATGACGCGCATCGAGGCAGAGCGCCCTGATCTGGTGCTGCTTGATGTCATGATGCCACGAGTTTCGGGTTTCGACGTCTGCAAGCGGATCAAGCAGAGCCCCGCCACGCGAGATACGGTCGTCATCATGGTGACAGCGCTGCACGAGCTTGGCGATATGGAGCGAGCCGTGGAGTCCGGCTGCGACGACTTCGTTTCGAAACCTGTCAATAAGGTTGAACTGCTCGCGCGTGTTCGCGGGCTGCTGTCGCTTCGGCTTCTCAAGCGCCGAATGAGTAGTTTGCTCGGGAAGAGCCCCGAATAGCAGGGGGGGGAACGTCCGTCAGGCGGCGGTGCGGCTCACGATCGCTGGAGTGTCGCCAAGGCGTTCCCATGGTGTCGCGCTTTCACGCGGTTCAAGAGCGCACTCAAGATGCTGCAGGTAGCGAGCGAGGTCGTAGGCGTCAAAGGTCACCAGCCAGTCGCGGTCTGCACCTGGGTTGATGGCAATGATCGATTCCACAAGGCTGTCCACTGTGCCTGAGTTGAATACGCGGTTCATGGAAGTCACTATCGGATTGAAATCGCCGCAGACTGCGGTCATTTCAGGACTTTTCGCCGCAGGATCGGATCATTTTCAAGCGGCGTGATGGCCTCGCATACAACTGCTTGGGTATTCGGTGACCATTTGCCCCACCATATGGTGGGGGATCCGCATGGCCTACTGATCCAAGATTTCATGAGTCCACGGGGCCGTCACACCGCTCACTCGGCTGCTTGCGGCGACAATGAGAGCCGCCGCGAGGCCTCCATTCCATGAAGACGGACACACCGCGAATCCTTTGGCTCCGCCGACCCGCGCGGATTGCCATCTCATCGACCCCTTGGTTGCCGCAGTGCGATCCGGCCACAATCGATGCGGCGTGGTCACTGTTGTGTGAGCGCAATCCACGTCTTGTTGATGGTCCATGTTGGCATGTGACTGCGGTTCAGCGGGATGGGCATGGCGGCGCCACGATTCATGTGGTGCAGACCACCTATCGAATGGGTGCCGTTCGCTCGACCGGGGTGACAACCGGATTTCATGGGCTCGGTGTGAAGGCGATCGCGCACAGAAATGGCCGCTGTCTCGTCGGCCGTCGAGCGTTGGCGTGCGCCACCTATCCGGGGACATGGGAATTCGCTCCGGGTGGTTCTGCTGAACCTGGGGAGGATCCGAGTATCGGGATTGTGCGGGAATTGATGGAAGAGTGTGCTCTCGCTGCGGCATCACCAGCGCGGCAGCAGGCACTCCTCTTTGATGGGGTTGCCGGGAACTGGGAGATCGTCCATGACATCGAATTGGCGGGAGAACCCGATGCGCCGCCGAACTGGGAGTACACGGATTTGCGATTGATCGAGTTGTCCAACATGCCATCGCCCGTGTCGCCTTGCACGGAGGGGATGCGAGAGATCGCGGTCCGCGTGACCCAACGGTCTCACGAGCCTCGCTAGGGGTGCAGTTGTCTTTCCATTGGGTTCTTCAGGGCCAGCGTGCGCTCGCGCTTGGACCAACCCACTGCACGCGCTTGAGCGCGTTCGTGACTGCTTGACTCGCCGCACGTCGGACTTGCCGCGTCATCTCGGGATCGAGGTCTGCGGTCAAGCGCCCCGTGATCTGCGATGGACTGAGGAGATCGACGAAGCCCGAAGTGGCAGACAACAGCGTGAGGTTGGAGCCGACGAGATCAATGCCGTACTGGGCTGCACCCGGCTCACCTTGCGGCCACGCGAATCCACCTCCGCCGTACAAACCCAGTTCGCCACCCGAGATCACCACAAGCCGAAGTGAGACATTCGTCGCTTGCGGGTCGATGGCGGTCTTGCCGGCCTTGGGAACCCACATCAGTTCAGCATGCAGAACATAGCCGTCCGGTATCGGCGACTCATCGAATTGCTCAGGGGAAAGACTGCTGCGAAGGAACTCCGTGTTGGCGAGTTCGAGTGTGTAGGTGGTCCGTCCATCCGCCACAGGGAGCGTTCGAGGAGTGTCTCCCATGGACGTGCACTCGAGTCTCTCTGGGGCCGTCACGCCACAGCCGCCAAGGAGCAAACTGGCAGCGAGAGGCGTCATCAGGACGAAAGAAGATCGCCACACGCATCGCTGCACGGCTGCAAATGTACCTCCAACGCTCAGGTCAACTTGCGCATTTCCCCCAGAGGAATTGCGGTGGTTCAGAGGACAGTGTCTTGCGTTGTCTGGGAGGGAGAATCGGAGTCGGGGGTGTCTCCCTGACCAATCGCAAGCGGCGCACGGATGCCGAGCGTGGTCACCGGGTTGCGCTCCACGATGGCTCGGAGCGCGGCACGTGGAATCGATGGCAGTGGAGTTCCAAGCGAGTAGGCGTTCAGCGAGTAGATCGACTCGACCGCCGTCGAAGGGAGCACAAAGGGGAAGCCGGAGCCGAAGAAAATCTTGTCAATGACACCTGCTTCGAACGCCTGGAGGAGTGCGGTGTAGAGACGCCACGAGTGCGATACCAGACCGCTTGTCTCTGCGTAAATACCGGGGTGCTTGCCGAGCAGCGCAATCGTCTCATCGACCCACGGATGTCCGAGCCCCGAGAGCACGACCTTCAGCGCGGGAAACGTTCGAGCCACTTCATCCCAAGCTGTGGGCCGCTCGTACTCGAAGATCATGGTCGGCGTCCGCATGCCAGGCCGACTCACGAACACCGGGAGTCCAAGCGTTGAGCAGCGTTCATAGAAACGCATGGCGGCGGAATGGGTTGGATGAAAGCCCTGAGCGGTCGGCGAAATGCTGACTGCCGCGAGCCCTAGCGCTCTGGCACGTTCGAGATCATCGTTCCAACTCGGGGAGACGGGATCTATGCCGGCGACACCAGCAGCGCGGTTGGGTTGGCGCGCGACAACTTCCGCAATGAACTCGTTTGGAACCGTGGCGGAGAGCGCGTGTGAGCGAAAACCGTGCACGAGGACGCAGCCAATCTGCTCCATGGCTCGGGCATGTCCGCCGATGGAAGCATCGAGACCTCCCGTCCGGCGTCCGGCCTGCCGGACACCCTCGGCGAGCTCGAAACCGAGCTGCTCTGGCGAGTGCCATGCGCGGGTCATTACGTCAAAGATCATGTTCGAGCCGAGTATAGCGACCTGTGATCACGAGACGACGCGTCCGATCAGTGCGGTACATGTGTTCATCGTCATGGGGTGCGCCGTGACATGCACGAATCCTGCGGAACAAAGTTGTGTCGACAGTGCGGACGGATCGAGAAATGTCTCGACGGACTTCGGGAGGTAGTGGTATGCACCCGACCCATCTCGGGCGATGAGACTTGCGGTCCACGGCATGATGCGCTGGGTGTAGAGATCGCTCACAAAGCGAACAAGCCCGGCCTTTGGGCGGCTGAACTCGAGGATCGCCAGGCGGCCACCGGGGGTCAGCACTCGGCGGAACTCTGCGAGTGCCTTGGACGGATCTGCGACATTTCGGATGCCAAACGCGATACTGACGATGTCAAATGATGCGTCCGCGAAGGGCAGGCTCTGCGCGTCGCCTTGCAGGTAACGGATATTTGCGACGGTTCCGCCTGCCTTCGCCGCCTTCATTCTCGCATGATCGAGCATTGCCGCCGTGTAATCGAGCCCTATCACTTCGGCCGCACCGGCTCGCGCGAACGCCTCTGTGAGATCGCCTGTTCCGCAGGCAACATCCAGCACGCGGGAGCCGGGGATCGGCTCTACCAGGCGGACAGTTCGGCGGCGCCAAGACTGATCCAGCCCGAGTGAATGCAGTCGGTTGTTGATGTCATAGGCATGGGCAATCGCCGTAAACATGGCCTGCACTCGCTGCGCTTTGTCGTCGCGGCGGTGCGGATCACCCTGCAAAGTCTGATCATCCCACGCCGCCTTTTCTCTTTTCGAGGCGGGGGCTGTTCCCATATCGGTAGGTGCCTTCGGCAAAGCCACACAAACATCCTAGGCGCTGTTCGATCGGAGGCTGATAAGCGCAACGACGAGGAGCGAATAACGCCTGAGACAGCGACCTTTGCGGTGTGCTTGCCGCGATTGCGCTAGGTGGACGATCCATCATGCACCATGAGTCAAACTCTCAACATCGATCTCACCACGGAACGACTTCTTCAACTCTGCGTCAGTGGCGACCGCGCCGGAGTGCGCGAACTCCACAGTCAGTTGGAGACGGCTGGTGTCTCGGCGACCGAGATTGCGCAGCGTCTGTACTGGCCTTCGATGCAGGTGATCTTCCGAATGTGGCGTCAGGATCAACTGACTGCACTCGCCTACCGATACGCAACACGAATTCTGCGAATGCTCGTAGATCAGGCACAGGCTCGATACAGCCAGTCCCAGCGCAATGGTCGACGGCTGCTCTGCGTGTGTGGACCGGAAGAGTCTGAGGACACGGCAGGCCAGCTTTGTGCCGATTTGCTCGAAGCTTCCGGTTATGAAGTCCTGTTTGCCGCCGGCGGTGTCGCCAAGGATGAAATCATGCAAGAGGTTGCGCAGCGCAAGCCAGACGCAGTGGTTGTCTTTGCCGCGGCGGCGAGTGACGCGCCACGCATTCGTGAGCTCATCGATGGATTGCGAGAGATTCACCGCAACCAGAGCGTGCCAGTCATCTGTGGCGCTGGCGTGTTTGCGCGCGCAGAGGGTCTTGCCGAAGAAATCGGCGCGACAGCGACAGCGCACGATCCTGCTGAGATGATCGCCGCCGTACACGGTGCGGTGTTTGGGACTGCCGCAACAACATCCGCTTCAACTCGAACACAGCATGTCGCTCAGATCAAGCGTCCGCAGAATCGAGTGCGAAGCGCCGTAGCATGAGTGTGTGAACGCCACCGATCGTCGATTGCGTTGCCATGTTCGGCGTGCAGGCGCGTCCCTGCGTGCACGTGCAGCCCTGCGGGAGCGTTGCGGGATCGGTGGGGGGGACCGGGTGCTCGTCGCCCTCAGTGGCGGTGTGGACTCGACTGCGCTCTTGCTCTGCGCATGGGCTTGGAGCGGTGGTCGAAACGCTCCGACACTGGCGGGTGCAGTGCATGTCCATCACCATCTCCGTGGGGCAGATGCCGATGCGGATGCCGATCACTGTGCACGTCTGTGCGCGCAGCTTGGCGTTCCGCTTGAGATTGTCCACGTGCACCCCACAAAGGACCGAAGCGGTCTTGCAGCAAGCGCAAGACGGCTGCGCCTTGCTGCGCTCGAGCATTGTGCTGCAGAGTCGGGTGCAGCGGCAGTGCTCTTTGCACACCATGCAGATGACGTGCTCGAGACGCTGCTGATGCGGCTTGGGCGTGGAACTGCACACCGAGGTCTGGCGCTCATCCCGTGGTCGCGCCCGGCATCTCCAAAGTCGCGTGTTCGATTCGTGCGTCCTGCGCTTGGCTGTACGCGCGCTCAACTTGAGTCGCTGTGCCAACGCTGCGATCTGTCTTGGCGGGAGGACCGTTCCAATGTGAGCGAACAGTCTGCGCGAGGTTGGCTGCGGATGCATGTCACGCCGCTCCTTCGTGCACGTTGGCCACGCACTGCGAGGCACGCGGTAGATATGGCCGATCTTGCACGCGACGGTGCATGGGCGTTGTCTCAGATCGCTTCCCGCGCACCCTGGTCTTCGCAGCGCATCCCACGGAGTGTGGTACGCGAGGTGGGTGCGCAGCGTGCTGCCGCGATCTTGGCATTCCATCCACTGCTCCGCGAATCGGGTGTCGCACCACGCACACTGCGTGCCGTTGCACGCGCTGCAGAGGACCGCGAGATGCGTCCACGCTCATTCACCGATGGTGCCGTGCGCCTCGATGTGCGCGCGCGAGATCTGGTGCTGCCAGGTGCACTGCCTGGTACCCCTAAGCGCGACGTGTAGCGCGTTGCTACTGGGCCGCTGCTTTGGCGGGAGTCGGAGCCGCCAGGAGGGCGAGACATGTGTCGTGATCGTTGTCCGTGGCACAGATGACGCGCCCATCGCGCATCACGGCGATGGTGGGCGGCTTGAGCAGATAGGTCTTGCCTGCAGGCAATTCGAGTCTTTCGCAGTCCTCGCACGGTACGGGGCCGAGTCCATCACCCGGCGCGGCGATCACGCCGGGCGGAGGAGGTACTTCCACCGCAATGACCCGCCGACGTGGATCGGCGGTGGCAAAGTGCTTCTCAAAGAGCTCGCGGCAGTGCCCGCAGGATGGGTTGTAGAGAACGATGACAGAGTCGCCCTCGAGCGTGAGCGGCGTCAGCAGGGGCAGGATGCGCGAGAGCGGCGTGTCCGGAAGTGTGCGTCCCTGCCAAGACACGGGGTCGAGAACGATGGAGTCGTCGCTCGTCACATTCTTCAGCGGAGGGCGGTCAGACGCTTCAATTGGCACGCGGCTTGCCACTGCCAGACTTGCTGTCCAGAGGACAATGAGCGCTACCAACATCAGGCCGGGCGAGCGGAAGGGCACTGTGGTGCCTTTTCCAACGCCATCTGCCACCCGGTGGAGCAGAAGGGCAGCTGCTGCTGCCGCAACGGGCCATGCCAGTGCAGTGAGGAGCGATCCGCTTGCAGGACGTGCAAACTCGGAAGCGATTGTTGCGACCGATACAAACGCGAAGATGACCAGGAGGGTGCGGGCGATGGCGAGCCCGGCGCGTGCACGAGTGCCAGCAAAGGCGAGCGTGGCGGCACTCGCCAGAAGAAAACCAATCGCCATCTGCGTCGTTCGGATCTCGTTCAGTCCAAGGCGCTGCCCCGCGGTGCCAAGCCAAGAGGGGAGGCGCGTGGCACCACCGGCAATCCAAAGCCCTGCGGTGAACGCAAAGAGCAGAAACCCTCCGATGCGAAGCACTCGGCCTGCGCGTGGGATTTCAGGGGGCTGTGACGCGTTGGATGCCATCGGTGTCTGCATGGTCCGTCACCAATTCCTGGATGACACCGTCCTGCAGTCGCAGCAGGACGGGTGTTGTCAGCACATAGTCCGGTCCCTTGACCAGTTTTCGCAGTTGACACTGTCCGCAGGGCATTTCGAGCGCTGCCGCTGGATCCGTGTCGGGAATCGCGATGGCCAACACTGGAATGGGGAGATTGCCCGAAAAATGGTTCAGGAGGATCTCATGGCAATGATCGCAATCCTCTCGGTAGAGCATGACGATCCAACTGCCTTTGTTGATGTCATCGGGTGGCGGAGGTGAGATCAGGAGTGCAATCTCCTGTGAATCGAGGCGTGCTCCCTTCCACTTGACGAAATCGGGAATGTAGTAGGGCTGTGCCGTGGTCGGGCGCGCCGGCCACGCCTTGGTGGAGGTCGTTGCTGCCGTCATCGGTGGATCGACTTGGGTCGTCGAGGGCAGTGCTTCCGCTGCCTTCGAACCCTCGGAAGGGGGTGCGTCCTCGATCACAATCGCTGTCCGATCAGGGACAAACGAAACGACGCTGACGGCCAGCAGTGTCAAGATGCCCGCACTGCCAAGACCGAAAAGTCGCGGCAACGCAACGGTTGAGGGGCGAGGCCGTGCGAGCAGCGCCAAAGCGAGAAGCACTGCATCGATGCCAAGCATGATGACTGGGTTCGGTCCGCTTGCCCCAAAGCAGCCGCATGAACCCTTCCAAGCCTGCGCGAAGCCGCCCTTTTGGAACTCGGGAACGATCACGGAAAGAAGAATCGTGCAGAAGAGCGCAAGAACGGCGATGCAGACTGGGCGGGCCAATCGAGGCATTGCGAGCATGACGCCCACAAGAATGAACTCCGTGCTCACGATCAGCCGCAGCGCAGAATCCATCCACGCTGCACCATCGAGCCAGATGAATGGATCCAGTGCGAGCACCGTGTTGAGAACGGGTGGGGGAAGGAGCTTCGGATTTCGCTCCCACAGTTTGTAGCTCGCTCCGGCCAGAAGCCAGAGAGGGACCACGAGTCGGCAGATCAGGAAGTGGAGGCGGGGTCCGCGCATGCAGTCATCCTAGGTTCTGGGGAGGGTGTCGCGCGATTCTTCGCTCCGCATCGCCCAAGTGCTCGGTCATGGGCTCGTGGGCTCGAGAGTCTCGCAAATGATGTGGATGATCATTTGGTGCACTTCCTGCACCGCGGCACCGTCGACGCCGCGTACCACGAGCGGGATATCGCAGAGGGACAGCGCCTTTCCGCCATCTTGCCCAAGAAGCCCTACGGTGCGCAGCCCGCGTGCTCGCGCGACATCGAGTGCACGCAAGATGTTGGGACTGTTGCCGGAAGTCGACAAAACGATGAGCGCGTCCCCTTTGCGCCCAATCGCTTCCACTTGTCGGCTGAATACCTGATCAAAGCCAAAGTCGTTGGCGATGCATGTGAGCGCGGTCGGGTCGGCGCTCAAGCTGAGTGCCGCAAGTGCAGGTCGGTTCGAGCGGTAGCGCCCAGACAGTTCTTCGGCGAAGTGAAGCGCCTCTGCAGCACTGCCGCCGTTGCCGCAGGTGATCACAGACCGCCCATCGCGGAGCGTTTGCTGGACCATTTGTGCACAGCGGATCACGTCGCTTTTGAGTGCGGCAAGTTGGGTGATGCCACGCTGTGCCTGACTCAGCCGCTCTGCGAAACACGACTCGGGATTGGGAAGCCCCTGCATGGGCAGCAAGGATAGAAGCGGACGGCATGCCGCGCAGGGAGCTGTCCGGGGTGGTGCCTAGACTTCGCGGCGCAAGAACGGAGCCCATTCTGAAGATCATTCGCTACCAAGAAGAGTGCCCAGTTCCAGTTGCGAGGGAAGCGTTGGCAGCCTGGCATTTCGCTCCAGGGGCAATCCGCCGGCTCATTCCTCCGTGGCAGCCCGTCCGTGTGCTCCACAATGAACCGCTTGCCGATGGATCGATCACAGAAATGCAGATCGGTGCGCCGCTTGGTTTGCGGTGGACAGCCCGCCACGAAGCCGTGGATCGTTCGGCTGGATTCACGGATCGCTCGCTGCGGGGGCCATTTGCCCACTGGGTGCATCGACACGACTTCATCGCCGTGTCTTCCGATTCGAGCACGCTTCGAGATACGGTGGATTTCTCGCCACCGGCCTCGCTTGGCGCAATCACGCCGCGCGGCATGTGGACGGCGCCCCTGCGCCAGATGTTTGCGTTCCGCCATCACCGGACTCGAAGTGATCTGTCGTGGCATGCGCGCTTCGCCAGCGGCCCTCGGCGTGTCATCGCGATCACTGGTGCGAGTGGTGCGGTGGGCAGTGCCCTCAGCGCATTTCTCACCACCGCCGGGCACCGCGTGATTCGGCTCGTGCGCGAGGCACCGAGCAGGAGCGATGAAATCCGCTGGAATCCCAATGGTCCGTGGGATGCCGATGCGCTCTCGGGGATCGATGCGGTGGTTCATCTAGCGGGGGAGAACATTGCTTCGGGACGTTGGACGACTCAGCGCAAGGAGCGCATTCGATCGAGTCGTGTGGACGGCACACGATCACTCTGCCAGACGATCGCGGCACTAAGAACCCCGCCAAAGGCACTCATCTGTGCCTCGGCTATTGGTTGGTATGGCAACCGATCAAGTCCTGCCGTGAGCGAGTCTGCGTCGCGGGGTGATGGATTCCTCGCAGATGTCACGGCTGCGTGGGAGGATGCAGCATCTGCGGCAGTCGGGCGCGGCATTCGGACAGTCAATCTCCGCATCGGCATCGTGCTGCAGGCGCGCTCCGGTGTACTCGGCAAATTGCTCTTGCCCTTCCGCTTGGGCGCAGGTGGACGGGTCGGAAGCGGTGAGCAGGGAATGTCATGGATTCATATCGACGACCTCTTGCGAGCTGTGCACTGGAGCATCGAAACGCCGGCACTGCACGGACCCGTGAACGCCGTTGCGCCAGCGCCCGTTGCGCAGATGGAGTTTGCGCGCACGCTGGCGAGAGTTCTTCGTCGGCCATGCATCGCGCCACTGCCAGCGCCCATTGTTCGACTCGTGTTTGGTTCGATGGGCGAAGAACTCCTCTTGGGTGGTTCTTGGGTGAAGCCAGCCGCGCTGTCGGCGAGTGGGTATCCATTTCTCTTTTCTGATCTTGAGTCTGCGCTTCGCTTTGAACTGGGGCGGATGCGATGACGCAGGAACAAAAGCCTGCCATCCTGTGGTTCCGACAGGACCTTCGCGTGGACGATCATCCCGCCCTTCATGCGGCGGCTGCGAACGGGCGTGCCGTTCAGCCCGTTTTCATCCTCGATGATGCGGCAGAGGCAGAGTGGGCTGCAGGCGGCGCGGGGCGGTGGTGGCTGCACCACTCCCTTGCAGCCTTGGAAAAGCAGCTTGGCGAACTTGGCGTGACCCTGCTGCTGATGCGTGGGGCAGCGCCGGACGTGCTTGTGGCACTTGCGAGGGAGGTGGGGGCGGGCAGCGTCCACTGCTCCCGGCGCTTCGAGCCCGCGGGGACTGCACAGGAGGAACGCGTTCGAACAGCCTTGGCGAAGATCGACGTTTCCTTTGCTGCGCATGCAGGAGCACTGCTGCACGATCCGCATGCCCTGCGGACCGGCACGGGCGTTCCTTACAAGGTGTACTCACCCTTCGCCAAGTCGCTGCGAGCGAAGACCGTGATTGGCGATCCGCTTGCGGCGCCCCGCATGTTGCGTTCAGTACCACGGAGTCCCACGGGGACAAAGCTGGAGTCACTCGACTTGCTGCCGCGCATCGACTGGGCGGGCATCATGCGCACGCGGTGGACACCTGGCGAACGCGGCGCACAAAGGCGGCTGGCTGCATTCATCGCGGGTCCCGTGCAGAGTTATGGCGAAGCGCGCGATTTCCCTGCACAAGACGGTTCGTCGAGTCTCAGTCCCCACATGCACTGGGGTGAGCTGTCACCGCGCCGCGTTTGGAACGAGGTGTCACGCAGTGGTGCGGGAAAGTCCTCTGGCGCGTCGAAGTTCCTTGCAGAGATTCTGTGGCGAGAATTTGCCGCGCATGTGCTGCTGAACTTTCCGTCCACCGCGACAAAGCCGCTTCGACCGGAGTTTGCGAAGTTTCCATGGAAGCCATCCACGGCGCATCTGCGTGCGTGGCAACGCGGGCAGACGGGTTACCCAATCGTTGATGCTGGCATGCGTCAGCTCTGGGCGACGGGTTGGATGCACAATCGCGTGCGAATGATTGTCGCAAGCTTTCTCGTGAAGCATCTGCTGCAGTCGTGGGAGGAGGGCGCGAAGTGGTTTTGGGACACGCTGTGCGATGCAGATCTTGCAAGCAACACCCTTGGATGGCAATGGAGCGCAGGCTGTGGCGCTGATGCGGCGCCCTACTTCCGAATCTTCAATCCGATACTGCAAGGCGAGAAGTTCGATCCGAATGGCGACTTCGTCCGGACGTGGGTGCCAGAACTGGCGAAGGTTCCGAGTGAGTTCATTCACCAGCCGTGGGAGGCCCCGCCGATGGTGCTTGCATCGAGCGGCGTGGTGCTTGGCGAGAGTTACCCGCAGCCCATCGTGGATCATCCGACCGCACGAGATCGTGCGCTCGCCGCGCTGCAGAGGATCAGCGGCGCAAAGTCAGCGGCTCGCGACTGACTGATGGCGGTTCGCCTGCCGTTCACGCCACCACGGCAAGAGTGCAGGGATCGCGAACAAGCCCAGAAGAGACCAGAGCAGCAGGACGGTCCATCCGCCGCCGCCGAGCAGATGCCCGCCAAGACCTGCGAGCGGACCGAGCACATAGCCGAGACCGATCAGCGCTTCATGAACACCACCCGCATCGACTTCGGCGTTGCCAACGCGTAGGGCGTAGTAGATCGCCGCGTAATAGATAATGCCGTGTCCGATCCCAAAAAGCGCCAAACCTGTTGTGATGGCAAACAGCGAAGGCACCCCAACGACCAGAGCGAAGCCACCGGCAAGGAGCCCGCCGCCGAGCAGCAGCGTTCCCCATCGCCCGTGCCAGAACGCCAGCACGCCGAGTATCCCGGCCGTCAATGTGCGCAGGGCGAGCCAAGTGGCGGTCAGTGGAGTCTGGCTGTGCGGTTCGACCTCCATTCGCGCGAGGAGATAGGGCATCAGGGGACTGAGAGCACCGACCAGGAGATACGACGCAGGCAACAGGGCGCGCGCTGAGGCAAGCAATGCTCGGTCGCGCGCATCATGCGCCTCCGGCTCCGTGTGGTGATGCTCGGGATGATCGGGCACCTTGCGGATGATCCATATGGAGAGGGCGCTCAAAGGCAAGATCGAAAACACGCTGAGCCGTGGATCGAACCAGCCACTGCCTCCCTGCAGTGGTGCCATCAAGAGAAGCACAGCAGTGACGGACCCCATCCATGCAAGACACCAGATGCCGAGTGCTTTGCGAACTTCACTCGCAGATCGACCAGCAGCGATGTATGACTCAACGACGGGCCAAAGTGCAGCTCCCGTCATGCTTGTCGTCAGAGCGACTGCCACGAGCCCGATGCTCGATGATCCCACATAGACCAGGGGTGCCACGGCACCCTGAATGATGAAGAGCCACTGCATCGCATGGCGGGCGTTCAGCCGAGATGTGAATCGTCGGAGCATGCTCCCGGTGAGGAAGGCGGTGACCGTGTAGGCAGCGCCTGCTGCAATGAAAAGCGCATATGTTTCTGTTTCCGAAAAGCGGTAGACGGAGTCAGTGATGAAACCGAGACCGTTCCAAAGAATGCCGGTCGCAAAGGAGTTCAGAATGGTGAGCCACACCATGGCACGAAAGGTGCCTCGTTGCCCATCTGGTCTATGAGAGGGGACCGTCACGGTGGGGTCGGATGGTGGGGCTCCGCGAGTCAAGGCGGCGAAGGGTAGGCGACTGCGATAGAATCAAAAAAACAGGGTCCTCGTAGCTCAATTGGATAGAGCGTTGCCCTCCGAAGGCAAAGGTTGCGCGTTCGAATCGCGCCGAGGACGTT